>JBIOTX010000032.1:0-11250 GCA_044866315.1 Thermoanaerobaculia bacterium | reverse complement strand
GCCTCCGTCGTCTGCACCATCTGCGGCAATGACGACCCTTCGGACTTCATGACCGAGACCGAGCTCGAAGAGCAGGGCGGCTAGTGAAACCGGTCATCATCGGCATCGCCGGCGGCACCGGCTCGGGCAAGACCACCGTCGCGCAGGCGATCTACGACCGGGTCGGCAAAGACCGCATCGAGTGGATCTCCCACGACTCGTACTACCGCGACTTCGAGGGCCTCGATCCCGAGCAGCGCCACCACATCAACTTCGACCATCCCGACTCGCTGGAGACGGAGCTGCTCTGCCGTCACCTCGACGTCCTGGCCAAAGGCTCCGCGGTGGAGGTGCCGCTGTACGACTTCACCACCCACTCGCGCAAGGCCGACACCCAGCGCGCCGAGCCGCGGAAGGTGATCATCGTCGAGGGCATCCTCGTGCTGGCGGAGCCGGAGCTGCGCAAGCGGATCAACATCAAGCTGTTCGTGGACACGCCGGCGGACATCCGCTTCGTGCGCAGGCTCATGCGCGACATCAAGGTTCGCGGGCGGAGCGTGGAGTCGGTGATCGAGCAATACGTGACCACGGTGCGGCCGATGCACGAGGAGTTCGTCGAGCCGTCGAAGCGGCACGCGGACCTGATCATCCCCGAGGGCGGCGAGAACCTCGTGGCCATCGACGCGATCATCTCCCGCGTCGAGCACCTGCTCTCGTAGCGCGATGCGCGCGCTGCCGCAGCGAACCGAGCTCCTCCTGGCCGGGCTGCTCCTCGCCGTCGGCGTGGCCCGGATCGTTGCGACCTATCCCGTATTCGTGCAGACCCACGACGAGCCCGCGCACATCGCCACGGGACTGGAGTGGCTCGATCACAAGACGTATCGGCTGATCCCGTACAACCCGCCGCTGCCGCGTGTGCTCGCAGCGATCGGGCCGTACCTCGACGGCGCGCGTTTTCGCTTCGTGCGCGATACGAACACCACGCGGGTCGTGCGCTCGAGCGCGATCGCCACCGGCAATGAGGTCCTCTACTCCGGCGACTACCAGCGCCGCCTCACCCTCGCGCGGATCGGTACGCTGCCGTTCTTTCTCATCGCCGCGCTGGTGGTGTGGCGATGGAGCCGCCGCCTCGGCGGCGCGTGGGCAGGGCTGGCCGCCCTGCTGCTCTTTACCCACCTCCCGCCCGTGCTCGGCCACGCCGGACTGGCGACGACGGACATGGCGGCCGCGGCGTCGGTGGTCTCCGCGCTGTACGCGTTCTCGCTCTTCCTCGAGAACCCGAGCGCGCGCACCGCGCTGCTCCTCGGCGTGGCCATCGCGTTCGCGGTGCTGTCGAAGTTCTCGGCGCTCTTCTTCGTCCCCGCCGGCGCGATCGCGATCCTCCTCGTCATGCGCAGACGGGTGCATCCATGGATCGGCGTTTCCCTCGCCGTCGCCTTCGTCCTGATCGCCCTCGCCTACCGCTTCCATCTCGGCGATCTCGTCACCGGCATCCGCATGCTGGCGATGATCAACCGCAGCAACACCTACCCCGCCTACTTCCTCGGCGAGATCGACCCGGGAGGCGACCCGCTCTACTTCCCGCTGCTCCTGCTCGTGAAGACGCCGCTGCCGCTGCTCTTTCTCTGGGTCGTCCGCAAAAGCGCACCCCTCGCGGCCTCCGTGGCGATCCTCCTCTGCGGCTTCCTGATGCAGACCCAGGGCGGCCTTCGGTACCTGCTGCCGATCTATCCGCTGATGGCCATCGCCGGCGGCGTCGCGGCCGTCGTGCTCTGGCAGCGCGGGCGCGCGCTGCGCTGGGTCACCGCGCTCGCGCTGGCCGTGCAGATCGGAGCCGCCACGCTCGCCCACCCCGACTACCTGGCCTGGTTCAACCCCCTCGCCGGCCGCCACCCCGAGCGCATCGTCGTCGACAGCGATCTGGATTGGGGGCAGGACCTGCTTCGCCTCCGCGAGGCCGTGCGCGAGCTCGGTATCCGCGAGCTGCACCTCGCCTACTTCGGCTCCGCCGACCCCCTCCGCCACGACCTCGGCGCGCCCGTGTCCCTCCTCCGCCCCCACCAGCGCGCCACGGGGTGGATCGCCGTGAGCGAGAGCTACCGCCATCCGATCTGGACCGACGGCTATCTCTGGATCGCCTCCCACCCGCCGGTGCGGCGGGTGGGGCGGTCGATCTGGCTGTACCGGGTGCAGTAGGGTATGTCCATGGAAGTCCGGTTTCGGATCACTCTGCTCGACCCGCCGCGCGGCGTCGTGTTTCGACTGCAGCGCGGCCGATCCGAGCTGGTGCCGCCGTCGAAGGAAAGCGCGAAGGCGCTGACGTTCGACTTCGCGCTCCGTTTCGAGCCCGGTACCGCCGGTGGTCCTCCGCGTCTCCTCGGCCCGTTCGCGCAAGGCCCGCCCGCCGGCAGGTTCGTGTACGTGAACTCCGGCAAGCAGGCCGGCCAGGCGGAATCGTGCTGGGACCGTCGAGCGAAGGTGCACCTCCGTGACATCCCTGCGTCGCTCATCGAAGAGTCGGCGGCATCCGGTGCGGTCATCGAGACGCAGATCGCCGGAACCGGCCGGGACGGGGGACCCGCATGCGCGACGGTGCCGCTGATCGGCGGATGGCGGATTGGCAGGCGATGAAGCGGAGCCGGAAAATCGTCCTCATCGCCGGAATCGCGGCGCTGCTGCTCGCGGCGGCGTGGTACCAGTTCGGCGGGCATCGGACGGCGCAGGGTCAACCCCCGCTCGCCAGTCTGAGCGCGGAGTCGCTCAAGCAACTCCGGGCGGAATTCAACGCCGCGTCGGACCAGCCGCGGATGATCCTTCTCCTCTCTCCCACCTGACCGGGTTGTCTGCGGGGGGCCTCCGCAGCCGAAGAAGTTCTGCAGCAACACGCCGGGACGAAGATGCGGGTCTTCGTGGTCTGGGAGCCGATCCTCGCGTCCGATTTCTTCGCTCCCACGACCGGCGTCCTGCGGCGAATCCCGGACATCCGCGCCCGCCACTACTGGGACGAGGATCATGTGCTGGCGAAAGTCATGGCCCGAGACGCCCGGCCACCGCAGCCGAAGCACGACTGCTGCGAGAGCGACGGCGTTCTGTGGGATCTCGTCGCGATCTATCCGAAGGGCGCGCGGTGGGAGGCGACGATGCCGCCGGCGGTGGTGTTCGACGGGCCGGTCATGCGCGTCACGGATCAGATGAACGCGGCGCTGGCAAAGATCACCCGGGTCCGCTGAAACAGGGTCCGACCCTGCCGCCCGAGGGGGATACCCCTCACTGAAGAGGGTCGACCCCTGTTTGAAGAGGGGTCGACCCCTCGTTCGGAAGGGTCGGACCCCTCCCCGCCAGGGTCGGACCCTTCTGAAGTAGGGTCTGACCCTGCAATGGGCGAGGGGGACCTCTTACGCAAGAGAGTCCGCCCCGTGCTGAAGAGGGGTCGACCCTGGTTGGGATGGGGTGGACCTACATCGGGGGATGGTCGGACCCTGGTTGAGCAGGGGTCGACCCTCTTGCGGGAGGGTCGGTGCCTCACTTGGAAGGCCGCCGGGCGAGGACGCCCGGCGGCCAGCGGGCGGGACGCCCGCTCTACTTCGCCTTGAGCGCGTCCCTCCGGCACTGCAGCAGCCGGTTGACGTCCAGGCCGTGCGTGCCGGTTCCCTTGATCTGGCTGATGGTCTTGAGGATGCCGGTGATGTCGCCGGTGGCGGCGGCTTTCCCGCTCTCGATCCCGAGCTTGATGATGTTGTAGCCCAGCTCTCCGGTGGCCATGCAGACCACCTGGTCGGCGTTCTTGACGTCGATGGGCTTGTCGAAGATCGAGCCGTTCTCGACCATCTCCACGGTGCACTTGGTGGTCTCGCCGAACTTGGCCTTGATCCCCTCGACCGCGCCGCAGCCGAAGCGCATCAGGTTCCCGCCGACGCGGTCGGTGCAGGCGCGCTCGTGGGTCACCGGGAAGAGCGTGCGCGTGAAGTCGGTCGGGCACGAGTAGCAGTTGCCGTCCGGATCCCAGAACTGGCCCGACGGGCAATCGGTCTTGATCACGCCCGTGGCCTTGCCGTGCTTCGTCGTCTTGGCGAAGCGCTCGCCGAAGTCGGAGCAGGGCGGCTTGGCCGCAGCGGCGTTCATCTGCTCGGCCAGCGTTCCCACCGTCGGCGCAGCCTCGAGGACGCTGTTGGCGATGTCGGTGTAGCCCGCGGCCACGTCCTTGAGCAGCGCGCAGGCGAAGCCCACCGCGGTGTCCTTCGTGCAACGTGCCGCCACCCCGGCATTGCCCTGTCCTCCGATGTCGATGCTGCCGAGGATGCTCTTGCAGCGGGTCTGCAGCGTGGCGCCCCAGAACTCGGCGAGCGACGACAGTCCTCCGGTGAACGGCGTCTCGCCGGTGCGCAGCTTCACGCACTGGTTGGTCTTGAAGTTCTCGCGCAGACCGGCGTCGCAGGACGGGATGCGCTCGGTGACCTCGCACGGGCGCTGCCCCTCCTTGCCGCACACGCCGGTCTTGACGCAGACGTTGCGGATGCTGCTCAGCCCCGCGTTGCAGCCGAGGAGGCCCGTGCCGCCGCCGATCATCTTGTACTCGCAGGCCAGGGAGCTGTTGACCGGCGCGACGGTCCGCACGAAGCCTTCGGGACAGCTCCAGCACTCGCCGCCGTTGCGCGGGTCCCACAGCTTGCCCGCCCCGCACGGCGGTCCGATCTTCGTGGCCCGGGTCCACGTCGCCGGAATGCCTCGCGCGCACTTGCGCTCGCTGTGCACGTGCTCGAAGACCTGCATCGAGAAGCCCGCCGGGCAGCTGTGGCAGTTGCCGTCGACGATGTCCCAGAACTGGCCACCCGGGCAGTCGGTGCGGAAGAACCCTGTCCCCCTCCCGTGCTCGTTGGCGCGCCGGAAGTCGGTCGAGGCCACCTTCTCGCAGGCCTTGTCGGTGTTGACGGCGAAGACGGTGCGGGCCAGACCGCTCGGGCAGGTCCAGCACGTGCCGCCCTCGATCAGGTCGAAGAACTGCCCGGTGGCGCAGAGCCCTCCCTGTTTCCCCTCGAACTTCGCCTCACTGAAGGCGCACGGCGCCTGACCCTCCTTTCCGCAGTCCTTGGTCCAGGCATGTGCTTCCGGAGACACGAATCCCACAAGACACGAGAGCAGAAGCATGACAGGGGCAACCTTCATGATGTCCTCCCGGCCGTATCGGCCCCGAATTGTGTTGGGTACGCCGGCTGACCTTGCGGCGCGAGGAGGATTCTACCGCACGACTTTCCCATCCTTGACCACATGCACCACATGCCGCAGCGCGGTCATGTCCGTGAGCGGGTCGCCGTCGACGACGATCACGTCGGCGAGCTTGCCCGGGGCGATCGTGCCGAGGTTGGGCATCTTCAGCATCTGCGCGGGCCAGTAGGTGGCGGCGCGGATGGCTTCCATCGGGGTCATCCCCAGCCGCACCATCGTCGCCAGCTCGCGCCAGGTGGAGTCGAAGTGGAAGTTGATGGGGATGCCGGAGTCGGTGCCGACGACGATGGTGACGCCGGACTCGCGGAGCTGGCGGAACTTGTTCGGCAGGGTCGGCAGGCGGCGGGAGACGAGGCGCGAGTAGTCGAGGCGCTGCACGTCGCGGATGGAGCGGTGTACGTCTTCGTAGATCTCCGGCGGCAGGTCGCGCTTGAGGCGCTGATCGTCGAGGCGCTCCGGGTTCTTCACCGTCTCGTCGAAGAGGTACAGCCCCTCGATGGTCGGGCACCAGTAGAGGGTGGCGTTGCGCTCGCGGATCATCTGCAACACGTCTTCTTCGTAGCCGGGCTTGGTGGCCAGGCCGGTGTGCTCGAAGCAGTCCACGCCCGCCCTGAGGCCCATGCGGATCTCCTCGGAGCGATGGGCGTGCGCGGCCACGTGCTTGCCGTGCTTGTGGGCTTCGTCGACGATGGCCTTCACTTCCTCGAGGGTCATCTGGTCCTGGTCGATCAGCTTGATCACGTCCGCGCCGCCGGCGACGATCGTGCGCACCTTCTTCCGCGCGTCCTCCGGATCCTTCACCACCCAGCGGAACGGCGCGGTGAGCGGCGTGTTCTCCTTCTGCAGGAACGGTCCGGAGACAAAGAGCCGCGGCCCGGGGATCTCCCCGCTCTCGATGCGGCGCTTGACGGCGACGATGTCTTCGAGCGGCGCTCCGAGATCGCGCGCCGTGGTCACGCCCGCCATCAGCAGCTGCCTGGCCGAGATGGGCATGATCACGTCGCGGTACTTCGAGGGATAGGTGCGGTCCCAGTGGTCGTAGTCGCCGTGCCCGAGGATCATCAGGTGCACGTGCATGTCCATGAGCCCGGGCATGACCGTGAACCCGTTCGTGTCGATCACCCGCGCGCCCTCGGGGATCCGGATCTGCGCCTCCGACCCCACCGCCCGGATGGTGTTCCCCTCGATCACGATCACCGCGTTCTCCAGCGGCGGCCCGCCGTAGCCGTCGATGAGGCGGCCGCCGGCGAGGACGAGGGTTTCCGCGTGAACGGTCGTAGCGAGAACGAGCGCGAGCGCGAACAGGAGACTCTTCTTCATCATCGACCTCACTTGAGCTGCCACCACATGAACCCCATCTCCTCGGCGAGGTTCTTCACCTGCACGGGCAGCGGCTCGCCGCCGGAGTGGCCGAAGGCCACGTGGTAGCGGAGCAGGATCGGCTCGCTCGAGCCGTTCATGGCTTGCATCAGCGCGGTCATCTTGCGCGCGTGCAGCGGGGCGACGCGCGTGTCGGCGTCGCCGGTGACGAACAGCGTGGCCGGGTAGTTCGTCCCCTTCACCACGCGCTGGTACGGTGAGTACGCCGACAGCCATTTGAATTCCTCCGGGTCGTCGGGGTTGCCGTACTCGGGGACCCAGAAGCTGCCGACCAGGAACTTGTGGTAGCGGAGCATGTCGATGAGCGGATAGCGGCAGAGCACCGCGCCGACGAGGTCGGGACGCTGCGTGGCCACGGCCATGACCAGGAGGCCGCCGTTGCTGCCGCCGGCGATGCCGAGGTGCTGCGGGGAGGTGAAACGCTCGCGGATCAGGTACTCGCCCGCGGCGATGAAGTCGTCGAACGTGTTCTGCTTCCGCTCCAGCATCCCGGCCTGATGCCACTCCTCGCCGAACTCGCCGCCGCCGCGCAGGTTCGCCAGTGCGTACACGCCGCCCTGCTCCGCCCACGGCAGCGCGCGCGTGCTGAACGCCGGGAGTTGGCTCTGCACGAAGCCGCCGTAGCCCGTCAGCCAGACCGGGTTTTTCCCATTGCGCTGGAGGTCCTTGCGATACAGCAGGAACATGGGCACGCGCGTGCCGTCCTTGGACGGATACCAGACCTGCTCGACGGTGAAACGGCTCGCGTCGACGGGCACGTTGATCTTCGCGAACACCGCGCGCTTTCCGCTCGCCACTTCGTGCTGATAGACCGTGGCCGGAAGGTTCAGGGCGCTGAAGGTGAAGAACGCGACCGGCGACGCCCACGATCCGCTCATGTCGGCGAGATAGCCCGGCTGCTCGAAGGCGATCTCGTCCAGGCGCGCGCCGGTGAGGTCATAGCCGATGATGCGCGGCTTCACGTCCTCGAGGTAGCGGACGTACACGCGCCCGCCGGCGGCGGACATCCCCTGGATGGCCGCCTTCGGATTCTCGGGAACGAGCTCCCTCCAGTTCGCGCGCGCGGGATCGCTTGCGCTGACGGTCATCACCCGGTCGTTCGGGGCGTTCCAGTTCGTCTCGATGACCAGCGCGTCGCCGGCGAAGTCGGCGGTGGAGCGGAAGTCGATGTCGTTGACAACGGTGCGCGGCGGCGCGGCGTCACGCAGGTCGTCGAGGTAGATCTCGGTCTTCTTCGGCGCCGAGCCATGAAAGAGGTGAATGAGCAGATACCGGCCATCCTCGGAGAGGCCGCCGTAGAGGATCTTCTCGCGACCGTATCCTTCCCCGAAAAGCATCGTCTCCTCACCGCCGGCGATGGCGCGGCGGAACAGGCGCGGTCCTTCCGTCCCGGTCGGATGCATGCGCGTGTAATAGAGAGTGGTGTTGTCCGGCGCGATCTCGATGCCGTAGTAGCGCGAGGTCGGCAGGGGCGCGCCCACGTCGCGGCGCGCGTTCACGTCGAAGAAGCGGACCTCGATCTCGTCCGCGCCGCCTTTGCGGACGGAGTACGCCAGCAGGGCCCCATCCGTCGACACGTCTTCGATGTCCACGTTCCAGGTGTGATCGGGGCTCAGCGGTGCCGGGTCGATCAGCAAAACGTCCGGACCGTCGACGCGCTCGCGCATGTAGATCGAGTAGAGGTCCTGCCCCGCCGGGCGGCGCTTGTAGAAGTAGCGCCCGTTGCGCCAGGTCGGGGTGGTGAACTGGTCCGTGCTCAGCACCTGCTCGAGCCGCGGCGCGAAGAGGCCCGGTTCCGGCCGGTTCGCCATCACCGCGTCGGTGTAGGCGTTCTGCCGCGCGATCCACTCCCGCGTGGCCGGCGCGTCCTGGTCTTCGAGCCAACGGTAGGGGTCGGTAAACGTCTCGCCGTGCAGCGTTTCCGTCACCGGCGTCGCTACAGTCTGTGGAGCGGCGACAGCCTGGACGGCGGGGGCGGGCGGCGGCGGGGGCTGGGTGGCGCAGGCGGCGAGGAGCAGGATCGAAGTTATCTTGACCTTATTCATCGCAAGATTCCGTTGTGGATGTGCAACTTACAACAGTTCACAGACTTTCCGGAATCGCCCGGCGCAGCGCCCGGTTGAAGCGCTAACGTAGGTGAGGTAGCGATCCCGGCCGGATTGACCGTCCCGGACGGCCGAACCTAGAATGGACAGGCCCACAGGAACTGCCCACGCTCCACAGCTCAAGTAGAAGGGGGGGATTTCGGGGATGCCTCTCGTACACGTCAAAGAAGACGAGACATTCGAGAACGCGCTTCGCCGCTTCAAGCGGAAATGCGAGAAATCGGGGATTCTCTCCGAGCTGAAGAAGCGCCAGCACTACGAGAAGCCGAGCACGAAGCGGAAGCGGAAAGCGATTGCGGCGCGCAAGAAGGTGCTGCGCAAGCTTGCCGAGGAACGGCGTGCTGGGTATTGATCGACACTGACTCGATGAACGAACGCCCGCGAGATGATCGCGGGCGTTTTCATTTCTGATGACTTCCCCTTCCTCCCTCACCACTCTCGAGTTCGACCGCGTCCTCACCCTCGTCGCCATGGAGGCGAAGAGCGGGCCGGGGAAAGACGCGGTCGCACGCCGGCGTCCGCTGGCCTCGCTCGCGGACTGCGAGCGCGCGCAGGGCGACCTCGGGGAGATGGTCCGCTACTTCCACGCCGAGGGGCTGCTGCCGCTGGCGGGACTGATCGACGTCGCTCCCCTCTTCGCGCGCGAGACCGTGCTGGAGATCGATGAGTCGTGGCTGGTCGTCCGCGCCGTGCGCGCGACGCAGGCCATGCGCGAGGCCGTCCTCCGCAGCGACGGCTACTCGCGCCTCGCCGCCATTGCCGAGACAATCCCCGACCTCGGCGAGCTGCTGACGAAGACGAACAAGTTCTTCACCCGCGACGGCAAGCTGCGCGAGGAGGCTTCGGCCGAGCTCCGCGCGATCCGCAGCAAGGTGCACGCGAAGCGCAGCGCCATCCAGCGCGTGCTCACGGACGTGATGAATCGGAACGCCGAGGCCATCCAGGAGCCGCTCATCGTCATGCGCGGCGACCGGTACTGCGTCCCCGTGCGGGCGGATCATCGCAACGCCGTCACGGGGATTCTGCACGAGCGCTCCGGTTCGGGCGCGTCGTTCTTCATCGAGCCGATGAGCGCGATCGAGCTCAATAACGACCTCGCCGACCTGCTCATCCAGGAGCGCGAGGAGATCGCGCGCATCACCCGCTTCATCTCCGCTGCACTCTATGAAAAGCACCAGGAGATCGAAGGCGCGATCGACGTCGCCGGCGAGCTCGATGCGCTGCAGGCCTGCGCCGTTTTCCACGACACCATCCGCGGGACGCGCCCGCACTTCAGCCGCGAGCGCGAGCTGCACATTCTCGAGGGACGCCATCCGCTGCTCGACGAGCGACTGGCCGCGGCGCGGCAGGATGCGTTCGGCGAAATGCCGACCGGCCGCGACGTGGTGCCGCTGACGATCGACCTGGACGGCAACAGCTCCGCGCTGGTCGTCAGCGGCCCGAACGCCGGCGGCAAGACGGTTGCGCTGAAGACTGCGGGACTGCTCGTGGCCATGGGCATGAGCGGCCTTCCCGTTCCGGCGCAGGAAGGCACGGTGCTGCCGTGCGTGGACGCGCTGCACGTGCTCATCGGCGACGACCAGAGCGTGCTCGAGCACCTCTCCACGTTCTCGGCGTACCTGGTGCGCCTGAAGAAGGTCCTCGACCGGGCCACCAGGCACTCGCTGGTGCTGCTCGACGAGCTGGGATCGGGCACGGACCCCGAGGAAGGCGCGGCCCTGGCGGCGTCGGTGATCGAGCACCTCCTGCGCATCGGCGCGCTGGTGATCACCACCACGCACCTGTCGGCGCTGAAGAGCTTCGCCGTGAACGACGCGCGCATCGTGAACGCGTCGATGGAGTTCGACGCGGCGACGGGACTGCCGACGTACCGGATGATCACCGGCATCCCCGGCCGCAGCCGGGCCATCGAGGTGGCGAAGATGATCGGCCTGCCGGCCGCGATCATCGAGGGCGCGCGCGAGCGCCTCGGCGAGCGTTACGGCGAGACGGACACGCTCCTGGCCACGCTGCAGAAGAAGATGTCCGAGATCGTGACCCAGCAGGACGAGCTGGCGCGGACGCAGAAGGAGGTCGACGCCGACCGACGCGCGCTCGCCGAAAGGTCCGCGCAGCTGGAGAAGGAGCGCGCCCGCCTCGGCGCGTCGTACCGCGAGGAGCTGGAGCGCCTGCGCGACGACGTCACTCGCCAGCTCGCCAACGAGATCAAGAACCTCCGGGACATGGACCGCGCCGCGCGCGCGTCGGTAAACGCGAGCGAAGTGGTGCGGACGGTGACCAAGCCGGTGGACAAGGCCATGGAGTTCATCCCCGCCGAGCAGCGCGAGGTGCGCGTCGGCGAGAAGGCGGAGCACCGCAAATTCAAGGTAACCGGCGAGGTGGTGTCGATCGACGGCGAGAAGGCCGTGCTATCGGTCAGCGGGCGGAAGATGACCGTGGAGACGCGCGATCTCACACCGAAAGGTGGAGCGGCGGGCTCTCAGCCCGCCGACCGCAAGGGCGGGCTAAGAGCCCGCCCCTCCACGAGCGACGTGGCCGCGCCGGTCGCCGCGGAATTGAACCT
>JBIOTX010000031.1:0-7452 GCA_044866315.1 Thermoanaerobaculia bacterium | reverse complement strand
GATCGAAGCCGACGCCGTCGTCCTCGACCACCAGCGTCGCCGCCGTGCGCGTGCACTTCAGCTCCAGGCGCACGCGCCGCGCCTTCGCGTGCTGGCGCACGTTCGCCAGGGCCTGCTCGGCGATGCGGTACAGCTCCGCCTCCACCGCCAGCGGCAGCGTACAGGCCTGCGCGGTGTCGACCGAGACGCGGATGCCGCTCTGGGAAGTGAACTCACGCACCAGCAGGGCCAGTGCCTGAGCGAGCGGCTTGCCGGCGAGCGGCTCGGCGCGCAGGTTCATCACCGATCGCCGCGCCTCCTCCAGCGTCTCGCGCGTCACGCGCAGCGCCGCGTCCAGCCGTCCCGACTCGATCTCCAGCGCGATCGCGGTCAGACTCTGAGCGATCGTGTCGTGAATCTCCCGCGCCAGGCGCGTCCGCTCGTCCGCCCGCGCGTGCACCGCGATCTCGTCCGCGAGCCGGGCCCGCTCGATGGCCACCCCGAGCTGAAAGCCGATCGTCGACAGGAGGCGCAGCTCGCGCGCGGAGAGCCGGCGCATCTCCGGGGCAGTGATGTTCATGATGCCGAGGGGCTTGTCCTGGAAGTAGAGCGGGACGGAGGCGTGATGGGCGATGTTGCGGGTGAGGTCATCGAGGCGCGCGTTGACGGCGGGACGCAGGCGGCTGCAGCCCATGACATCGACGTTGCTCGGCTGCAGATCGCCGTCCCGAAAGCTCTCGATGCACCAGCACGTCGCCCCGGTCATCCGCACCGGCTCCTGCAGATACGGCGGGAGATTCCGCGCCGCCGCGCTGTACACATGCCCCGTCTCCGGATCGACCAGCCATACCCAGCCCGTGTCGAGCTTCAGCTCCCGCGCGATCACCTCGAGCGTCCGCTCGAGCGCCGTCTGCACATCCGGCGCGCTGTTGAGCGCCTCGGCGACCGCGGCGACGATTTCTAATTCTCGCTTCACGGCGCGGCGTGAATCACCCTGAGAATCTGCCCCCGGAACGGCTTCTTCTCCTGCATGTCCGACAGCCGCAGCCAGTAGCTGCGCAGCCGCTGCGGCCCCAGGGCCATCAGACTGTTCGTGACGTCGTCGAGCGCAGCGAGGTCGGGCAGGAAGTACCAGACCAGGAACGTCCAGTCCTCGCCGACGACGATGTCTTGGACGGACTGACCCCACGGCCCGACGCGGCCCTTGGCCTCGAGGTCGGCCAGGATCGGCTTCGCCCACTCGTTGAAGAGCTGCACGGCGTCGACGTCGCGGCCCGGCGCGATCGGGTGCTCGTTGATGACGAGATAGCGCAGCTTGAAGTCCTTCGGCGGCACGACCTGCGATTGCACGGTGTGCCGCAGCACGGTGTCGTGGAGCCCGTTCGGGGCCAGGGCGGTCGGGAATCCCTCGGCAATGCGCTTCCGATCCGCCTCGGGCAACGCCGCCATGACCGCGTCGGCCTTGTTCACCACCGCGTCGATCCCACTCCAGTCCGACGCGGAGATGTAGACCAGATGCGTCCAGGTCTCCTCGTTGTGCGAGAGCGGCACGGCGATGCCCCAGTTCGTGACCTTCTTCTCCGCGATCAGCCCGGTCAGCATGCTGTCGTGGGTCTCGCGCAGCATGCGCAGGAACTCGGCGTCCTTGCCGGGAACGACCGTGTAGTAGCGAAGCCAGGTGAGCTTGGGGATCTGCGCGAGCGCGGCGCTGGGAAGGAACACGAGGAGCGCGAAGAGGATGATTCGGCGCATGGCACCCTCCGTTCTGGTGATGGAGGGAAGCCTACTCCCTCCCCGCCACCTTCGCCCAGGTGTCCTTGAGCGTAGCCGTCCGATTGAACACCAGCCGCTCCTCGCTCGAATCGCGGTCGACGCAAAAGTAGCCGAGGCGCTCGAACTGGTAGCGGGACATCACGGCGGCGCCACGGACGGAGGGCTCGAGCTTGGCGTGGGGCACCACCTCGAGCGAATGCGGATTCAGGTGCTCGAGAAAGTCGCCGCCCTCGTCCGGGTCCTCGACGTTGAACAGGCGGTCGTAGAGGCGCACCTCGCAGTCGATGGCGTCGGCGGCGGAGACCCAGTGCAGGGTCGCCTTCGGGCGGCGGCCGTCGGGGGCGTCGCCGCCGCGCGTGGCGGGGTCGTAGGTCGCGCGAAGCTCGACGATCTCGCCGCCGGCGTCCTTCACCACGTCCGTACAGGTGATGAAGTACGCCGAGCGGAGGCGCACCTCGCGGCCGGGGGCGAGGCGGAAGAACTTCTTCGGCGGGTCCTCCATGAAGTCGTCGCGCTCGATGTAGAGCACCCGCGAGAACGGCACCTTGCGCGAGCCCATGGACGGGTCTTCCGGATTGTTCGGGGTCTCGAACTCCTCGCTCTGCCCCTCCGGATAGTTCTCGATCACCACGCGCAGCGGGCGGAGCACGCCCATCACCCGCGGCGCGATCCGGTTCAGGTCCTCGCGGACGGAGAACTCCAGCAGGGCCACGTCGATGACGTTCTCGCGCTTGGCCACGCCGACGCGCTCGGCGAAGTTGCGGATGGCCGCCGGCGTATAGCCGCGGCGGCGCAGCGCGGCGATGGTCGGCATGCGCGGGTCGTCCCAGCCGGCGACGTAGTTTTCCGTGACCAGCCGGAGCAGCTTCCGCTTCGACATCACCGTGTAGTTGAGGTTCAGCCGGGCGAACTCGTACTGCCGCGGGCGCGAGGGCACCGGGCAGTTCTCGATCAGCCAGTCGTAGAGCGGGCGATGGTCCTCGAACTCCAGGGTGCAGATGGAGTGGGTGATCCCCTCGATGGCGTCGGAGAGCGGGTGGGCGTAGTCGTACATCGGATAGATGCACCACTTGTTGCCCGTGCGGTGATGGTCCTCGTGCTTGATCCGGTAGAGCACGGGATCGCGCATGTTGATGTTCGGCGAGGCCATGTCGATCTTGGCCCGCAGCACGTGCGCGCCGTCCGGGAGCTCGCCCGCGCGCATGCGCCGGAAGAGGTCGAGGTTCTCCTCGACGCCGCGGTCGCGGTGGGGCGACTCCTTCCCCGGCTCCGTGAGCGTCCCCCGGTACTGGCGGATCTCCTCGGCGGAGAGGCTGTCGACGTAGGCCAGCCCCTGGCGGATGAGGTGCTCGGCCCACTCGTAGAGCTGGTCGAAGTAATCCGAGGCGTGCAGGGGCTCGCCGCCCCAGTCGAAGCCGAGCCAGTGCACGTCCTCGATGATGGCCCGGGCGTACTCCGCCTCTTCCTTCTCCGGGTTGGTGTCATCGAAGCGGAGGTTGCACTGCCCGCCGTACTCCAGGGCGATCCCGAAGTTCAGGGTGATCGACTTGGCATGGCCGATGTGGAGGTAGCCGTTCGGCTCGGGCGGGAAGCGGGTGACGACCTTCTGGTGCTTCCCGCTGCGCAGATCCTCCTCCACGATCTCGCGGATGAAGTCGCGTGGGCGGGCAGGGGCTTCGGTGACGGACATTTGGAGTGCTTATATAACGGGAACGGGCCGGGCAATTCCCGGTGACAAGTTACCGGTTGCCAGTAGCCAGTCGCCCGTTGTTCCATTAGGTTCGATGGAGATGAAGCCCCGATCCCTCCCCGCCCTCGCCCTGGCGCTCCTGCTCGCCGCCGCCGCCCGCGCCGACGACGCCGAAGACGTGCGCCGCCTCGACCGCGAGATCACCGTGGCCACCTGGGCCGGCGACCCGGTCTGGTTCGAGGAGCACTTGGCCGACGAGTACGTCCTGGTCACTCCGAACGGGGCCATCAAGACCAAGCGCGACGTCATCCGCGAGCTCTCCACCCCCGGCCTGAAGATGGAGCCGTACGAGCCGATGGAAGTGCACGTGCGCATGTACGGCGACTCCGCCATCGTCACCGGCCGCATGCTCCAGCGCTTCGTCCTCGGCGGCATCCGTTACGCGAATGATCTCCGCTATACGGACGTGTACGTGAAGAGGAAGGGGCGGTGGATGATCGTGAGTGCGCATGCGTCGGCGGTTGCCGTCAGACGCTGATCACCGAACACCGCGTCTCCTCGGCCCCCTCACCCATTCCGTCTCCACCCTCCCCCGCCCGCCCGTGGCGAGCAAAAAGTTCCGCTCGAGGAGGGCGCGCCACTCGTTCAGCTTGGCCACCTCGGCGTCGGTGGGACCGCGGCCCGCCTCGGTGACCAGGACGAAGAGGACGCGGAAGGCGCGCTGGCTGATGGCGGCGGGCGGGTTGCGCGGGCCGTGGACGGCAACGATCTGGTCGAGCTCGACCTCGCGCTTCTCGCCGGTCACGACCGACCCGTCGGCGGGCCAGTACTCGCTGGGGAGACTCGTTCCGGCGAGGTAGAACCACGGCTGCACCTCTTCCGGCGCGGCCAGGCCCATCAGGTAGAGCTCGTGCCAGCTGAAGCCCATGTTCGCCGCGCGGGCGAGGTACGAGCCGTCGCCCTGCTGGGTGAACGTGCCACCGCCCATCACCGAGGACTCGCCGGCGCCGTAGACCGGGAACGCCGACCGCGTGTCGACGTACGCCGCCGGATGGGCGCTGAGGGGATTCAGCGACGCCGTCACGGCACCGCCCTCGCGGATGCGGAAGGCGTACAGCCAGCGATGCCCGAACTCGTGGAGCATCACCTTCGACGCCGTCTCCTCGGCCGCGTTGTAGTTGTAGGTGAGCTGGTTCATATGCAGCAGGCCGGTCTCGCGGGGCACGCTGCGGCCGAACAGCGGGGAGGTCGGGGCGATGCCGTCCACGCGCGGGTTGCCGCGGATGGCGTACGCGCCGGCGTAGAAGAGGATGTCCGTGTGGAAGGTCTGGTACATGGCCACGGCGTCGATGTCGTCGTCGCTGAGCGCGAAGGCCGGCTGCAGCCGGGACCAGACCTCGAACGGATCGAACTCGGGGAGGACGAACGGCTCGGCGAACGGCGGCCTCACCTCCGCCCCCTGCGCCAGGGCGGAGAAATCGATCGCGGTCCGGCGCTGTGGCGCGTCGAACGGCACGATGGTCGAGACCGTGTCGGCGGTGCGATTCGGCGCGACCGTGGTGGTGAAGGCGCGGAAGAACTGCCCCTCGCCGTCCCAGGACGGCGGCTGGAGGCCGTACATCTCGATCGTGTCGCCGAGGAGGCGGGCCTCGGCGCCGTTAGGCACGGGGATGCCGCCGTTCGAGGCCACGGTCCAGCCGTCGCGGGTGACCTCGATGCGGATGAAGCCCGCGTCGCCGAACGTGGCGCTGTAGCGGAGGATCTGCCCCGCGGTCAGCTTGGAGAGGTCGAGAGCCCCGCCGAGGAGGAGGCGCACGCCGAAGAGATCCGAGTCGTCGACGCGGAACAGCTCCGCGCGGCGGATGTCCAGGACCGCAATCAGCGATCCGAAGGTCGAGGAGACGTCGCCCGCGCCGTCGTCGAGGCCGCTCAGCATCCGCCGCGGCGTGGACGCGCTCACGCCGGGGGAGATCACCGGCGCGCCCCACTGCATGTTGCGCATCGAGGCGTAGGAGAAGACCACCCGCCCGTCGCGATGCAGCTCCGCCTGCACGTCGTATCCGAACGTGGAGCCGGCCGTGCTGCGCCAGGTGATGCGCACCAGATTCGTGGTCTGGCTGACCCACAGCCGCGGATAAGCGAGGTGGCGCGGCTTGCCGGCGGTGATCATCAGCGGCGAGAGCAACGCGTCCGGCCGGGCCGCGGCGTGGAGGGCGCCGAACACCATCGCCCGCTCCTCGCCCGGCGGGTCGAGGTGGATGCCGTTGAACGCGCTCAGGTACACGCGGGTCACGCTGCGCCCGAAGACGAGAAAGGGGAACGGCAGATCGTGGGCGACGTAATGCCACGGGCTGCCGGCGCGCGACTCGAAGTCGTGCAGCGCGTCGCCGGACGGCGCGACGTAGCGGAGCGGCTGGCGCTCCACGGCGAAGCCCGCGCCGCGCGGCGAGAAGACCAGCGACTGCCCGCCGAGATCGAACGGCCGGCCGCCGAAGGCGATGCGCTCGTCGGCCTGCATGTAGAACGCGCCGTCGCGCACCGTGGCCACGGAGGACGCGCGCGGGAGGGCGAGCTTCGAGGTCCGCGCGTGCAGAGCGCGAATCGCCTCCTCCTGCTCCGCACTCGCGCCGCACATCGGCTGTTGTCCCCATGCGATCGTCGCGAACGCGAGGAGCAGCACCGTCTCCGCCGTGCGCAGCGCGCGCAGCACGCGATGCCAGCGCGCGCGCTCGAAATACCAGACCAGCGCGACCGCGATCGGCACGACCGAGAACACGAGCAGCATCTTGGCCACGCCGGCGATCTCCGGATTCCAGCCGAGGTAGATCTGCAGGTCGGCGGCGATGACGTCGAGGTCGTTCATCAGCGCGCCGCCCTTCCCCTCGCGATACCACGCCAAAAAGTCCGCGTCCTTGGTCAGCCGCCAGGCGAAGAGCATGCTGTGGATCTGGACGAAGAACGCCGCGAACGCGCCGAGCGGCCGCTCGACCTCCGGCGCGCGCCAGCCCACCCCCGCCAGGGCCTTGTAGAAGAAGATCCCGGCCAGGATCAGCTCCGACAGATGCCCCGCAGCCGCGAACGCCACCTCCCGCCGCCACTCCTTCGTGACCACGAACAGCCACACCAGGAAGATCACCCCGACGATGGCCAGGCTCTTCTTGTTGTGGCGGAACAGCCAGCCGAGGTAGACGAAGCCCGCAGCGATGGCAAGGGCGATCGCCGGCTGAAAGGCCCCGTGATGGGTGAGCCCGCCGCCGTAGACGAAGTCGAACGCCGGGATCGACGGATACCCGATCGCCCACCCCATCACCGCGTGCCCCAGCTCGTGGAACAGCGTCACCAGCAGCGAGAACACCGCCCGCGTGAACGGCAAGGCGTAGGCGAGGATCGCCATCGACAGGCCGAGCCCGAGCACCTTCAGCTCCTCCCGCCCCACCCGCCCGTCCGCGACGCGCTCTTCTTCGATCACGTACGGCCGGATGATCGGCGTCTCGCGGGTGAGCTTGGAGAAAATCACCCCGCAGCGCGCGCACTCGGGGGCGTTGGGGGCGGACTCGAAACCGCATTTGGGGCAGGGCATGAGACATAGAATCCCACAATGCCCAACTGGATGCTCTACGGAGCCAACGGCTACACCGGCGAGCTGATCGCCCGGGAGGCGGTGCGGCGCGGGCAGCGGCCCGTCCTCGCCGGGCGAAACCGGGAGCCGATCGAGCGCCTCGCGCGCGAGCTGGGGTGCGAGGCGCGCGTGTTCGGCATGGACGCCATCGACCTCTCCGGCGTCGCGCTGGTGCTGCACTGCGCGGGGCCGTTCGTCTACACCAGCGCGCCGATGGTGGACGCGTGTCTTCGCGCGGGCGTGCACTATCTCGACATCACCGGTGAGATCGAGGTGTTCGAGGCCGTCCTCGGGCGCGATGCCGAGGCCAAGGCGCGCGGGGTCACGCTGATCCCCGGCGTCGGCTTCGACGTCGTCCCCACCGACTCCCTCGCCGCCATGCTGCACCAGC
>JBIOTX010000030.1:0-34187 GCA_044866315.1 Thermoanaerobaculia bacterium | reverse complement strand
CGGCGCATGGATGCCGCGTTTGTGCGGGGAAACATTCTCTTCGACACGGGCAACGTGAATGGTGCGCTCTCTGTGTACCACCGCATCATCAAGCACGGCGAGAACATGCGCAGCCCCCGCTGGATTGCCCGCGGGACGTATATGGCCGGCCACTGCGAGGTGGAGCGGAGAAACCTCGAGGAAGCGAGCCTGCAGTTCCATCGGGCGCTCAAGATCTTTCGCGAGATTGGACCCGAGTCGGAACGCCTGGTGACCGAGTGGGGAATTGCTCGCGTAGTGCTCCAAGGCGGGAAGCTCAACGAGGCCATTCGCCGCCTTCGCGATGTCGCCGCCCAATTCGAAAAGCTCGGGATGGTGGCATATGCTGCGGGCGTCGGACTCGACATCGCCGAAGGGCTCCTTGCCCTGAACCGTCCAAAGGACATCGTAGCGCTCGCGCAGCATCTCTTTTCGGTCTACATGGATGCGGGAGTACTCACCGGGGCACTCTCCGCCATCGCCTACTTGAAGGAAGCCGCCGCGGCAAACCGTCTCACGAAGCGGGAGATCCACGCTGTCCGTTTCTTCCTGCGACGCGCGGAACGGCAACCCTTCCTCCAATTCGTGCCGCCGGAAGAACCCGTATAAAGCCGCTGGCCCTCCGCCACCCATGATCGCAAGGAGGGCTTATGCGACGTGTATCCAAGGCAGTAGCTATCTTCGCGCTCTTCGCGCTCGTCACCACGGCGGCCTATGCCGACGATCCCACCGATCCGCCGGCAATCCGGTGGGTCCCGCCGATCGGCGTGACGTCCGCCGAAGAGGTCCGGTCGATCCCGCCGATCGGCGTGACCTTCTGGGTGTGGTTGCTCATGCGGGTCGGTCCCCCGATCGGCTGAGCATGAGAAACGAAAATCCCCCGGGCGCACCGTGAAACGCCCGGGGGACGGGATCATGGCCTGCAGTACGGGGCTAACGAGCTGCGGGCGGTTTCGACTGCGCCAGCGGTTCCGGCTGCGGCTCGGGCTTTACCGGCTCGGCCGGTCTCACCCGCCGCCGCCCGACCGCGAAGTGCTGGCGCATCGCGGCCACGTGCGGCAGCAGGTTGGCGTTCTCCTTCCGCCGCGCGAGCTGACGACTGATCTGGTACGCCTGCATGGCGATCAGACCGAGGCGGTGGCGGCGGACGATTTGCGCCGCCCGGGCGCCTTTGAGCATGGCCTCGAGCTCCTCGATGATGGCATTCCATCGCTCGTTGAGCTCGCTTTCCTGACGCAGCTCCTCGGCCGACGTGCCGAGAGCGCTGCGCAGAGGCTCGGCAGCCCCGACGGCGTTGATGGCGCTCTGGATGGCCCGCGCGTTCACGCTGGCCGCCCTTGCGAGCGTTCTCACTTCCGCCGTCGAGAGCTGGGTGAATTCCGGAATCCGGTCGCGCAGTGCGCGAAGCTGCTGCACGGCCTCCTCCGGGGTGATGGGTTGAAAAACACTGGACATGAGATTCTCCTTTCTCCTTTCTTTTGAACAGGTTCCCCGCGTCACGGTGCACGAGGGCCTGAACGACTGCGAAAAGCCTTTCGCTTTTCGACAGTCAATATATGACTGCTAAGGCAGGTCTGTCAAAAGAATTTTATGCAGGCAGATCAAAGGAGCTCACGCGCGATGAAAATGAGCTCCACGAGGAGCTCCGCGAGCTCGATGTCGAGCTCCAGTGACCTCAACGCGAGATCCAGTGACCTCAACGCGAGGTCGATCGGCCTCAACGCGAGGTCGATCGACTTGAACGCGAGCTCGGGGGCAGCTGAACGTCGAGCTCCATGGGCCTGAACGTGAGCTCCATGGGCCTGAACGTGAGCTCCGGGAGCTCGACATCGAGCTCCGGGAACGTCAGCCGGTAAACTACCGGACATGAAATTCGGCGTCGTCGTCCTCCCCGGCTCGAACTGCGACCACGATGCGCTGCATGTGACGAAGGACGTCCTCGGCGCGGACGCGGAAGTGCTCTGGCACAAGGACACCGACCTCAAAGGCTCCGACGTCGTGATCATCCCCGGCGGCTTCGCCTACGGCGACTACCTCCGCGCCGGCGCCCTGGCCAAGTTCGCCCCGATCATGGAGTCCATCCGCCGCCACGCCGAGACCGGGGGCCTGGTGCTCGGCATCTGCAACGGCTTCCAGGTGCTCACCGAGGTCGGCCTGCTGCCCGGCGCGCTGATGCGCAACCAGCACCTGCGCTTCCTCAGCCGCGACGTCCACCTGCGCACCGAGGAGACGGACACGCCGTTCACCGGCGAGCTCGCGCCGGGCGAAGTGTTCCGCGCGCCCATCGCCCACGGCGAGGGGAACTACTTCGCCGACGAGGAGACGCTCGACGCGCTCGAGCGCAACCGCCAGGTGATCTTCCGCTACTGCGACGCGGAGGGACGACTCACCTCCGAGGCCAACCCGAACGGCTCCGCGCGCAACATCGCCGGCATCTGCAACCGCGGCCGCAACGTCCTCGGCCTGATGCCCCATCCGGAGCGCTGCTCGGAGCCGATCCTCGGCAACGCCGCGGGGCTGAAGGTGTTCCAGTCAATCGCGGCGTCGTTCGCGCGGGTTTAGAACAAATCCGGCACGTGCTCGAAGTTCCGCATCGCGGCGACCGTGCGCGGGGAGATGTCGCTCAGAAAGAACGTGAGCGCCTCCACCGTGGCGTCGGGAATCGGGTAGCGCGTGACGAAACGCACCTCGACGTCGCGATGCGGACCTCCCCGCGGGAGGATGTCGTCGACGGCACGCTCGTTCGGATTCACGACCTTCGCGTCCACTCCCGCCTCCTCGAACGCGGCGGCGAAGAGGTCTTTCCGGTAGCCGTAGTGCGTGCAGGCCAGAAGGGCGACCACGGGCGCGTCGCGCCCTTGCATCTTCTCGATCGCGGTGCCGGTCCAGCGGCGGATCTCCGCATACGTCTTCGTCCCCTCCCGGTCCTCGGAGATCATGTCGGCCAGCCCGGGGCAGGCCTGGCTGACGATCCGCGACGGCACGACGCCGCGCGCCGTGAGCAGGCGCGGGTACGCGCCCGCGTCGATCGTCGTCTGCGTGCCGAAGACGATCGCCACGCTCCGCGGGTCCGCCTCCAGCTCACGGACGAGCAGCCCGGCGCCGGTCTCGACGATCCCGTTCACCGGGACCGGCGCGTTCGCAACAAACGGCGTATCCGGCAGGAGCACGGAGAGTGTGTTGCAGGCGACGTAGATCGCGTCGGGGGCGAAGCGCTCGGTCACATTGCGCAGGAAGCGATCGAACGTGGCCAGCTTCTCCTCGCGCGTGGGCATGGAGTTGTAGCCGTAGTCGTTCGCCGGAGCGGCGTTGGCGAAGGTGAGCCGCACCGGCTCGGGGAAACCGTGCGTGCGCACGAAGCGCTCCGCGTACGCGACCACGGAGAGACCGCCCACGCCCGAGTCGGTGATGAGGATGTGCATCAGGCCAGCTCGAACCGTCCGGTCATGAGGTCGATCAGGACCGGGACGTGGCGGTCCTTGAGCGTGTACAGCGAAGCGTCTTCGAGCTCCAGGGTCACCAGGTTCAGCCCTCGCTCGCCGGCCCACGTGCCCATCGAGCCCGGCGTCGGATAGCCGATCTCGGTGAGGAAGGGCAGAGCGCAGCGGTCGGCGAGCTGCCGCCCGAGGTGGGACGCGCCGGAGTCGTCGACGCAGGCCAGCGCGGAGTGGAGGCTGACCACCGCGCGCGGCCCGAGGCGCTCGATGAGAGAGAGAAGCGCACGCGTCTCCGGCTCCGAGGCCGGCTCCGGCCCGGGACTGAGGGCGATGTCGCGGGCATCATTCGCGCGGCTCTTGTAGAACACCGGCTCGGGACGCCAGTTCGAGGTCGGGAAGTTGCGGTTGAGATCGATGCCGTGGGCGTTGCCGCGCGTCCCGCGCACCATCCCGTCCGGGTTCCCGCACAGGATCACCGCCGCCTGCAGGTCGCCCGTGGGCAGGCAGCGCAGCGCCTCCGACACCGCGACCGTGGTCTCGGGCTCATCGCCATGAATCGCCGCGAGAATGACCACCTCGGCCCGGGCCGACTCGGGCAGGTAGACGGTGAGAGGGATGCCGTCGACGGACGTGCCGTAAGGGGTGGGAGGGTGGCGGATGACCCCGCGATCGCGGCGCTCGACGAGGGGCTGGTTCGTCGTTTGACTCACGCGGGCTGATAACCGGGAGGGCGGGGGTTCCAATCCCTCCCCGCAACTAACCTCGCTTCCGTCGGCATCACGAGATAGCCACAGGCAACGCTGATCGGCGTGCCGCTCACCATCAATTCTTCAGTGGCTTCGGGATTGGAGCAATCAAACCTAGCGCTTCCGCCAGGTCGATCCCGGGGATGACATAGCGATTCTGCATTACCAACGCAGCGATTGCCTGTGAAAGGCTCTGTTCTATCTTGGCGGTCGCCGCATCATGCACTACATGGGTGGGGTCACGCCGGCTACCCGCCATCTTAACCGCCGTTTGGAGGGGAGCACCCTTGGACGCAAAAAGTGAAGTCAATAGAACCAACCATCCCAACCGCTCGACATCGCTTGCAACTTCGAGGTCGCCGAGCAGAGTCACCTTATCGACACTGACTTTACCACCCTTGGTAAACTTCAACTCTTGAAGTTTAGCAATGGGCTTACCTTTACGCATGAGCGTAATTGAATCGCATGACAGTTTTATGGAATTGATTTGACTTGTGATGCCTTTTTTCGAGTCCTCCTTCAGAATGTCCGCCAAAGAGCCGGCCGAGGAGATGGTCAGGGTGCATTCACTACCGCCCGGAATGCGAATGCCTCCACCATCCGACTCTCTTTCCACACCAGTGTTCAACGTAAATGTCGCACCTACTGACAAGCCACCGACCTCGCTGGTTTCGATCGGCGGCTTACTTGGAACTGGTGTCGTGCCATACGTTGTTACAGCTGACAAGCTCTGACTCGCGATGTCGCTCTTCTTGATCGGCGCCTCCATAGGTCCAGGCGTGACGCGGTATGTTGTGACAGGCTTTGGCAGGACCGCAGACGAACCGGCGCTTTTGCCGACGACTCGCGATTCGCGGTTTGCTGCAACTTGAGATGTCGCTACGGGCTTGGACGGAACCGCTGGCTGACTGCCAGCGGTTCCCTCGATATTGGCTTGAATCGCATGCAACGTCGTTACGAGGTCCTCATCGGCAAACGGATTATATCCAGGAGCTGCGGCCGGAGTGCCCTTAAGTGCGTCGGTCAACAGAGTAGTAATTGCCTCTTTCGCGCTTCCCTCAAATGGTATGAAACCGGCTCCCCCTGCCCCCTGGACGTCGGCGCTAGCTGTCGCATTTTTGAAATTGTAAATCAGGTTCCGAATCTCCATATTCTCAGCCGGCCAAATTGCGTCGATATATAAGGATGGTGACGGATTCAACGCAAATTGTTCACTTGTCAATGTGAGTTGAATCTGGGTACTGTCGGTGGTCATCACGTCATACAAAGAATCGCTCTTCAGCAATTTCTTGCCGGGAATTGTGAATCGAAAAAAGAGACTCTTCAGACGAATATCGGGAACGTAGTCGGCGATACTTTTTATAGACGTTCCATAAGCCAACGCGCTCGTATGTACACCCATTAGCGATGCGCTGGTTGCACTCGTTGCCGTTGAGATACCAAGGTTAGCTTTCGAACCCGAGCGTGCTTTAGCCGTAGCGCGCTTGGTCTCATTGCGGTGAAGGGTAAGCGTTCCCATCCCTACTCCCTCAGCGGGCAAACGTCCCCGCTCTTGCGGTACTCCCTCCTCACCGCCGCGGTGAGATCCGCGGCGGCGAGGGGGCGTTGTTCGTTGCAGGCGATGACCGAGGCGTAGAGCACGGCGTTGCGGATCTGGCCGCCGCTGAGGTCGCAGCGGGCGGCGGCGTGGGCGAGCCAGGGCTCGGCCACGGCGTGGGTGGGGGGGAGGTGGAGGTCCCAGATGGCGCGGCGCTCGCGGGCGTCGGGGCGGCGGAAGTCGACCACGACGTCCATCCGCCGCTGGAAGGCAGCGTCGATGCGCGCGGCGGCGTTGGTGGTCACGATCACGATTCCCTCGAAGGACTCCAGGCGCTGGAGGAGGAAGTTCGTCTCCAGGTTGGCGTAGCGGTCGTTCGAGGAGGCCACGGCCGTCCGGCTGGTGAGCAGGGCGTCCCCCTCATCGATCAACAGCACGACGTCGAGCTCCTCGGCGGCGGAGAAGAGGTGGTGCAGGTTCTTTTCGGTCTCGCCGAGGTACTTGTTCACCACCGAAGAGAGATCGAGGCGGTAGAGATCGAGCTGCAGCTCGGCGGCGAGGATGCGGGCGGCCATGGTCTTGCCGGTGCCGCTCGGGCCGGCGAAGAGGGCGCGCACGCCGCAGTTGAGCTGGCGGCTGAGGGCCGGGCCGGTGTGCTGCTGCAGGGCCTCCCGGTGGCGGCAGCGGCTCTCGAGGCCGCGCAGCTCGTCGAGCGTCTCGGACGACGCGCTGAGGTTTTCCCATCCCGGGAACGACGGCAGGAGGGTGGCGAGGGTCTCCAGGTCGCGGTGGCGGGAGCGGGAGGCGCTGCGCACGTCGGCGGGCTCGACGCGGCTGCTGCCGCGGAGCATGGCCTGCGCGCGCGCGTGCGCCGCCGCGGCGTGGACGTTGCCGCTGGTCATGCGGAAGCGGCGGCCGAGCTCCGCGGCATCCGCGGCGCTGTGGTCCGGAAGGGCGAGTTGCCAGAGCCGCGCGCGCTGTTCGGCGGCGGGCATGCCGATGGGAATGGTGATGGCGCCGTTGACGCCGTCGCCGACGATCCCGCCGTGCGCGCCGGCGACGACGGCGGTGGGGCCGTCGCTGCCGGCGAGCGGCGGCAGCTCGGCGGTCTGGCCGGGCACGAGGTCGAGCCGGACGACGGGCATCGCGTGCGCGAGGGTCGCCAGCGTGCCGGCGAGGGAGGCGCGCTCGGCGGTCAGGCCGGTGCCGCCGTCGATGTCGATCACGCCGCGGCCGAGGCTCGCGGCGATCGCGGCCGCGACGGTGCGCCGGCCGTTGTGGCGCGGGCCGCGCACGATCAGCGTCCTGGCCGCGCCGGAGCGGAGCAGTGCGGCGCCGCGCTCGGCGGCCTCGCGCGTCGCGGCGCCGAGCACGAGGTCCTCGAGGCGCGGCAACTCGCCGGCGGCGCGATAGTGAAGCCACGGCGCCGCGGCGGACTGCAGTTCGCCGCGCAGGGCATCCCACACCGCGGGCGGACACTCGAAGACCCACTGAAGCCGCGGCGCGTCGGGGTTGAGCACCTGCAGCAAACCGGCGCGGAGGAGCAGGCGAATGCGGCCGCGCAATCCGTCGTCGTCGCTGCGCCACCACGCGCTGAGGAGGCCCTGGGTGGGGCGGTGCTGCCCGGGCGCGAGCGGCTGGGCGCATTCGATGACGAAGCCGAAGCGCGGATCCTCCTCGATCAGGCCGGCGGCGAAGAGGAGCGTCACGGTCTCTTCATCGAGCGCCAGGACCTCGCGGAGCGCGCGCAGCGGGAGGTGGCCCTGGGCGCTCGATTCCCACCGGCGCACGCGGGCGAACCAGTCTTCGGGTCCGCCGAGAGCGGCGAGCTCGCCGAGGTAGTCGCGGAGGAAGGCGAATTGCTCCAGCACGTCGTCGAGCGAGCCGAGGTTGCGCGCCAGGCGCTCCACGATGTGCGTCACCGCGGCGAGGTACCACAGCCGGAAATGCGCCGCCGGCGTCGCCGCGAGGGAGCCCAGCGGATCGTCGTCAATCGAAATGAAACGCGACATGGCGTCCTGCCGACGGCATCCAGCCGGGATCGCGGTCGAGTCCGGCCAGGCGGATCTCGATGGGGTGGTCTGCGAGGGAGAACCAGACGTCGAGGTGCAGGGGCGTGACGGTGACGCGGCCCGGGCGGGCGATGAGAAAGCGCGGTGCGTCCTCGGCGTCGAGCACGCTGGCGAGAGCATCGAGAAGGGGCTGCACGACGGCGTCCTCGTCGAGCTGCTCCGGGCGCGGCCGCTCGGGGTCGGTCAGCAGAGACCAGAGCGGATCGCGCTCGAAGTCGTCGCCGGCGAAGCGGCGGCCGGCGAGGGCGAGGAAGTCGTCGAGGTGGAGATCGAGCCCGTGCTGCACGGGCGAGGTGAAATCGCTGTAGAAGCCGAGGGCGATGGCGAGGTCGAGGAGAAAGTAGACGCCGGCGAAGGACGAGGGGATGGCGATGTCGGAGTAGGGCGCAGGGGGCAGGGCGCAGGGGGCAGGGGGGGCAGGGAACGGGGGAGGCGCCGGGGAGGACGCAGAGGGGGGTGGCGGCGGAGGCACTGGGCTGATCTTCGGATCGAAGAGCGGTGGCTGCGCCACCGCACTCCTAAAAGGCGATGACGTCAGGGCGAGCACCTCGGAGACGAATTGCGGGCGGCGCGCCAAGTGCAGCGCGCGGCGGAGGAGCAGTGCCGTAATGATGAAGGTGCGATGCACGGGTCCGAGTGGCTCGTGCAGGACATCGGGCGGAAGGAAGGCCTGCCAGCGCGGCGGCGCGGGCGGTGTTGCAGCATCAGCGGCAGCAGCCGCGGACGCGGCGATCGCGGCAGCGCTCACCTCCTCGCGAATGGCGAAGGCGGCGAGCATGGCCTTCATCATGGCGAGGACGTCGGCGTCTTCGAGAAGGCGCACGAAGGCCGCGAGCTCGCGGTGTGCGGCGAGCAGCTCGGACGCGGCGGGAATGGCCTCCGGCGTACGCCGCCATTCGCGCGCGACCGCCGCCGGCGTCGCGGCGCCGCCGAGCACGTGCTGCCACCACCACCGCTCTTCGGCATGGCAGGCGTCGCGCGCGGCGGAGGCGAGCAGCTCGGCGCGGTCGATGAAGAGCACGGCGTCCGCCGAGGGCGGCACGGCCGCGTGCTCGCGTGCGGGGCGGGCGGCGCGGCGGTAATGGTCGTACAACGCGCCGCGCACGGCCGCCTCCCAGCGCGTGGCCCGCGAGCCGCGGCCGGAGCGAAGGTCGAGCGCGCCCGGCAGCGGGTCGCGCAACGTGCGGACGCAGAGGATCGCGGCCGGCGGCAGCGCGGGGGGCTGGAGATCGAGGATGCGGATGGCGGCGGAGCTCCGCCGGACGACGTCGTCGTCGATGCCGTCGCCGCGGAGCCGCAGGCGGCCGATCGTGGTCGTGTCCGTCATTTGAGTTTCCGGAACAGCACGATGAAGACCTCGCTGATGAGCTGCTTGCCGATCTGCACGACGATGGGAATCTCGTCCTGGTCGACGCTCTCCGGCTCCGCCACCGCTACGTTCTGTGTGTTCAGCGCTGTTCTCAGCGTCGCCGCGGCGGCGACGGGCTCGATGCCCGGGTCGATCTGCGGCAGCAGCGGAATGTCGAGCAGCACCTTGGTCAGCTTCTCTCCGAAACGCATGGAGTGCTTGAGCTGCGGCTGGAGCTCGCCGGCCTGGTCCTTCTGGAGCAGGAGCGCCCAACCGACGATGTCGTCCATCAGATCGGTCACTTTTTTCGGCAGCCCGGTGAGCGTGAGCACCGTCGGCGACACCCGTACGACGTTCACGGGTGTCTGGTCGACGAAGACCTCGGGCTGAGCGACCAGGTTCCCCCCGAACGAGCCGCCGAGGAGAGTGAAGCTCCGGCGGTCGGGGGACAGCCGGAGGTTGGTGATGAACGGCCGCGCCGCGACGGTGCCGGCGAAGGGGGCCTCGAGCGTGTCGATGCCGTCGGCGGTCTTCACCGTGATCGTCACCGTCTGCAGGAACGGGCGGGGCGGCGGCGCCGTCGCCTCCGACACGTCTACAGCGCGACGGGCCGTGGCATCGGCGGACAGGTTGGCGGCTTCGAAGCTGCCGGGCTCGATGTCGGAGCGGTTGATCGTGAAGAGAGTGAAGTCCTGATTGGGGAGGTCGAACGTGCTGAAGCCGCTGCCGAGCGTCAACTTCGTGAACGGCGGCACCGGATCGATGCGAATCATCTCCGGATTGAGGATGACGGCGTTGTCGATCCTCACGCCGTCGAACAGCACCTCGGTAGCCTGGGTGAAGTGCTGGCCGAGGATCGTCAGCGGCGCGCCGACCGTCACCTGCGGGGGCAGCAGCGACGCGATGTCGGGACCGGTCTTCTCGACCGGCACGGTGAGGAGAAAGGCAACGTCGCGGTTCAGCGCCACGCTGTCGCCGGGCCCGGGCTGCGTGGCCACGACCACGCGCTTGCCGGCGCCGGCGTCGCCGGCCTGCACCTGCTTGCCGGCCACGTCGATGACCGTGCCGACGCGCAGGCCGGCCGCGTTCATCGTCTGCGCCGCCACCGGGAACGGCCTGCCGAGGACGTTCGGCACGGTGAGGAGCTGGGTGGCGAAGTGCCCCTCGAGCGCGGCGATGCGCTGCAGCATCTGGTTCATGAGCTCGGCGGTGATGAGGTCGCCGGGCCGGACGCTCACCGCCGTCGTGGGAATGAAAGACTCGAAAAAGGTGCGGGAGGTGATCGTCATCGCGCTCTCCTTCAGAGATAGTTGCTGTAGTTGTAGTGGGACCGGTCGAAGCGCGGCTCGCCGTGGAACGGGAGGTTGGCGTTGGCGAAGACGACGCCGCCGCGCGGGATGCCGGCGCCGCCATCAGCCACGGTCTGCCGGTTCTCGCGCACGTAGTAGAGCCAGACCATTTCCGGATCGTGGAGATCGATGGGCGGGTAGTGGACGGCCTCGCGGAAGAGGGTCTCGAGGTCGCCGCCTTCGATGTACACCGGCTCGCTGAAGGTCTTTCCGTCGAAGAATTGCCGGAAGTCGAAGCGCACGGCGCCGGGCCGGCTCTCCGGCAGCAGGCCGACCGGCGGGAGAAAGCGGAAATGGTCGCGGGCGCGCAGGGCAGGGCTGCCGACGCTGTCCTCGAGGTCGCCGAGGTGATCGTCGAACTGCTCGCGCATCGCCTCGGCGAGGGCATCGGCGCGGGCCGAGAAGGCGGCGTCGCGCGGCTCCAGCGACCCGGACGCGCAGCGGCGCCGGACCGCATGCATGTCGACGAACTGCATGCCGTCGTCGGTCCAGTGGATGAGCGCGAGCGGCACGTCGCACTCGGTGATCGCCGCCGCGACCGGCGGCGGCAGCGCGCCGAAGGGATCGGCGGCGTAGCCGCCGCGGCGCTCCGTGTCGAAGCAGAGATACGCGGCGAGGTTGCGGAAGAGCGCGGGCGTGTCGAGCAGGGATGGATCGACCTTCAGCTCGTACAGGCAGAAGCGGACGGCGTCGACGATCCAGCGCATGCTGCAGCGGCGCGGGAGGGCGGCGGCGCCGCCGAGCGCCGCGGTGCCGTCGCCGACCCCGACGGAGCCGATGGTGAGCACGTAAAGCCCCGGCTGTCCGAGAGGTGCGTCGCCCGGCGGCTTGCAGGCCTCGAAGAGCTGGCGCGAGGCCAGGCGCAGCGGCACGAGCGCCGGCGGGCGAAAGAGGTTCACGTCGACCTGCGGCTCGGCCAGCAGCAGCCCCTCCCCACGGGCATTCAGCGCCAGGCCGCCGCCGACGCGGAGCACCGGCACGCGCACGCTGCTGTTCGGCGAGAGGGTGACGCGCAAGCCGGACACGACGCCGTCGCCGATGGCGCGCCCCAGGAGCTGGTGGGCGGCGCGGTGGCCGAGCTGCTCGTCGCCGAGGTCCTCGGCGGAAACGATCTGTCCGTTGAAGAAGTGCACCGACCGCGTGCGGTCGTTGAGGATGGGGGTCCTGAGGTCGACGTTCAGCATGGCCCCTCCTCAAAACCCGCGGATCCCGAGCTCCTGCAGCATGCGCGCGTGCAGGAGGTAGGGGCGCTGCGACTCGTCGACGGTGACGGAGCTGGCGGTACCGTTCATGCGCCACTTGCCCGAGGCCTGCACGACCGGCGCTTTCAGCGTCGCCAGCAGCAGGCACTCGTCGACCGGAACGTCCTCCTTGCCGTGACCGGAGCAGCAGCCGCCGCGCCCCGAGGCCAAGGCATGCACGTGGGGGCGGAGCTCGGTCGTCCAGGTCCGGAGCAGAGCGCGGAGGGAATCGCCGGCCGCGGCGGGATCGAGGTGCAGCGCGGCCGGCGGATCGGCGAAGGCGATGCCGCCGTCGTCGAGGGTCTGCACGGAGTCGCGCGCGGCCTTCTGGAGGTCCGCGATCGTGGACAGCGGCGTCCCTCCCACAGGGATTTTGCGCAGCCACTGCACGAACGCGCGCACGGCGTTCTCCTCGATCTGATTCGGGGGATCGAGGCGAAGCTCGAGGCGGAAGGAGTCGGCGAGACGCGAGGGGACGGTCAGGCTCGTTTCGTCGCGGCACGGCTCGCCCGGCAGCGGCACCGGATCGGTCGGACAGTCGCGATAGCAGAGGACGACGTGAAAGGTGACGGCGCCGCTGGCGACGCGTTTGCCGATGTCGTCCGTGGTCGCCGCGAGCCAGTCGTCGATCTGCGCGCATTGGCCGGGGCAGACGCAGACGAGCTGTCCGGTCGGCAGCAGCGCCGAGCCGCGGGTGACGGAGACGCGCGGTCCTTTGGCGAGGTCGTCTTCGACGGCGACCTGCAATCCGTTGAGCGTGCCGTAGCCGACGGCGCCGCGCGCAAGGCTGCGGTCGCGGCCGGTCAGATAGGCGAACTCCTGGTTGAAGTCGTCGATGCCGAGGATCATGCCGAGCGTGAAGTTGACGTGCTTCGTCTCATCGAAGGCGTGCGCCTCGACGGAAGGGGCGAATACCGCGGACGTCGTCATCGCGATTCTCCTGAACAACTGCGGCAGACAATGGTGCGGCCGGGAGCGAGGCCGGCGGCGGCCGGCGCCAGCCACGCCGCGCCGATGCGCGTGCGGCCGACCTGGAACGGGGCGAAGAGGGCGGGCGAGCGGCTGCCGAGGTCGACGACGGTGTCCTCGCCGAGGCGCGCTTCGCCGAGGCGGAACCAGCTCCAGTAGTAGTCGACGTCGAACACGGCGTGCGCCGGTTTCTCGAGCTCGACGATCCGCCGGGCCAGCTCCAGGCGGCGCGGATCGTTGCTGCCCGGCTGCCGCGGAACGAAGACGGAGAAGCGATGCGCGGCGCTCGGAAGCGGCGACGGCCTGGCCAGGCGCGCCGGCGCGTCGGTCGGGTTCAGCTGCTCCGGCGTGATCTCCGGCAAGCCGCTCGGCGGACGGCGGCGGAAGCTCTCCACCACCCGGACGCCGGTGCGCGGCGGCTCGCCTCCAAAGTCGAAGATGCTCTCGTCGGGGCAGTCGTCGAGGACGAGCCGCAGCGCGGCGAGCAGGCCGGACGGAGTGCCCCGCCACTCGAAGAAATCGACGGCGCGGCGGATGAAGAGCCTGCGTTTCTCATCGCTCCACTCGCGGTCGAAGGCCACGCCGAACCAGCCGGCCAGCCAGTCCAGCGCCTCCGACGGTGAGGACCGATCATCGAAGAGCATCTGCACCGCGGCAATGCGATCCTCGGTGGAGGTGAAGAAGCTCTCGAAGAGGGCCAGGAAGCGGTCGAGGAAGCGCGCGGAGTCGGCGTTCTCCCGATAGATCGCCGGGAGGTAACGATCGAGGTACGAGAACCGCGGATAGTAGGCGCGCAGCGCGCGCAGCCGCGGCGTGGAGCGCCCGGTGCCGCGCAGGGTGATCTCGATCCGCAGATAGCGGCCGCGCGCTTTCTGGAAGAGCAGCTCCCAGGTGTCGATGCCGGCGGCGAGCGTCGCCGTGGCCCACGGCAGCTCCGAGCCGCGCGAGCGGCGGACGAGCGCGGGCTCCTCGACGCGCTCTGCGAAGGGCAGCAGCGCCTCGTCGTCCGAGGCGCGCGTGGCCACGGCGATCTCGCAGTCCGAGGGGATGCAGGCATCGAGGAAGAGACGGTGCCACACGCAGCCGGGTTGCTTGCCGTCGAGCTTCGTGACCACGAACGTCCCCTCCTCGGCGTACCGGCCGCGCCGCTGCGGGACGAGCGGCAGCCACTGCTCGCCGAGGTCGTACAACACGTTGCCCGACGCGGCCGCCAGTCCGCGCCCGCCGAAGAGGCGGATGCTGACGAGCTCCGGCAGGGCCTTCAGCGCGAACGCGCCGGCGGTGGCGGTAAGGGCGAAGACGAAGGCCTGGTCGCCGCCGGCGGCGACGACGTAGAGCAGGTCGCGCAGGGTCTCGCCCGCGTCCGTGCGCTCGGGGAGATAGACGAAATCGTGCGCGATCAGCGAGAAGTTCACCTCGTCGACGAGGCTGCCGGGATCGAGGTCGAGGACGTTGCCGGTGCGCCTGCCGTCCTGGTAGCGCAGGACGCGCGAGAACGGGCCGGCCGGGTGGCGGTCGAGGATGAGCACGGACCCGTCGCTCATGACCTCGATGGCGAACGGCTCGGTCGCGTTGACGCCGGCCACCTCGAAGGAGTGGTCGAGGGTGACGGTGGAGGACAGGCAATCCTGGACAGGCAGGATTGCCTGTCCTCCACTTTCTTTCGGGCGGAAGAGAGGTGGCGGCGGCGCTGCCGGCTGCACCCACGGCGCGACGACGGCGAACGTGCGGTCGAGCTGCCAGACCCGCCGGTTGTCGGCATCGAGAATGACCACGCCGCCGTCGGGCGTCGCGGCGAAATCGAACGGCGCAAAGGCGACCGGCCAGAGGAGCCGCCGCGGCGCACCGCCGCGCAGCAGATCGAAGACGAGCAGGCCGGGCCCGGGATTCACCACGCCGGCGACGAGGTAGCCGTCGCTCGTGACGGTCAGGCCGCGCAGCGTGAGCGCCTCGGCGTCGCCGTCGCCGGCGCACGGACGAAACGCGCCGAGCGACTCGTCCTCGCAGGCGTCCCCCGCCGGCGGCCAGAAGGGCGAAGGGCCGACCACGATTCCCCGTTCGTCGGCGGCGATCGAATAAAGGTTGCCGTAGGCGTCCGCGGCCGCGCCGCGCCTCGCCTCCGGAAGCGGCGGGCGATTCCCCGGCGCGGCGGGGATCACGGTGACGCGCGCGCCGAGGGTCACCTCCTGGCGCGCCTCGTCCCAGCCGATGCCCGACTCACTGGTGAAGGCCGCGGAAAGCGGCAGGCCGCCGCTCTCGCAGCGCGAGCCCCAGTCGCCGTGGCCGAGGAGGAGGTGAAAGCGCGTGCCGTTCGCGTCCATCAGCGGCACTCCTCCGGAATCACCGGCACCTGCACGAACGGCGTCCCGCTGTCCGCGGCTGCCGCGGCCGCGGGATCGGTCAGCGGCGAGACGCTCGGCAGGTTGGGATCGACGACCACCGGCGGCGGTGTGCCGTCCTGCAATTCGGCGATGCTGGCCGGGCTGCCGATGGCGACGCGGATGGCCCGGATGCGCGGGAGCTCGAGGCCGACCATGCGGACCGGCTCGCCCGTGCCGTCGCTTTCGGCGACGAGCACGCCGTTCGCGAACTGCACGCCGGCGGTGCGGTTCACCACCGCGGCGATCTCCGCGGCGTGGACTGCCTTGCCGAGCTGCCAGCCGTTCGCGTCCGACGATGCGGCGGCGAGGACGGCCGCCGGATCGTCGGGAAGTCGCTGCCGCCCGCCGGCCGTGGGGGCGAGGAAGCGCACCACCGCGGCCTTCACGTCCTCGGCCACCTGCGATTCGTTGCGGTTCGGCGCGGCGGTGATGCCGATGGAAACGAGGATGTCCTTGTACCTCGGCCCGCGCAGAAAGACCTGGGTGGTGATGAGCCGGCGCGGATCCAGATAGCGGCAGATGGCCTCGAGGAACGGGGCCCGCGGGAGCGGAGCGTCGGGCTGCTCCGCGTCGATGGCCGGGACGACCATCAAAGTGACGACGCCGGCGCCGTCGCCGCCGTCGGGATGGAAGTTCGGCAGCACTTCGACACGGCCGATGTCCACGCCGGGCGTGCGCAAGGCGATGGTGGCGAAGTCCGCCGCGGTCACGAGGCGGTCGCGGTGCTGGAGGTAGCGCGTGATCTGCTTCTCGCCGTCGGCCACGCTCTCGGCGTTCGCGCCGCCCCAGGCGGCGATGGGGTTGGTGATCTTGAAGCTGTCGGGCAGGGCGCTCGCTTTGGTGATCGCGTCGGCGCCGACGTTGCCCGCCGCTCCGGCGGAGGTGTCGTAGGTGGCGCGCACGGTGGCGCCGGCAGGGAGCCGCGCCCCGTGGATGCCGTCGCCGAAGCGAAGCTCGCCGGCCTCGGCGTCGAGCAGGAACACGTTCGACGGCGCCTCGCGCCGCGCCTGTGCGCCGGGCGGCTTCCGAAGGTCGGGGACCGGCACTTCGGGACCGGCCGCCATCAGGTCGTCGATCTCGCTCCACTCCGCCGTCCCGCCGTCGCTGGTGACCAGCAGCCGGACGCTGCGCGGCTGCACGGGCGGTCGCGCCAAACGGGCGATCTGATCGGGCTCGCCGCTGCCCACGGGGAGGAGCTCGCTGGCCACGCGCGTGAGCTGCGTGACCGGCGCGGCGTTGATGCCCATCCAGAGGAAGCCGGCGCTCGGATGCGCGGTCGACAGGATGCGCAGCCAGGTCACGACGCGCCTGGCCACGCGCTCGTCCTCGATGGCCGGCGGCAGCGCGCCGACGCCTGCCTCGAGCGGCTCGATGTTCTGCCAGAGGCGCAGTCCGTCGGCGCCCGGCAGGGTGACGTCGACGACGCCGGGAACGGAGAGGACGTCGGTCTCGGAGCGCGACGGGATCTCGATCCACTTCGCCACGCGGTCGGCCGGGTTGTCCGGCAAGAGGCCGCTGGCATCGACCTGCGGGGCGAAGACCTGCAGCTTCACCGTCGGCGTCACGCCGAAGGCCCGTCCCTCCGGCAGGACCGCGGTGCTGTCGGCGAGCGAGGGAACGACGCCGAGGGTGAGGGTGCGGCCGCCCAGGGCGTTGCGGGTGGCGTCGACCGCGGCCTCGGTCGGCGCCAGGAGGGCGAGCCAGAAGCCGTGATCGATCGTTTCGCCGAGGGCGATCGGACGCCCGCTGCGAAGCGGGAAGGGCACGGCCTCGTACAGCCGCGTCGCCGCGACGGGCGGCGTTCCGCGGAACGAGGCGTACAGCTGCTCGTAGTACGCCTTCGCCTCCGGTGCCGGGTCGGCGATGAGGCGCTTGACGAAGAGCCGCCCCTCCACCGGCAGGATGTCCAGGCCGCGCGTGGTACGGAACGGCAGCTGCCCGGCGCGCACCTCGAAGCCGTCGCCGATCACCACCGGCGCCGCCGTGGGATTGGCGACGGTGATGAGGCTCTGCGCCGCGGTCGCGCTCTGCAGGGGGATGCGCAGGAGCTGCAGGAACTTGCGGCGGTTCCGCTCCGGGATCTGATTGGCGCGGTAGAGGAGGTTCTCCGCGAGAAAGGCGAAGACCTCGACCAGGGTGACGCCGGGATCGCTGCGGTTGAAGTTCGTCCATTCCGGGACGTGGGCCGCGGCGAGCTCCAGGGCCTCGGTGCGCAGGGCGTCGAAGCGGCGATCGTCGATCGGAGGCAGCATCACCGGCATGGCCCGCTCCTCATCCCGCCACCCGCACGCGCACGGTGATCTGCGCCGGCGCACTGGTGGCCACGAGCTCGTAGTGGATCGTGGCGATGGCCGCCTGCGGATCGCGCGGGTCCTCTTCGACGTCGACGGAGCCGACGCGGATGCGCGGCTCCCAGCGCTGCAGGGCGCGGGTGATCTCCTCCTCGATGCGCGCGCGCGTGGCGACGTTGTTCGGCTCGAACAGATAGCGCCGCAGCCCCGCTCCGAACGACGGGAGCTGGACGCGCTCGCGCTCCTCGGTGCCGAGGATGATCTCGATGGCCTGGCGGATGTTGGCGTCTCCCTCCGACCAGGCGATGCGCCCGTCCGCGCCGACGTGCGGCGGGAACGCCATTCCGCGCCCGTACAGACGTCCGAGATCCATCACGTCCTCCCCTTCGCGCTGAACCGCGGCAGCGGCATGCAGACCCGGAAGAACGGCAGCCAGAAGAAGAGCGTGTCCAGCAGCTTGACCATGGTCATGAGCAGGACCAGCGCGCAGATGGTGATGATGGGAATGGAGAAGGAGCAGATTTTTCCCCCGGGACACGGCGCCATGGCACCCGGCGTCAGACTGAGGTCTTTGTGGAACGGCCACGGGAGCACGGCGCGCACGAGATCGCCGAAGGTCAGCTTGTCGAGGCCGTTCATCTGCCCGCAGAGCACATCGGACATGATGAAGGCGGTGTTCTTGTCGAACTTGCGCAGGCCCGCGGGGGTCGTGTCGGCGGGCAGGGCGACCCGGATCGGCCGCGCCGGCGCATCGGCATCGAAGAAGGAGGCGAACTGGAATGCCGCCGTCGGATCGCTGACCACCGGCGGCGAGAGGGCCGCGCAGTTCGGCCGCTCGAAGACGCAGCGGATAGTGAACCACGGCGACTCGAAGGGCGTGGCGCCCGCGATCGCCGCAGCGCGCGGCGGAATGCGAGAGGGGGCCGGAGGGAGTGCAGCGGCGAGGGCCTGCTCTACGTCCGCCGGCACGCCGTCGCGCACGACGGCCGTGATCACCGGGACAAACGCGGGCTGTTCAATGACGACCGAGACCGCCGCGAGTGGCGGCACGTGGGCGACGTTGGGCCAGGGTTCGCCGCCGTCGGGATAGCGATTGACGTTCGCCTCGAGCTCCGTCTTCATCGCGTGCACCGCGCACAGAGGCCCGACGAGGTTGTGCCTTGCGAGCTCTTCGTAGGCGGCCGTGCCGGGATCGGTCTGGCTCTCGATGGCGCGCCACAGATCGCCGAGGTTCGACTCGATCCAGAGCGCGAGGTCGAGCAGGAGGTAGAACGTCGTCGCCTGCATCTGAAGGTTCAAGGCGACGGCAGCTTTCTCCAGACTGCCGCTGGTCTCGTACGGCGTTCCGCTCCACTGGTCGATGAACGCCCGGGCCGTGCTGTCGAGCGCAGCCCACGGTCCGATCACCTGATCCTCGAGGAGCTGCACGCGCGGATCGGGAATGCTGTCGGGGCGCGGCGGGCTCTTGGGGCCCATCAGTGTCTCGCGCAAGCCGACGGGAATGAAGCCGTTGAAGAGCCGGCGCCGCCGGCCGTCGGTCTCGACGTAGACCAGCGGCGAGAGGGCGTGCTGCTGCTCGCGCTCGAGCAGCGTCTCGCGAGCGGGCGCCGGCACCCACCGGCCATCGACCAGCGCCAGCTCGTCGAAGTCGGCCGGATCGGGATTCACATCGTTGAAGTCGCCGGGCAGGTCGAGGCGGCGAATGACGAACGTCACGCGCTCCTGCACCGCGGGATCGATGGGGCGATCGGGGAGCCCGACGGTGCGGCAGACGAGACAGGCGGCGACGAGGTAATAGCGCTGGTGGGCCGGGTGGAAGAGCTTCAGCGGCGGCTCGGCCTTGCGCGGCACGAGCAGCGCCTGTGCGGCCGGCGCATTCCGCGCCTCGAGCCTCCGCAGCGCCGCACTGCGCGCGCGCTCGAGCCGTCCCTGCAGTCCTTTCTTTGCGCTCAGCCGCGGCCCGTCGGCCGCCGGCTCGCGCCAAGTCTCCGGAACCGCGAGGTAGTCGCGCAGGCCATGCGGATCGACCTGGACCAGATCGACGAAGTCCTGCATGAACGAGTCGCTGGCGAAGCGGAGGATGGCCGGCGTGCGGAAGGCGCGGCGCTGCTCGACGTCCGTTGCCGCGGCGCCGGCCGCGTCCCAGAGCGCGGCGGGCGAAGTCCATTCGATGTGCCGTTCAGCCATATCCTCACCAGATGTTTCCCGCGCCGGGGGTGTAGCTCGCGCCGACGATGCTCGGGGAGATGACGGTGTTGGCCTGCACGGTGCCGCTGAAGCTCGACATCCCGGCGCTCACCGACACCATCGACGCCGTGACGTTGAGCATGCTGGCGTTGATGGTCACGTTCATCGAGGCATTGATAGTGATGCCGCTGCTGTCGAGCTTCACGGAGTTGCCGTTGCTGTCGGCCAGCTCCACCGACCCGGGGCCGTCCTTGAGGGTCACCTTCTGCCCGCCGGGCGTCTCGGCGACGAACTGCTCCCGCCCGTCCGCGTCGTCGAGCGTCACGGTGACGCCGTTGCGCGACCTCAGCACTTTCTTCTCGTTGCGGCCGGCGCCGTCCATCGTTTCCGGCGGCGCGTCGCTTCCGTTCCAGAGGCCGCCGATGACATAGGGGCGCCGCACGTCGCCCCCTTCGAAGACGACGAGCACCTCGTCGTCGACGTCGGGGATGAACCAGCTTCCCCGGCCGTTGCCGGCCATGAGCGTGGCGATGCGCGCCCAGGCCTCGTAGCGCTCGCCGCCCGTGTCCGGCGACCACGGCAACGTGACCTTGACCCGGCCGGTGCGATCCGGGTCCTTGATGTCGCTGACGAGGGCCGGGTAGACGCCGTACCACCGCCCGCCCAGCCCGGAGGCTTCGCGCGAGTGGAGGAGCATCTCCAGGGGCGTGGCGTCGAGGACGTTCATCGGGCCGCTCCGAGTCCGGGGCGCTCCGCGGTGAACTCGCTGCGGAATCCGGACGCGCCGTCGAAGCGATGGCGGACCTCGGCGAGGTAGTACTTGCCGTCGAAGAGCGCGCCGAGGCCGGCCAGCTCGACCCATTTGCCGACGCGCAGCCGGCCGTCCGGGCGAGCGAGACCGCGGCCGACGACGAAGCGCCGGGCCACGGTGCGGAACCACGCCTCGGCCTGCACCTGGGCCTCGTCCGAGGTCAGCGGCACCATGTGGGCCACCGACTCCTTCCGCTCGCCGAAGGCATCGCGGACGATCCCGGCCCCGCTGGAGTCGGAGCCGAGCTCGCCGTGGATGGCCGCCTCGTCGGCCGTCTCGGCGATCCTGCTCTTTCCGCCGACGTCCCAGCCGCAGACCTGCACGCTCGTGCGCTGATGACCGAGGTCGGCGAGAGCGGTGAACTCGCGCAGGGTATTGCCGTAGGCCAGGCGCAGCGGCGCACCGCCGCGCGTGCCGCGCGGCTTCGCGTGCAGCGTCCTCCCCTCGACCCACACCTCGGCGCCGGCCGCGCGCGCCCGCCCGCGCAGGAAGGCGAGGTCGCTTTCGTTCACCTGGGCGATCACCTTGTGCCGCGGCCCCGGCACCTCGACCTCCGCCTGCAGCCCGTGCTCGCCGGCGATGCCCTGGATGACGTCGGCATCGCTGCTGTCCGCAAACGCGCGCGTGCGCCGGGTCATGCGGAGGTCCTGGAAGCGGTCCTCGAGCAGCACGGCGACCTCGGGACGCCTGCCCTCGCCGAACGTCCCCTCGATGGCAGAGACCCGGCCGTCGAAGAAGAGATCGCCGGCGAGCTTCAGCTGCACGCTCGTTCCGAAGTCGAGCTTCCGGCGGTCGAAGTAGAGGTAGCCGATCCCCTCGTCTTTCGCTCCCAAGTTGCCGAAACGCAGCTCCGCGCTGTGGAGCCCTTCCACGGTCTCGTGGACCGACATCCCCAGCAGGCCCTGAGACAGGGCGAGATCGTCGCTGCCGTCGACGATGATGGTCGGGCGGGCGGAGGGGATGACGGAGAGGTCGCTCGTGGCCATGTCGTCCTCAGTAGGCCCACAGCCGCAGGGCGCGCTCGAGCTCGCGGCGGAGGACGGCCTCGATCTCGCGCTCGATCACCGGCGCCGGCTTCTCGACCGGCCGCTCCCGCGGCGTCGGATCGTCGGTCCGCGGCTCGACGGTGAAGTCCTGGATGACCGTGGTTGCCATCGCTTCCTCCTAGCTCCGCAGCTCGATGCGCTGCCCTGCTGCGAGCAGGCGCGGGTTCTCGATGCCGTTCGCCGCGGCGATCGACTGCCAATCGCCGGCGCCCGGCACTCCGGCCGCGATCGCCTGCAGGCTCGCTCCCTCCGGCGCGCTCACGCCGGCGACCGTGCCGGCAGCGCTGCGCGGAATGCGCTTCGCGAAGTCCTCGGACACGTTCGACCCCTCGGCGAAGGCGAAGGCGGTGATCTTCTGCTGGGCGATGGTGACGTTCACCGAGGCGCGCAGCGGCTGGCCGTCCATCGAGAAGAGCTCCAGCGTCTCGTCCATCTGCTCCATGACGCCGTCGTACTGGAACGTTCCCCACTCGAAGCGGACGACCGGAACGACGAAGGTCTTGGTCTTGTCCTTCTCCTTCTCCTGCGGGGTCATGAAGAACGCCACCGCCTTCGTCAGCCGGCGTACGTCGCTCTGCGTGCTCCCTGGCTGGGTCACGTCGAACCAGAGCTGCACGGTCAGCTTCGAGGTGCCGGCGCCGACGAAGCGCATGGCGTGCGTTCCGTTCGGGTCCCCCTGCGCCGTCGCCGCCACGTTGTTCGTGAAGGTCACCTTCAGCGACTCCGGATTGAACTGGACGACGACTTCTCCCTCTTTGACCGGCTTATTGCTCGTGTCGAGCTGCAGCAGCCTGGCCTTCGCCAGCTCACTCATTGCCCACCCCCGGCGCGAATGACATCGACTCGTACATGAGCTGCAGCTCTTCGATGGCCACGGCCCCGTCTTTCGCGCTGAGGGCCGGGGCCTTGAGCTTGGTCAGCAGGCACTGGTCGAGGGTCACGACCATGGCCTCGGCGCGATCGGATCCGCGGAAGACGATCTTGGCCGTCCCGCGGGAGCGGTGCGGCGCGGTCTGCTGGGACTCGAACCACTGCCACAGATCGGCGCTGGCCGTGGTGAGGCCGCGCTTGAGCGTGACCGCGCCGTAGCCGACGGGACCGATCAGGCGGAGCTGCCGCGTGTTGTCGCCGCCCTCGCGAATGGTCTTCACGTCCATGGTCGCCTCGAGGCCGTCGCACTCGGAGAACACGCCGCCGCAGATCGGCGCCGGGGAGACCGCCGGCACGTGGATCTCGACGTCGAAGTTGAAGGCGGTGAACGGCTGCGCGGGCATCAGCGCACCTCCTCGATGCGGGTCGCGCCGCCGCTCTGGAGCAGCCGCACGGTCAGGAACTCGAGCGGACGCGCCGGCGCCACGCGGACCTCCGCGATCAGCTGCGCGGCGTCGCCCGCGGGGGTGACGACCTGGAAGGCGTCGCGAGGCTTGCCGCCCGCAAAGGCGCCGCGCCGGAACATCGACGTCAGCAGCGACTCGACCGCCCCCTTGAGGGCACGGCGGGTCGTGCCGCCGTTCGGCTCGAACGCGAAGGTGCTGCCGAGGGCCAGGGCAGCGCGGCGGATGAGGATCAGCAGGCGGCGGACGTTCAGCGGGCGCAGATCGTCGTCGCCGCTCAGCGTGTCGGCGCCGAGAGGCATGAAGCCGCGCGGCTCCTGCCGGATCAGGTTCACGGCCGCATCCTGCAAGGCCTGTCGCATCTCGAGCGCGACGTGCGGCGCCAGCGCCACCACGGCGCGGAGCGGCTCGTTCGCGGGCGCAATCCAGGCGCCGCGGAGGTTCGCGCGCGCGGCGATGATCCCGGCCATGGCGCCGTCCGGCGGCTGGGCGCGCAGAGCATCGCCGGCCTCGTCGCGGCAGATCAGCCACGGATGCCACAGCGCGCCGTAGCTGAGCGCCCGCGGCGCCGCGGCGAACGCCTGCCGGAGACGCGCGGTGTGCGAGAGCGCGCCGGCCTCGTCGTAGTGGCTCGGCAGCGAGAGAAGGGCGACGAGGTCCGCGCGCGCCGCGCATCCCGCCAGCAGGGCCTCGTGCAGGGCCACCAGCGCGGCGTCGTCGAACTGCTCCGGAGCGACGTTCAGCCAGCCGCCGGCGGCGTCGATCGAGACGACGATGGCCGCCGAGAAGACCGTCTCTTCTCCGCGCGTTCGGCGGACGCGGTAGTAGAAGACTCCTCCATCCACCCGCCCGGTGATCGGCACGATGCCGCTCGTGCTCGTGGCGATGACCACGGCATCGCTCAGATCGGGGAGCAGCGCTTCTTCGAGCTCGTCGACCGCGCCGGCCAACGCTCCCCAGGTGAGCGTGTACGAGCCTCCTTCGACGTCGGAGACGTGCAGCGAGGGCGGCTCGAGCGGATCGCCGGGCTGGCAATCGAAGAAGAGCTCGCGTGTCCGCTGCGCTTTTATATGAAAGAACAACTGCGGCGGCGTGGCCGGAACGGGCGCGACGCTCTTCCAGCCGCGGTGGACCGCGTCGGGAACGGCGATCAGGGTCGCCTCCTCGACGAGCAACGCGGCGGGAATGCCGGAGTGGAGAAAGAGCGGCGCGTCGAAGGGAGCGACGCCGTCGCGCACGAGCGCGTCGGCTTCGCCCGGCGGGCGGTCGCGCTCCGACTCCTCCCCGATCGCCGTCATGCCGAGGGGGAGATAGAGGGTGTCGTCGGCGCGCGCGGCCCCCACAACCTCGGCCGCCAGCGGGAAGCGGGGGTGTGCGGCGTCGCGCCAGAGCTCCGGCCACGACGTGCCGCCGCCGTCGAAGAGGATGCGATCGGCCGGCAGGGCACCGAAGTAGCGGGGATGCGCCGGCGCAAAGCCGAGGTTCGCCAGGCGGAGCGGCGGCGCGCCGTCGCGGCGGACGACGAGATCGAAGGTGAGGCGCTCCACGTGCGGCGTGCCGCTGACCGCGGGCGCGGCGACTTTGTTGCCGCTGCTGTCGATCCAGTGCCGCGCGCCGCCGGCGCGCAACGCGATCTCGCGCGCGCGTCCCGGCGACGGCGGCAGCGCCGCCAGGGAGTCGACGGCCAGATAGAGCGTCGCCGTGGCCCCCGGCCAGGTGAGCCGCAGCAGATCGCCCGCGGCGAGATCGCGGCGCGCGTTGACGATGACGTCGACGGACGCCGGCGCGATCGACGCGCGCGGCGCGAGCGCCAGCGTCACCAGGTTGGCCTGGATGCGCAAGGCATCGGACCAGCTTCCCTCCGCGCGCGCGAGCGCGTTCGCCTGGGTGATGCCGCCGCCGGCGCCGAGGCGGTGCAGTCCGCGAATCGGAAAGACATTGGCGACGGCCTGCGGCCGATGGGCCACGCGCACGATCCAGCAGCGGCGGCCGCCGTTGCGGAAGAACGAGCGCACCGCCGGCGCGAGCTGCGCCCAGCGCGGCTCGCGCGAGCCGGCGTCGCGCGGCAAGGGAAGGTCGGCGCCGAAGAGATCGGCGAACTCAAACGCATCCTCGACCGCCACCGGCCGGTCGATCGGTCCGGCCGCGGCGAAGCCGACGAAGAGCGGCACGTCCATGCGCGGCAGGAGGTCGCCCTCCGGCGCCGGCGGCGCCTCGAACCGGATGCCCGGCAGCGGTCGCGTCACGGCCACCCGCTACTCCATCTCCAGGCGCTCGTAGGCCACGACCAGCTCTTCCATGGCCACGTCCGTGCCCTTGGCATTGAGCGGCCCGCTGGTGTGCTTGATGATGCGGGCCCGGAGCAGCCGCCAGCGCAGCACGGCTTGGGTGTGGTCCTCGCTCTGCAGCTCGACGGTGACGGTGCGCAGCGCATTGGGATCGCCGTTGCGGATCTGGTGCAGCCACTGATAGAGATCGAGGCTGCCGATGACGCCGCGCTTGAAGGTCACGTCGCTGGCCTTGTTCAGGCCGTTGATCTTCATGACGCTGTTCTCTTTGGAATTGCCGGCCCGGTACTCGGAGACGGTGACCTCCATGCCGATGCCGCTGACCTCCTGGAAGCCGGCCTGCGGGCCGTTGGTGTTACCCGTGCCGAGGTCGACCAGAAAGTTGAATTGGCTCCAGGGACGCTCGCGTAACGTAGCCATCGGTTAGCTCCTGTCCGCCGTCCACTGCCCGATGCGGATGATCACGAACTCGGCCGGCTTCAGCGCGGCCACGCCGACCAGGCAGACCAGGCGGCCGTTGTCGAGATCGTTCTGGGTCATGGTGGTGCGGTCGCACTTGACGAAGAACGCCTTCTCCGGCTTGTCGCCGAGGAGCGCTCCGTTCTGCCACTCGTTGAAGAGAAAGTCCGAGACGGTGAGGCGGACGTTGTTCCACAGCCGCTCGCCGTTCGGCTCGAAAACGGCCCACTGCGTGCCGAGGTCGATGGAGCGCTCCAGATAGATGAAGTAGCGGCGGAGGTTCACGTACTTCCACTCCGGGTCGGAGCTGACCGTGCGCGCGCCCCACAGGCGGTAGCCATTCATCAGGCGGAAGCAGTTGATGCCGAGCGGGTTGAGGACGTCCTGCTGCCCTTTCGTGATCAGCTTCTGCAAGCCGATGGCGCCGTCCAGGACTTCGTTCGCCGGCGCCTTGTACACGCCGCGATTGATGTCGTTGCGCGCGTAGATGCCGGCCACGAAGCCGCTCGGCGCCACGTTCAGCTCCGTGCGGGAGAGCGGATCGAGCACGGTGACCCAGGGGTAGTAGAGCGCGCCGTAGGTCGAGTCGAGCTGGCCGCGGTAGTTGCGAATCGTACTGTCGGTCGCGCCGCGCTGCGCATCGAGCACGGCGATGCGGTAGCGCAGCCGGCGGGCATGCGAGAGCAGCGCATTCGCCACCGGAAGCGGATCGGTGAGCGCCCCCGACGCGGGCGCGGCGACGATGGAGATGTCCTCGCGCTCGGCGAGACGGTCGAGCGCGGCATCGTAAGTCGCCGGCTCGTCGCCGTCGTCGCCGCCGGTGAGGGCCAGCTGGAGCGGCGCGACCGCCTTTCCGTCCCCGAGATCCTTGCTGAGGTTGGCCGCTGCCAAGGCATCGGCGAAGACCAGCCAGTCGACGCCGCTCGGGGCACTAGCAGACGGCGTCGTGGTGAACGAGACCGGCACTTCCGCGAAGCCCGGCAACACCGACGCTTGGGAGAACCGTCCGGCCAGACTATCGTCCGCGCCGCCGGTGCGGTGCCCGGGATCGAGGGCCAGGCCGTCGTAGACGAGCGAGGGGCGGCCGGGGTCCTGCGGGAAGGAGATCGTCACTTTGACCGTGACGATGCGGACTTCATCGGCTGCGACGAGATCCGTGAACGCCAGCGCGGGTGTATTCGGAGCGACGTTGGCCAACGACCAGACCGGACCGTTCGGACCGATGCTCCGCGTCAGCCGCGCGAAGAAGTAAGTGCCGGCGTGCTTGATCACGACGACGTCGTTGTCCTGCGCGCCGCGCAGCACGATCTTCGGATTGGCCGTCGTTCCCTCGTTGACCAGGATGTTCGCGCTCGTCACCAGCTCCAGCGTCGCCAGGACGTTGCCCGCCACGCCGGGATAGCGCGCGGAGAGGATCACGGACGTGAGGCCGGTCGGAGTGCCCGAAACGCTCGAAGGCGGAAACGTGATGGAGGCGCGCCCGTCATCGGTGTTGCTGAGCGGATCGAACACGCGCGCCACGTACAGCCGCTGCCCGCCGTTCCGGAAGAATGCGTTCGCGGCGTGCCACATGTAGTTCGGCTGCTCGCCGCCCGAGAACAGCAGCGGCTGCCCGTCGCCGAAGATCCGCTCGTATTCCGCCATGCTCGTGAGCAGGTCGAGCGGACCGTCGATCGGTCCGAAGCGGGTGGGGCCGGCGAAGCCGGTGGTAGTGGTGCTCACTCCCTCGATCGATTTCGATCGGAAGGAGACCTCCTCGATGTAGACACCCGGCGCCAAGTATTCCGGCATGCGCTTCTCCTCATTGGTCAGGGGGTGATCGGGAATCGGAGGACGAGCTCGCGTCCGAACGCGAGCTGCGCAGTCGCCGTATGCACGAGCGGCTGCGAAAGGATCTCCGCGAGGTCGGGAACGTCCGGCGGCGGGACGCGCCGGCGATAACGCACGCTCACCGTCACCGGCCACGTTTGCCCGCTGAGCGGCGGGGGCGGCGGACCGCTCGACGCGGTGAGAACGGGCGCCGGCCACAACATGGGCAGCATCACCGTTCCGGCGCCGTCTGCGATGCCGCTGACGGGCGGCTGATCGCCGGCCGCGGCCTCGATCGTCGCCCAGGCCGCGGGCTCGCCGCTCGCGGTGTCGACGATCGTCGCGTGAAGGACGGCCATCCCCGGCAACGCCGCGCGCGAGGGCGCCGAGGCGAGGGGAATCGTCGCACGGGCATCGCTCGTCTGCGCCGGCGGCTCATCCGCCGGCTCGATCGCCGACAGGCCGAGGAAGCGCCGGACCGGCAACTGCACCGCGAGCCGCAGCGGAAGAAACCGGCCGAACTGATCGCGCACGGCCAGAACGAACGGGAGCTGCGCCGGCGGCGCGCTCCAGAAGTCCTCGTCGCCGCTTCCCTCTTCCACTTCGCGCAGCCCCGGCAGGCCGAGGAAGGCGAAGGCGCCGGAGCGATTTTCGATGCCGCGCACCGCGCGCTGGGGTGCGCCGGCGGGCCAGACGAATGCTTCCAGCCCTTCCGAAACGATCTCCCCGGTGGCGCGATCGCGGAAACGGACGCCGAGCGGCGTGACCCGCGACCATCGCTCGAGCTCGAGCAAGGTCATGGCGTCCCCTTCCCGAAGCCGAATACGCGCGTCTGGGCGGGCTCGCCTTCGACGACTTCCACCTCCGAGTCGAGCGTCAGCATCCGCGCGACGTAGGGGATGCACGGCTGGATGTTCGGCTTGGCCACTTCCCAGATGGAGCTCATGTCGACGATGGAGAGCGTGTCCATCACCACGTCCACCGACTCGGTGTCGCGGAGGACGGGCAGCGATCCGCGGTTGACCAGACTGGCCGTGAGCAGCGGCGTGTCCTCCAGCCTCCGGGCCGCCCATCCGAGGAGGCGCAGTTGCTGCGAGGCCGCCTTGGCCCAGGCGATGAGGAGGAAATGGACGTCGATCGGAAGCGCCGGACGAAAGCGCCGGCCATCGGCGGCGAGGCGCGGAGGAAGATTCCGCATGCTGCCGGCCGGCGCGATCCGATGCACGTAAAGGGCAATCCCCTCGGTCATCGGCTGCTTGAAGTTCTCGGCGTTGAAGAGCTGAAACTCGGCGTTCGCGAGCTCCGGCGGAAGGGCCACCTTGAGCAGCGCCAGGACTGCGTCTCCGATCGCGGCGATGGCGTAGGGATGCGCCATTCAACGAAGACTCCGACGATGGACTGGACGACTCACGGCGGCTCGATCCTTCAATGGCACTGCCATCGGGGCGCGCCTGTCTTTGCAAGGAGTTGGGCGGAGCGAGGGCCGTCGCGCGGCGTTACGCGTTACGCGGGCGATACATTCGCGCTGTTACATTCGCCGCTCTGGTCTTCCTCCTCGTGGGCGAAGAGATCGAACTTGACCATCTTCCGGTAGAGGGTCATGCGCGAGAATCCCAGGGTCCTGGCGGCATCGTTGCGATTCCACCTGGCGCCGCGGAGGGCCGCGAGGATGGTCTCCCGCTCTGATTCCTGCCGCCGGCGCGCGGAGCCGAACAGCGCGCGCAGATACGGCGGGAGGTCGCGGGCGGTGATTCGCGACGAGCCGGCGAAGACGAGCGTCGACTCGAGCACGTTCCGCAGCTCCCGGACGTTGCCGGGCCAGTCGTACCGCAGCAACGGCTCGACGAAGCCGCGGTCGATGCCGTCGACCTTCTGCTCGCACCTCGAGGCGATCTCGGCCAGCAGATGATCGACCAGCGCCGGAATGTCCTCGGCATGATCGCGCAGCGGCGGCAGATGGAGGCGGGCCACGTTCAGCCGGAAGTAGAGGTCCTGCCGGAACCGCTGCTGCAGCGTGAGCTGCTCGAGGTTCCGGTTCGTGGCGGCGATGATGCGGATGTCGACGGCGATGTCACGGTTGCCGCCCAGCCGCTGCACCTTGCGGTTTTCGATGGCCCGGAGGATCTTCGCCTGGGCGAAGAGGTTCATGTCCCCGATCTCGTCGAGGAAGAGGGTCCCCCCTTGCGCGTACTGCAGCTTTCCCTCGCGTGCCGCGTGGGCCCCGGTGAACGCTCCCCGCTCGTAGCCGAAAAGCTCGCTCTCGAGGAGACCATCCGGAATGGCGGCGCAGTTCAGCGAGACGAACGGCTTGTCGCGGCGGCGGCTGTTGCAGTGAATCAGCTCCGCCGCCAGCTCCTTTCCCGTGCCGCTCTCGCCGGTGATGACGACGTTCGTATCCGTCGCGGCCACCCGCTGGATGGCCTGCCGCAGCTGCTCGAGGGCACGGCTGTTTCCGACGAGGCGGTGCCCCGCCGCGAGGGGGATCCGGAGAGGCGGGCGGTGCCAGGAACACATCAGGCGCGCCACGACGTCCGCGATCTCGGCATCGGAGCAGGCGCCGCTGACGATGTCGTTGACGCCGGCGCGCATCGCCGACACCGCCGTCTCGCCGCTGCAGTCGGAGAGAGCGAGGAGCAGCGGCACCTGACCATCGACCTCGCGCAGCTCCCGCGCGGCCGCCAGGGCGACGACGGGACTCCGTTCCGTTTCGATGATCACCAGGTCGACCGCGGAGTCGCGAACGCGGGCGAGCAACTCCTCCAGGTCCGCCGCGCGCAGGAGCTCGATGCGACCTGCATCGAGAGCGGCTCGAACACGATCGGCGAAAACAGATAGCCCCACGCTGAAGACAATGGCGCGCATCTGGGACAACGGACCCTCTGAGATAGTGAGCCTGGGTCGCAAAACGTTACAGGGACTGACGACGCGAATCGCCCCCAGTCCGTTCGACGGGGTCCATCACGAACTCCAGCGGCACCGCCGCCTCCCCCGGCGCGGTCGCCGGCATGTCCCGGCTGAATCGCACGCTATACGTCGTCACGATCCACGTCCCGTCCGAGCACTGCGACTGGGGCGACGGCGTCTCGCCGCGGCGGAGCTGGAGGGCGCGCTCGGTCAGCTCGACCTCGGCGCGCATGCGGCTGACGCGCTGCCAGGCGGCCATGACGTTGGGGACGGCCATCTGCGCGGGGATGTTCCACCACGGGAGCTCGAGTGGCTTGTGCTTGCGCGAGTCGAACGCGCAGCGGTCGATCGCCGCGGCCTCGGTCACCATCGCCCGAAACTGGGCGAGCAGGTTCGCGCCGCTCAGCTCCAGGTACGGCGCGAACAGGGTCTCCTCGCCGAGGCGGCGGAGCGCGTTCTGGCCTTCGTCGGGCTCGGCGATCTGCCGCAGCGTGGACGAGAGCATCCACGCCTCGCCCTGCAGGGCCGTGAGCATGGCCCTGCGGTAGTCGAAGCCGGTCATCTCGCCGAGCCAGGCCGGCGCGGGAAGGGGCATCTCCCGCGCCGCGGCGAGGGTGCTCCGGGCAATAGTCATGGCGATGTAGGACGAGATGAGCTCCGGCCGCGGCCACAGGCCCTCGGTGAGCTTCCACGAGGCCCGGAGGTCGTCCCAGGCGCCGGCGTCGCCGCGCCGCGCACGCTCGCGCGCGTTGCGGATCAGCGCGCGGTGGACGCGCATGATCAGGAGCAGGTTGGGATTGGGCGCGCTCATGGCCCGGGCGATGTCCATCTCCCAGCGGATCGGCTGTCCGCTGAGCAAATGGGCGCGCAGCGGGGCGAGCTGCTGCTCCCCGACGTCGGACCGATGGACCTGCGCCTGCTCCGCCAGCCGCTTCAGCTCCAGCGCCGCGGCGCTCGCGGGCTGCTTCGGAAAGCGCTTCGGCACCTCGTCGATCGTGCCGAGGCCGGCGGGCCAGTTGCGGCTCGTCGCTGTCCGCGTGGCCCGGGACGACAGGAGCGAGAAGGCGATCCACGCCAGGACCGCGGCGACGACGAGGATCAGCAGGGCTTTGCGCATGCTCCTCGGACGGACGAGAGCGCCCGAACGTCACTTGTATACAATCGCGACCCCGAGGGACACCATGGCACAAGAGATCGACGCACTGCTTCAGGAAACCCGCGAGTTCCCGCCGGCCGAGGACTTCCGGCGCCAGGCCAACATCAACGACCCGGCCATCTGGGCCAAGGCGAAAGCCGACCGGGAGGGGTACTGGGCCGGGTGGGCGGAGCAGCTGGACTGGCAGACGAAGTGGGACCGGGTGCTGGAGTGGAATCCGCCGGACGCGCAGTGGTTCGTGGGCGGGAAGCTGAACGCGTCGTACAACTGCCTGGACCGGCACCTGGCCGCGCGCGGAGACAAGACCGCGCTGATCTGGGAAGGCGAGCCGGGCGAGGTGCGCAAGGTCAGCTATCGCGAGCTGCACGCGGAGGTCTCGCGGTTCGCCAACGCGCTCAAGTCCCTTGGCGTCAAGTCCGGCGACCGCGTGGCCATCTACTTGCCGCTCGTCGTCGAGGCGGTCGTGGCCATGCTCGCCTGCGCGCGCATCGGCGCCCCGCACTCGGTGGTCTTCGGCGGGTTCTCCTCGGACGCCCTGAAGGACCGCATCCATGACGGCGAGGCCAAGCTGGTCATCACCGCCTCCAGCGGCTTCCGCCGCGGGACGGTCGTGCCGCTCAAGAAGACCACCGACAGCGCGGTCGCGGAGTGCCCGACGATCGAGCACGTGATCGTCGTCCGCCGCCGGGCGGAGGACGAGGTGGCGATGACCGAGGAGCGCGACGTCTGGTATCACGAGCTCATGGCCGGGGCGGCCGAGGAGTGCGAGCCGGAGTGGGTCGACTCGGAGCACATGCTGTACATGCTCTACACCTCCGGCAGTACCGGCAAACCGAAGGGCATCGTCCACACCACCGGCGGCTATCTCACGCAGTGCTACGCCACCTGCAAGTGGGTGTTCGACCTCCAGGACAACGACGTCTACTGGTGCACGGCGGACATCGGCTGGGTCACGGGCCACTCGTACGTGGTCTACGGCCCGCTTTCCTGCGGCGCGACGGTGATGATCTACGAGGGCGCGCCGGACTGGCCGAAGAAGGACCGCTTCTGGGACATCATCGAGCGGCACAAGGTGTCCGTGTTCTACACCGCGCCGACGGCCATCCGCGCGTTCATGAAGTGGGGCGAGGAGCTGCCGAAGGCGCACGACATGTCGTCGCTCCGCCTCCTCGGCAGCGTCGGCGAGCCGATCAACCCCGAGGCCTGGATGTGGTACCACGCGAACATCGGCGGCGAGCGCTGCCCGATCGTGGACACGTGGTGGCAGACCGAGACCGGCGCGATCATGATCACGCCCCTGCCCGGCTTGGTGCCGACCAAGCCCGGCTCGGCGACCAAGCCGTTCCCGGGCATCGACGCGGAGATTCTCGACGAGCGCGGCAACCGCGTGGAGGTCGGCGGCGGTTACCTGGCCATCACCTCGCCGTGGCCGTCGATGCTGCGCGGGATCTACGGCGACCCGGAGCGCTTCCGCAAGCAGTACTGGTCGAAGTGGCCGGGGGTGTACTTCACCGGCGACGGGGCCAAGCGCGACGAGGACGGCTACTTCTGGCTCCTCGGCCGCGTCGACGACGTGATCAACGTGGCCGGCCACCGCATCGGGACGATGGAGGTGGAGTCGGCGCTGGTCGATCACCAGGCGGTGGCCGAGGCGGCGGTGGTCGGCATCCATCACGAGATCAAGGGGACGGGCATCGCCGCGTTCGTGATCGTGAAGGAGGCCGAACGCGCCCACGCGGCCGAGGACCCGGCGAAGTTCGAGCAGGAGCTGAAGGCGCACGTGGCGGAGAAGATCGGCGCCATCGCCCGCCCGGAGAAGATCCTCTTCACCGCCGACCTGCCGAAGACGCGCTCGGGCAAGATCATGCGCCGCCTCCTGCGCGACATCGCCGAAGGCCGCGCCCTCGGCGACGTCACCACGCTCGCCGATCCGACGGTGGTGGCGACGCTGAAAGAGAAATACGAGGAAGAGAGCTGAACAAAGTCGTCCTGATCACCGGCGGCGCGCGCGGCATCGGCCGCGTGACCGCCATGCGCCTGCTCCTCGACGGCTGGTGCGTGGCCTTCACGTATTCGCAGTCGAAGGATGCCGCGCTGGCGTTCGAGGCGGAGTCGAAGGGGAAGGCCGCGGCATTCCACGCGGACGTGCGGGACGACGAGGCCAACCGCCGCGCCGCGGAACGAGCGGCGGAGCAATTCGGGAGCATCGACGCGCTGGTGAACAACGCCGGCGTGCGCCGCGACGCGTTGCTCTACAACATGACCCCGGAGCAGTGGGACGAGGTGATCGAGACGAACGTACGCGGGGCCTGGTCGATGACCCGGGCCGTCCTGCCGGTGATGATGCAGCAGCGCCGCGGGTCGATCGTGAACGTGGCCTCGCTCTCGGGCCTGCACGGCGTGGTCGGGCAAACGAACTACTCCGCCGCGAAAGGCGCGCTCATCGCCATGACCAAGTCGCTGGCCCGGGAGACCGCGCGCAGCGGCATCCGCGTGAACTGCGTCGCCCCGGGCTTCGTCGAGACGGACATGACCGGCGAGCTCGATCCGGACGTGAAGCGGGAGATGATCCGCCAGATCCCCATGCGGCGGGCGGTGACGGCAGACGAGGTGGCGGCGGGAATCGCGTTTTTGCTGTCGGATGATGCCAGCGGAATTACAGGGCAAGTGCTGTGTATTGACGGTGGCGCGTCGGCATGAGACGAATGAAGGCAGAAGGCAGAAGGCAGAGGGCAGAAGGCAGGCGGCCAGCCCGGAATGAAGAAGTTCGAATGAAGAGGAAAGAGGAAGAAGCCCGCCCGGGG
>JBIOTX010000029.1:0-8088 GCA_044866315.1 Thermoanaerobaculia bacterium | reverse complement strand
CGGCTGCGCTCAGCCGCTGGGTCTCGTCCGCGGACGTCGGCATGACGAAGTGCGGGATCATCTCCCGCCAGCGGCGGAGCTCCTGCACGCGCTCCTGCGCCGCCGCGGCATGGACAGTGGGGGTTTCGATATCCACAGTAGTCATGAAATTTCTCCTTCTTCTTTTCTCGATGCTTGCTGATGGTCAGAGCAGGCAGACGGAAAAGAGAGGAGGAGCGCGGCCCAGGACGCTGCGCCGGGGCACTCTCAGGGTCGCCGGGCGGGGAGTCCGCCGGCGCCTGCGGAGGAGGGGAGCGATCCGATCCACCACGCGCGGCTGCCGGAGGAGCAGGAACGCGCGGATGGGCACAGGGCGCGGGGCCAGGACGATGCGCGGGCGGGGGTCCGCGGGGCGCTCGGGTTCGAGTGCGCCGGTCCGGAGGCCGTCGAGCACGTCCTGCTGAAGAGTGAAGACCTCGCCGGCGCTCTCGCTGAGCCATCCGGCCATGAACACCCAGCGCTCGGTCGCCGCGACGAGGAGCTCCGGCACGTCGCCGGTCTTCTCGGGCTCGCGGGCGATGCACGCGTTCACTTTCGCCAGCTCGAGGGCCGCCCGCATGAGCCGCGAGGAGGCGCGGGCCAGGCGGCCCGACGCCTCGTGCAGCTCCACCGAGGCCCGGATCGGCCGCCGGTGCGCGCGGCGGCCGGAGGCGGCGGCGGTCAGCAGGCTGGAAGTGATCAGGCGGAGGGAGCTGTCGAGGGCGCGATGGACGCGCCGGAACGGGCGGACCCACGCCTCCCGCCGCAGGCCTTGCGGCCGGCGTCGGTCCCGGCAAGTGCCGGCAGCGCCCCTGAGGGCCCGTGCGTGGTTTCGGCTCGACATCAGCGTGCTCAACCTTGATGGTGAAGACGCATCACTCGCGGAAAAGGTTCCGGCGAGTGGCGGGGAAGGGATCGATGAGTCCGGGGAAGTCATCGATCCCTTCCGCGAAGTCATCGATCGGTTCGGACAGCTCATCGACGAGCTCCGGAAAGGGATCGATGAGTCCCGGGAAGGGATCGATGAGCTCCATGGAAGGGAGCGATGCGTTCCGGGAAGGGATCGATGAGCTCGATGGTAGGGAGCGATGAATTCCGGGAAGGGATCGATGCGTTCCGGGAACGGATCGACGAGCTCCTGGAAGTCATCGATCCCTTCCGCGAATCGTCAGGGGGAACGGCGGGCTCTCACCCGCGCGTGCGTCTGGAGGAGGTCGGGCTGATCGCCCCGCTCCTGCCGCTCTTCCCGGATGACATCGATGTGCGCATCCGCCTCCGGCGAGTGAGTCACTCAGTTGGCGGGGCCGACGGAGCTCGAACCCGCGACCTCCGGCGTGACAGGCCGGAGTGCTAATCCGCTACATCGTCATCCGCCGCTGCCTCCTGACGTTCCTCGACGCCACCGTCAGGCGGAGACACGCCGACCAGCGTGGTCCGCCTCCAGCGGCGGCGCGAACCTCCGGGGGATGGGATGCCTAAGCTTAACCACTCCAGGGCTCTGGAGTGACGACTACCTTCCCGATCAGCAGCAGCTCACGTTCCCGCCGCAGTCGCCGGGGCAACTACAGCAATCTTCATTAGGATCGCAGATGCCGTTGCCGCACCCGCAGAATACTGGTCCCCCGAGGGGGTTGTAGTCGAAGAAGTCATGGGGCATGAAGTCGAACCCCATCCAATGCACGAGCGTGATGCCGTTGTTCGCACTCCAATGTCCTGGCCAGTTCGGACGGTCCTCGGAGGTCGGCATGTGATGGATCGACGAGCGGTACCATAAGACGACATCCGAGTTGGTGACGGGCTCCGGTGCATTGCCAATACCGGCAAGGCCCAGCTGCGGGAGGAGATAGTCATCAGGCGGCACATGGATGCGTTGGGAAAGGATGCCGATACAGGCGGCGAGGTCGTTAGGGTTGGATTTGGTCACGGCGAAATCATGCTGGGCGAAGATTTCCCCGGCAAGAGGCCATACCGGCAGGATGTTGTAATGTCGGGAAATGCCGTGCACGAGCGGCATGATTCCATAGCCGATCGGGTGGCCGAAGAAGTTCGTGACGTTCGGGTTCTCCACGCGAAGTGCGGTGAACGCCATCGGGTCGAGATCGACGAATTGCTCGTACGTGACCGGTTGCGACGTATCTGTCGCAAGGGAAAGCGGCAGTGACAACGTCATGGATGGCATCGGTTCGGTATGCTTATCCACGAACACACTATTCGATGCTCCTGCGCCGCCGATGTCGGCGTTGATCCTCCAGAGCGCGCTATGGACATGCGGGTCGTCCGGCCGGTTGGGGTTATTGAAACCGGTGGCGCCCATCCGGAACCTGATCGTGCCGTCGTCACCGAATCCGTACTCGACGATGAAATCGTAGTTGCCCGGGTCGAACACGCTCCAGTACACCACCTCCTGACCTCTGCGCACGTACGAGGGGCCGTTCTTGCACAGATACGCGATGCCCCGGTCGCGCATTTCCCGAACGACGTTCGGTTGTCCGTTGACGCACTTATAATCCCACGGCAGGGCGGGGCTCGGAATCGTCAACAGTGTCCCATTCGCGGCGTCTTGCGCGTTCACGGGGCTGACGCAGGCCCACGGATTCATGTCCAGGAGGTGCTGCATCCGGGGCGGCGAGTTGTACGACATACCGTGGTATGGCGTGAAGATCTCCGCCGGCCCGGCCTCGGACAGGACCCGGGTCCACGGACCGTTCGGTGGTGTGCGCTGGATTTCGGCCGACGAGATCCAGATTCCCTTGTCCTCGGCCCAATAGAGGCAGACGTTCCAAGAGACCGGCGGGGGAAAGGGAGGAACCGTAGGAAAGGTGATCACGTCGCAGACGATCGCCTGCTGCTGTTGCAGACGGCCGCCGGCAGCCGTCTCGGGGGCGGGCGCCGGCGCGGAGGCGAGGGCCGTCGTGCTGGTGGTCCGGCCGACCGCCATCGCCGAACCACTCGCCAGATCGTAGATCCCGAGCGTGCCGGCGGCAAACACGCCATAGAGCGTGCGCGTCAGCGGCTCGAACGCCAGTCCCTCGGGGTTGTCGATGCCGCAGTTGGGGAACACCTTCTTGAATGCGCCGGTATTGGGGTCGAGAGTGCCGAGGGCGTTGAGATTGCGTGCAACTCCGTAGAGCTGGCCCGTGCCAGGATGAACGGCGAGTCCGGTGACATGAGCCGGAAGATCACCCTGGGCCGGTCGCAACCGGACCACGGGATGGGGTGCAGTCTTGCGGAGATCGATTCGAAAGAATTCGAGACCTTCCGACACGTTGGTCGCGTAGAGCCGGCCATTCCCCTCGCCAGGCTCGAATGCGAGACTGGAAAAGAGGGGACGGCCGCGGGCGGCGATCGCCTGGACGACTCTTCCCTTGCCGGTGCGCCGGTCGATCGACAGCAGCTTGCCGTCCTCGGTGAGGCCGTAGAGAGTATCGGCCCGGGGGTCATACGCGAGAGCGTGAACTCTCGGGATGCCGATCCGGCCGACTTTGCGCTCGACGAAGAGGGCGGGATCGATCGTGACCAGCTCGCCTGCAGGGCTGATTCCGTAGAGGAGATTGGGCCGGCCGGCCGGGGGAATGACGCTCAGTGGATCGGCCGCGACTGCGAGCGGCGGCGAGAGCAGCACAACAACGACCGCGAGGGCGAATCCGAACAGACGTACGTTCATCGCGACAGCCTCTCTGAACGACAGCTTCGAAAGAGAATGAACGAAGAGCTTTCGAGTGGATGCACGCCACATGCCTGCAACTAAGCGCACGAAGGGCGACTTGACCGAGCCACCCAGCGGTCGCACGCAGCGCAACGTCAGGCCGCTTCATCGGCGCCCGTCACGCGCACCCGCTGGCCGCAATACACGGTCGTCGAGACGACATCACGCCGGCCGCTGTTCCGCCGCCGATCGCCCGCCGATTTCCGCCGCCCGGTCGGCGCTTTTTTTCCGTGGAACACTCGCTCCGAACCGTGAAACATCGCACGCTTCGCGGCGGGTTTCTGCGCAGGGTTTCGCGTCCGAGAATCGCGACCTTGCGAGTCAGCTTGCGAGTTACAACTTTCTAACGCAACTCGCTGAAAACACGAAAGCCGCCGAAGTGGCGGCTGGTGAGTGCTTTAGATTGGCAAGGCCGACGGAGCTCGAACCCGCGACCTCCGGCGTGACAGGCCGGACGTCTAACCAACTGAATTACGACCCGCGTCGCGAAGTGAACTTGGACCGTGGCTCTCCATAATGAATGAGTTGCCGCGGGCCGGCGACCGGCGTATCTTCCTCGCTATCGTCGTCAGCGATTAACCGCATCCGCCATAACCAGCGAATCAAGGAGCTTCCATGGTGATCCTGGCTCTCCTTCTGTTGCTCGGCCTCGCGCCCGCCGTGTCCGCTGCGAACCCGCCTGACCAGGCGGCCATCGAGCCGCTGGATGCGTTCTCGCCCGCGGTGACGAGGGCGTACGAATACCTGCACGAGCCCCAGACCCGGGCCGAGCGTCTGCGCTCGTACGGGATCCTGTCGAGCGCGATGAGGTCGGCGATCTGGATTCACCAGTTCCGCGTCGCGCTCGACGAACATCCGGAGTTCACCGACGAGCAGCGCGCCGTGCTCGAAGACGCCATCGCGCTGTTCACGCCGGAGTTGTTCGAGATCAGCGCCTCGAGCCAGGAGTGGGGCCGCCGCGTCGATGCACCGCTCCAGGCGATCTCGCAACGGGCGCGCACCGCTTTCGGATTCGCGCTCGCGGCGCAACTCTTCACGCAGCTCGGACCGACCGTGCCGCACCCGAATCCCCGCGCGTTGCCGGGGCTGGACGGCACCACTCTGTGGCAGCCGCGATCGCTCGATGCCAACGCGCAGCCTCGGCAACTCTTCGAGCCGTCCACGGAGGATATCCCGCAGTGTGAGTGCAGCTCGACGAGCGACTACTGCGCGTGGGAGTACGGGAGCGACTGGCGGTGCGTCGGCGGAGGTTGCTATTGGGGCATCAACTGGGGCTGCGGAACCGGGCTCCAATACCCGTGCAACGGACTATGCCAGCAGGTCTACAACCCTGGGTGATAGGACGATCAGCGCCGCGGTCGCGGCGCCTCGAAGAGGATGACCAGTGTCTCGTTTACAGCGTGCAGTTTCTGCCGGCGCGAAGCCGAACAGGTCGCGGAAGGACCGGCGGTGTCGATCTGCGAGCGTTGCATCGACGACGCGCTCGGACACGCCGGCGCGTTGCCGGTCGAAGGCCGATGTTCGTTCTGCAGAAATGCAACGGAGATCCGCGCGGTGGATGCGGCGAACGACGTCCGCATCTGCTCCGGCTGCCTCTCCTTTGCGCGGGAAATCGTGGATCACCAGCGGGCGAGCGCGCCCGGCGCGCTCTGATAATGGCCGATCGTTTCAGTGGAGCACATCAATGCGATTCCTGGCATTTGCCGCCGTACTCATCGCCTTCGCCCCGAACAGCTTCGCGCAATACGACTGCTGGCGCGACGAGAGTCCGATCGTCGTTCATCTCGGAACGGGCGGCTATCAGCTAACCGGTGCCGAGTCGCCGGTGCTCTTCGACATTCGCGCGACAGGCCAGCCGGTCCTGATGGGCTGGACCGCCGCGGGCGCGAACGATGCCTTCCTGTGCCTCGACCGCAACAACAGCGGCAGCATCGAGAGCGGCGCGGAGTTATTCGGGAATGCGGTCCTGCTCCCCGATGGCACGAAGGCGACGAACGGCTTCATCGCGCTCGCCCAGTCCGACGACAACGGCGACGGCATCATCGACCAGGGCGACGGGGTCTGGCCGCACCTGCTGCTCTGGCGCGATCTCGATCACGACGGCGTCTCGCAGCCATCGGAGCTCACGCCGGTCGCCGGCAGCGCCATGACCGCGATCAGTCTCGACTACCACTGGACGGGCCGCCGGGATTCATCCGGCAACACATTCCGCTTCGAGTCACAGGTGTGGCTCGCCGGCAAGGCTAGTCATGCCACGCCGCGGCCGGTCTACGACATTTTCTTCGTCACCGTCCGGTCGCAGTGAGAACGGCGCGCGTTACTTCCTGATGGCGGCGCTTTTTCGGCTTCACGATGTGCACGACTACCGCGGTGGTTGTCATCCTGGCGGTGGAAGCGAAGGGTTACCGCATGATTGCCGAATTGAAGAAGCATCGTGTGCGCGCCGCCGGCCCGCAGGGCTCGGACGCGACGAAAGACGAACCGCAAACGCGCGGTGCGGCGCGCGTCGCGCTGACGTAAAGTCATGAGCGCGCAGACCCGCCGGCACTACGCAACCACGCTACTCGCGATGCTCAAGCGCGCGAAGGCCGAGCGCGTCATCAAGTCGCACCAACTCTCGGACATCGTTCTCCCGCCTGCGCCGCGCAACGGCGATCCTCAGCCGTGGACGCGCCGCGAGCTCGGGATGATCATGGGGCCAGCCCTCCTCGAGTACGAAGCGGATCAAGCCGCGTGGAATGAGAACGTGGCGCAGGAGAAGAAGAACCGCGGCCTGCGCTCGCCGTCCGTCGTTCCTCTTCGCGGCTACTGCCTCATCGGCTATTACACGATGATGCGGCCGGACTGCAATCTGCACCTGCGTTGGGATGAAGTGACGCTCGACGCGAAGAACCTGACCGGCTGGTACAAGCTCGACCAACACAAGAACGTTAACAAGGGCATCAAAGCGGAAGGGCCGCTCGCCGAGGAGGTCGTCGAATACCTGCTCTCCATCCGGCCCGCGAATCCAGGTAACGCCCCGATCCACTTCAACCCCGAAACCGGCCTGCCGTACGTGGACATCCGCAAGCAGTGGAAGCGGCTGATGGTGATCGCCAGCCGCATGCTTCGCAACGACCTCGAAGACAAGAAACGGACGTTCTTCAACTTTCGGCACACCGGCGCGTCTCACATCGCGTAGCGCGGCAAGACGCCGGCTCACTTGCTCGCCGTCGTGCAGATGATGGTGATACCAGCGTTGCAACGGTCAACCGCCATTACTTCAAGATGGAGCCGGAGTTGATGCGGGAACTCGTGCTCGGGTGGAAGCGCCCGGACGTGGATGTGCCCTCCGTCGCCGCGGCCGATCTCTTCGGCGCCGAGCACTCACGCATTTGCGAGATAGAGCTTCCTCTCGCCAGCTAACGCGCGTCGAGTACATGCCATGCCGAAACGTCGAGCGCGATTCCCTCACCGCTACACGATGGGACGCCTTACGCGCGACGGAAAGCGCGTGCCGTTAGTGCGAGTGTCCGGTCGGTGGCTCGAAGCGTTCGGCTTCAAAGAGGGCGCGAAGTTCACCGCGATCGGCGTCGAGGGCGGGTTGCTCGTTCTGACCGTCTACAAAGCCGCGCCGGACGGCCGCACGTCGCCGCGTGACGCATCGCGCGCGATCGATGCGCAGGATGATGCACTCCCGCCGCGCAATCGTGCGTGACCTTCTCGCGCCGCTAATCGCGCTCCGATCCGCGCCATGCTGAACCGCCGCACCTCACACCCTCGCCCCGGTCGCGCTCGTGCTTCGCGCTCGCTTTTAAGTGCCGTCGTGACGCGTTTTTTCCGTGGAACACTCGCGCCGAAATGCGCAACATTTCGCATTTCCGGTCGCGGGTCAGCGCAAAATTTCGCTCGCGAAATTGGCGACCTTGCGAGTGACTTTGCGAGTCTCCAACTTTCTAAGCGAACCTCTAAAAACACGAAACGCCGCCAAGTGGCGGCGAGTGAATCACTTAGTTTGGCGGGGCCGACGGGGCTCGAACCCGCGACCTCCGGCGTGACAGGCCGGAGGTCGAACCGACTGAACTACGACCCGCGAGTTGGGAACCTGGCCATGACACGGACGGCGCCTCTGGTGGAGGCGCCGTCGTATGAAGGGACGGAGCGTTGAGCCGCCTACGGAATTCCGGCGAGACAGCGATCCATGTCGTCTTCGTTCGGGTTGTTGGTAAAGCACTTGAGCACGGCCGGGCCGGTCCCGTCCGTCCAGAAGTTCTTCGACCAGAAGTTCGTGTACGTGATGAGTGCGTGCGGCATCAGGCCGGCAGAGTTCACGTAGTAGTTGATGGAGCCCCGGTAGTTGGCAAACTCGGTCCAGGTCGACCATG
>JBIOTX010000028.1:0-13932 GCA_044866315.1 Thermoanaerobaculia bacterium | reverse complement strand
GGCGACGGGCGGATCTATCGCGTCTGGGGCGACAAGGTGGAGCTCGCGACCACCGGCGAGGAGCTCCGCTCGCCGAGCGGCATCGCCTGGGACGGCATGCGCTTCCTCGTCGCCCAGAGCTACGGGCAGGAGGTGCTGGCCTGGCAGCCGGGATCGCAGGCCAGGGCCGTGCTGCGCGGACCCGGCGCGTACGGCGGCATCGTCGTTCTGCCGAACGGCACGGTCATCGTGTCCAGCGGCTACGACGGCGGGCTGCACGTGGCCGCGGGCGGTGTCCTCGAGCCGCTCTTCGCCCCCCGCCCGCCCGCGGCCGGCATCGGCTTCGACCGCAAGCGCAATCGCCTGCTCGTCCCCTCGCCGAGCGGCGACTCGCTGGAGATCTGGAACCTCCCGCCGATGTCGCCCGGCGAGGCCATCAGCCCGCGCAACAAACACATGACGTCCGGCCTCAGAACCGCCCCGCCGCCCGTTCTTTCGGCGGCAGGATCTCCAGGCACGTCGTCCACCACCCGCTGAGGATCGTCTCCACGAACTCCTCCGGCAGCCGCTCGCCGCGCATCTCCGCGGCGAGCCGGTGGTGGTCGTATGCGATGGGGATGAACTCGACGTCTAGGGCATCGCGATCGACGTCGACGATCGTGTACCACACGTTCGTCCCTCCATCATTCGCGGGACGCCCGATGACTCCCGCGTTGATCACATGCTTCCTATCGCCCAACGCCTTGTGCCAGTGCAGGCCGGTGTGCGTGCAGACGATCACGTCCGCGTCATGATCGCGGCAGAGCTTCTCCAGGAACGGCTCGGGCGAGGTCGACCGCCAGAGGAACTCGTTGATCTGCCGCGGCGAGCCGTGCACGAGCAGGAACCGCAGCTCGCCGGCGGTGAAGCGGATCTCGCGCGGCAGCGTTCCCATCCAGTCCTTCAGCGCATCCGCGGTGTGAGCGAAGGTGTAGTCGTAGGAGAGCTGGGCGAAGTGATTGTCGCGCGGGTCGGTGTAGCCGCAGTGGCAGTCCGCCGCGCGCGTCGACAGCGACTCCTCGTAGTTGCCCTGGATGCCGGGAATCCCGCGCTCGATCAGGAGCTCCGGGACGCGGTCCGGATGCGGCCCGAACGCGCCGAGGTCGCCGAGGAACCAGACCCCGTCGACGCCGCGGCGGGCGACGTCGTCCAGCGTCGCCACCAGGGCGTGGTAGTTCGAGTAAATGCCGCCGATGAAGGCCAATCTCATGTCACGGGGACGACGCGCGGCCGGACGAGCTTCGCCATCGCCAGGCCCGCCAGCAGCCAGGCGATCAGCTCCATGATCAACTCGGCGAGGATGAACTGCGTCGGGTACTTGTACCAGATCCAATGGCTGGCGCTGACCGAGCAGAACGCCCACAGCGCCAGCAGCGCCACGGTCACCGCCCGGAACCCGTACGACCCGCCGAGCCAGGCTAGGATCACCCCCGCGATCAGCGCCGCCAGGAAGACGAAGAGGAACTCCAGGATCAGCTGCCGCAGCGACATCGCCTCGCCCGGACCGGTGGTGATCACGAGCAGACCATAGGGACCCTTGGCCAGGTTCGCCTGCCAGGCTTTCTGCTGCTCCTCGCTGCCCATCATCCCTTCGGCGGGAAACATGTACAGCCCCGACGCCGGAACATTCGCGCGCAGCGTGTCCAGCATTGCCGCCTCGTTGGGCAGGTTCGTGAATCCCATCGTGCCCAGCGGCGACACCGTATGCAGCAGCGCGCTGACCACGAACACGATAAGGGCACCGACGATCGCTCCGAGGAGCACTCTCATGGGCGTACCTCCTTGTCGAAGACCTTCTGCGCTTTGGTGACAGAGTACCCGAGGCGCTCGTAAAAGCGGTGCGTCCGCTCGCGCACCACGTTCGAGCGCACGCGGATCTTCCTCACGCCCTTCGCCCGCGCCCACTCCTCCGCCGCCTCCACCAGCCGCGCTCCCACTCCCACGCCCCGCATGCGCTCGGTGACCACCAGCCCGCGGATCTCGCAGAACGCGCCGACTTCGAGCGAGACGACGTAGGAGACGTAGATCCATCCGACGACGGCGCCCTCGTGCTCCGCGACCAGCGCAGCGTGGTCGTCGTGGCCTTCGATCAGCCGCAGGCGCGCGGACATGTCCTCGGCAGTGCAGGGGTAGCCGAGCTCGATGGTGAGCGCGGCCATCGCGGGGGCGTCGGGGAGGGTGGCGGGGCGGATCAGGCCATCCATTCTCCTCCTACCGCAGCGCCGTCGCGATGACGGTGCCCATCGGGGTCGGGTTCGGGTCGTTCTGGTGCTTCACCGCGTGGACGGCCCACTCGGCGAGACGCACGCGGTCTTTCTGGAAGACCATCATGTGCGTCGAGCCTCCGAACTCGAAGTGTCCGATTCCGGTATTGCGGCGGATGGCGACGGGCTTGGAGCCCTCGCCGACGATGTATTCGCTCGGGGTGATGACACACGTCGACACCTCGACCATGCCGATGCAGATCAGCGCCACGTAGCCGCAGGTCTCGTGCTCGAAGATGAAGATCGCGCGCGCCGCCACATGGCCGAGGTAGGGTTGAGACTCCGTTCCCTCCCAGGTGCCCTGGTCCTCCCCCTGGCCCGGGCGCTGCGCGAAGTACGTTCCCGGCTGCACCCAGGAGCGCACGATCCGCCCGTCCAGCGGCGCGCGCCAGCGGTGGTAGTGCGTCGCGGAGAGGAAGCCCTGATACAACTGCCCGCCGACGAAGAGCTGCGCCCACTGCCGGTTTCCGGCGAACAGGTCGAGCAGCGAATACTCCACGTCCTTGATCCAGAAGGGAGTCTCGAACCCGAGGTCATCGGCGTACTCCCAGGGCGTGGTCTCGCAGCCGATGTTGACGTTGACTTTCGGGCTGCCTTTGAACGGACGCGCGCCGGGCACGAACTCGCGGATGAAGAACGAGTTCCAGGAGTCGAAGCCATACCCCTGTTTCTTCGGATCGTGCACCATCTGGTCCCACACGCCTGCCTTCCAGGCGGCCTTGGAGATCCACGATCCCGGTTTCTCCGGGTCGTTGATATCGAGCTTGTCCAGCGAGGGGCTGGTCTTGAGGAACGTGTTCCAGGCGTCGAGCACGTTCCTGAATTGCAGGTTGAAGGTGGTGTCGTGAAACAGTGCCGCGCCGGCCTTCGTCCCCATCGCCACGGCCAGGAAGCCGTTCATCGGCGTCCCCACCTGGGCCGTGGTGTTGAAGGACGGCGAGGTGGTGATGATCTCGTTGAGGATCTCGAAGAAACTGTCGTAGCCGTCGATCCAGAGCACGTCGCCGTCGGCCTTGATCTCCTTCCGCGTCTTCTCGTCCTGGCCGGCGATGAACGCGTTCGCCTGCTCGATCATCGACGAGACCCACATGCGGTAGACGCTGTTCGCGGTCACCCACGACTTGAAGTCCGACATGACCGGAATCAGCGGAGCCAGCGTGCCGGCCTTCTTCTTGGCGGCGATGTGCTCGCGAAGGGGAATGAGAAACTTCGCCGTGGCCCATACCCGATTGGGGGCCCAGAAGCCCATCTGGATCGGGTCGGTGTTCTCCAGCGTCAGCCGCCCCGAGCCTTCGCCTTCGATGCGCCTTTTCCTGCTGGTCTGCTTGCCGGTCTGTCCGCCCTTCGATTTACGGCTGCCGCCTGAAGCCATTGCTGCCTCCTAGCACTGGACCGGCTTCAGTCGAGACGGATGCGCCGGCGTCTCGAGGCCGCGTCCGAGTTTCGATGTTCGATTGTTGGGATGGACCCGCGCGATTAAGGCGCTGCCCCTAAGATAGGCGTCGTTCCGTAAGTATGCAAGTCACAATTCGCCGGTAAGCCGCGGTCACTGCTCCGCCGCAGGTATGTGGTCGTTGCCATCGAGTGATCCTCACGTCCGGCACGTCACTCATCGCGAATTGCGAGTTGCGTAAGACGCAAAAAAGCTCCACTTCACTGGCGCACCCCATGCAAACAGACTCGGTCGACACACGATAGCCATCGGAAAGGCGATGGCACGCGACGGTCTGGTTGAACGGAGGACATGATGGCTGACGAACCGCAAGATCGTGAACCCGCAGTCGATGATCCGCAGGAGGAGCCGGGCAGCGAGGAGCCGGGTGAGGTGAAGGAGCCGGACAACGAACGCTGGTGGGAGAACCCTGGGGGCGGCGGCGAGGTGCACTAGCCGAGTCGACGGCACGAGCTAGCAGACGTGACCGGCGATCGCTTGCAAGCGATCGCTGGTCACGTCCGACACGTCACCCCATCCACCCAGCACGTGTGGCACGCCCCGTACGCCAGCGAAAATCCCCGCATCGTCTCCGCGAGCGTCTCCCCCATCCGCGCCGCCGGCTCCTCGATCAGGATCGGGCAGACGTAGACGCCTTTGCTCGTGACCATGCGGCACGAGGAGCACTGCAGGACGGACGCATCGTCGTCGGTGATCTCGCCGGTGAGACGCTCCCACGATTCGTACGCGCGCGTCCGCGTCTCCTCGGCGCCGATGCGGAAGAGGGACAGGACCTTGAGGCGCGGGCGGTCGAAGCCCCACGTGCGGATCATCTCCAGGAAGCGCGCCCGCCCTTCCGCGCCGGCGACGCCTTCCGCGGCGGTGGTGACGGTGATGACCGGGTTGATGCCGGCCGCGGCGAGGTTGCGGAGGCCGATCATCACCCGGTCCCACACGCCCTTGCCGCGGATGGCGTCGTGCGACTCGGCGTCGAAGCCGTCGAGGCTGACCCGGATGTCGAGCGAGTACTCGCTGGCATCGAAGAGCTCGCGCAACCGCCGGCAGACCTCGGGACGGAGGAGCATGCCGTTCGTGAGCACGGTCGCCGGTCCCTGGCGCAGCGTGGCCTCGAGGATGGCCAAGAGGTCCCGGTTCATGAACGGCTCGCCGCCGGTGAAGTAGTACTCGCGCACGCCGAGCTCCCGCGCCTCGGCCAGCCGGCGCTCGACCTCGCCGAGGGACATCATCTCGTGGGAGTGGTTCTTCGGCGAGCAGGAGATGAAGCAGTGTGTGCACTCGATGTTGCAGATCGTCCCCGCGACCTGGAACCAGAGCGTGTCCAGCGCTCTAAGGCTTACCGCTGGCGTCAAGCACCACCTCCAGTTGGGCGAGGCCGGTCTGCAGGAGAAACGTCTTCGACCGCCCGTAGCTGCGCGAGCCGACGAAGAAGAAGCCGGGCTCGCCGCTCTGCAGATCGTCGGGCTTCACCGCCGGCACGGACAGGCAGTCGGTGATGCACGAGATCGCGCGATAGAGGCGCGCCCCGCCCTCGGTGACCGGCGAGGTCTCGACGGTGAGCTCGGAGAGGAAGCCGCCGTCGGGCCGGTAGCCGGTGAAGGCAGCGATGAACTCGGCCTCGACGATGCGCCCGCCGGTGAGGGCGATCGCGGCGCGGCCGTTGTTCTGGGCGACGCTTTCGATCATGGCTCGCCGCTCGACGCGCAGGAAGGGCGGCGGCGCCTCGGCGAGCGCATTCGCGCGAAGGACGACGCTGCGACGCTCGGGCAGCGGGTCGTTCGGCACTTCCTCGCACGGCCGGCGATTCGGCGACCGCACGGCCCAGATGACACGCACGTCCTCGACCGATTCGAGCATGCCGATGGCGTTCGCGGCGGAGTGGCCGTCGCCGACGACGAGGATGCTCTTCCCGCGCAGCTCGTGCAGCACAGCGGCGAGGGCGCCGAGGGTGCGGATGGGGCGGCGGGCCAAGCGGGACTCGCCGAGGGCGGGAAGGCCGCCGGCGCCGATCGGGCGCGGGACGACCAGGCCGCCGCTGGCGTCGAGCACGACCTCGGCCTCGAAAGCCCGATCGTTCTCGCAGACCACGCGGAACGGGCGCTCGGCGCGCAGCGGATGTCCGGCGTAGTCGGTGCGCGTGAGTCCGCGGCGTCCGATGGCGACGACGGAGTGGCCGAGATGGACGCGGCCTTGGAGAGGCGCGCGGTCGACGAGCGGCTGCAGCACGCGGTCGACGTACTCGGGACCGGTGAGCAGCGCGTCGCCGTCGGGCAGTCCCACGCCGAGGAGCTCGCGCATGCGCGGGGAGACATTCATGTGCAGCGGCGAGAAGAAGCGCGTCGGACCCCAGGTGCGCAGCGACGCGCCGACCTCGCCGCGCTCGAGCACGGTCACGTCGTGGCCGCGATCGCTCGCGCCGATCGCCGCGGCGATGCCCATCGGCCCCGCGCCGATGACCAGGACGCGCATCAGACCTCCCGGCGCGCCAGGGCGTTGCACGACTGCGCCCAGTGGGCGATGGTCCCGCCGCCGCGGATCACCGCCGCGACGCCCACGGCCTCGGACATCTCTTCCGGCGAGATCCCGGCGTCGCTGCACGCCGACGAGTACGAGTCGATGCAGTACGGCTCCTGGATGGCGTAGGCCACAGCCAGGGCGATGAGTTTCTTGGTCCGCTCGTCGAGCGCGCCGGGGGCCATGGTCTGCTGGTACCAGTTGAGGAACGCGTCCCACCCCTTCGGATTGGACTTCGAGATCTCTCCGAAGCGCGCGAGGTCCTCGGACATGTAGTAGCTGGGCATGAATGTCTCTCCTCTCGAATCGGTGTGGTGCGGGTCTCCGACCTGCCTATCGGGCCGGGGGAGGACGCGATTCGATGGGAGGAGGGAGGACGTGGGGCAGACCGGAGGTCTGCACCACACGGGGAGCGATGGCGTTCACGAAGTAGCCGCGCCAGGCGCGCTCGGTACGCGCGCGGTGCAGCGCGGCGATCGAGTCGACGTCCGTCGCGCTCTCGAGGACGAGCAGCGCGCCGAAGTGCTCGCGGCAGAGGCGCACGAGATCGCTGCGCCGCGGCTCGAGACGCGTGAGGAGCTCGACGTCGGGCGAGGTGAGCCCGACGAAGTTCACGCCGCCGTCGCGCGCGGGACCGACGACGGCGACGCCGCGCGCGAGCGCGTCGAGGGCGCGCCCGAGGTCCGCGGGCGGAGGGGCATCGATGGCGGCGATCAGGACCGTGTCGAACGACTCGAACGCGATCGTCGCCGCGTTCGCCACGCGCTCGCCGAACGTCGCGCCGCGCTGCTCGATCCAGTCGACGCCGTCCCCGAACGCGGAGCGATCCTCGGCCGCGCAGGCGATGAGCGGTGTCGCCCCGTAACGCCGCGCGGCGTCGATCCAGGCCGCGGCGACCGCGCGGAAGAGCGGCACCGTCGACGGCGGCAGGTGCTTCGCCGCCGCCTCCCGCTCCGGGCTCCGCGCGAAGAGCACGATTGCGGATCGCATGTGTGCAGTGTAACGGTTTGGAGTGCTCCAAAAGCTACACTGTCGCGATGCGACTGCTTCTCACCTTTTTCCTCGCCGCCTCCGCTCTGGCCCAGCCGCAGGTGGCCGATCCGATGTTCGTCACCACCGTCGCCAATCCGGCCTACACGTCCGCCGGGCCGCGCGTGCTCTTCGACGAGGCTCACCTCAACTTCCACACCGCGGACGGGCGGTACAAGCCGTTCGCCGATCTCCTCACCAGCGACGGCTACACGATCACCCGCAACAGCAGGCGCTTCACCGACGACGTGCTGCGCGGATACGACGTGCTGGTCATCGCCAACGCGATGGGGCGCGACCGCAGCGGGAGCTTCTCGGCGCGGCGGTCGGCGTTCACGCGGAGCGAATGCCTGGCGGTGGCGCGCTGGGTGAAGAGCGGCGGGTCACTGCTGCTGATCGCCGATCACGCGCCGATGGGCGCGGCGGCGGCGCGGCTGGCGCGGCGCTTCAAGGTGGACATGAGCAAGGGCTACACGGCCGATCCGCGGCGGCAACTGGACGGCACGTACGCGAGCATGATCGTCTACACGCGCGACGCGGGGCTGATCGACCACGCCATCACCAATGGCCGCGACGACGCGGAGCGCATCCAGCGCGTGATCGCCTTCACCGGCCAGTCGCTCTCCATCCCGCCGCAGGGCGAGGTCATCCTGCGCCTCGGCGACTCCGCAGTCGACGTGACCCTCCCCGACACGGACAACCAGCAGGTGCTCGAGACCGCCGTGCGCGCGGCGCGTCGGGGCGAGGCCGTCGCCGGCGGCGCGCGCTCCGGCGCCTCCGGCCGCGCACAGCTCCTGGCGCTGCCGTTCGGCAAGGGTCGCGTGGTCGTCTCGGCCGAGGCGGCGATGCTCTCCGCGCAGCTCGTCAGCGGCGACGCTGCGCAGGAGCTCGGCACGAGCCAGTTCCCGATGGGGATGAATCACCCCGACTGCGACAACCGTCAGCTCGCGCTGAACATCATGCACTGGCTGACGCGGCTGCTTTGAGCCGGCTACTGCCTCACCAAAGTCTCCTCCCTCCACTGCAGCCCCTCCGCCGTGAACCGCAGCACCTCGCCCGTGCCGGGGATCAGTTCCACGCGCGCGGTCTCGGGGTCGGTGAAGGGCTGCAGCTCGCCGGAGAGGCGGCCGATGGAGGCGACGAGCTTCTCGCCGCGGCGCGCGATGGTCAGGGTGCCGTACGCGTCGCTGTGGTAGCGGCCGACGTAGGCATCGAGCGGCTGTTTGAGCGACGGCTCCCGGCTCGCGCGGCTGCTCGCCTCGGCCATCCGATTCTTCCTCACCGTATCGAAGCGCGCGCGGATCTGGGCGAGCTTTTCGGCGTAGACGGCGTCGACGTCCGGGACGTTCATCAGCCGGTCGTACGCGTACGCCGAGACCAGCTCGAGCGGTGAGTGGGAGAGGCCGAGGTTCGTCATCGCGCCGACGGCGAGGTTCTTGCCCGGGAGGAACGTGAAGACGGAGCGCCAGCCCTCGTATCCGCCGCCGTGATAGAGCACCGGCTCGCCGTGCAGGTCGGACTGGTACCAGCCGAAGCCGTAGCCGGTGCCGTCGAAGATAAAGCTGTCGCGCTTGGCCGGCGTCTGCTGGCGATGCGTCTCCGCGAACGCCGGCGTCTTCGCGCGGGTGAGATTCGCCTCCAGCCACCTGGCCAGGTCCGCGGGCGTGGTGACGATGCCGCCCGCGGCGTGCATCATCGAGTCGTCCTTGTAGCCGAACTCCTGCCGGGCGAGCGTGCCGGCGTCGGTCATGTCATACGGGACCACCATCGGCGACCGCCGGGCCTCGGACATGTAAGCCGTGGTGCGCCGCATGCCCAGCGGCTCGAAGAGCCTCGCGTCGAGCACGTCCTGCCACTTCCGGCCGGTGACGCGCTCGATGACCAGGCTGGCCACGACGTAGCCCAGGTTGTCGTACTGGAACCCTTCCTCCTTCGGCTGGCTCATGCCGAGGATCCGTACCAGATCGGCGGGCGTGTGCTCGCCGCTGAAGGCGGTGCGGAACACGATGGCGTTGTTGCGGATCGCCGAGGTGTGGGAGAGAAAGCGCCGCAGGGTCATCTTCGCCGGGTCGATCGGCGGCTGGAACGTCAGCTCGGGCAGATAGCGCGTCACCGGCGCGTCGAGATCGAGCTTCCCTTCCTCCGCCAGCATCCCCACCACCACCGCCGTGTAGGCCTTCGTGTTCGAGCCGTTGTAGTAGCCCGTGTTCGCGTCCGCCGCGACCTTGCGCCCCAAGTCCGCGAAGCCGTACGCCCGCGCGTAGCGCTTGCCGTCATGCACGATCGCCAGGCCGATGCTCGGCACCTCGGGCAGGGTCTGCAGCGTCTTGAGAACGAAGCGGTCGATGTCCCGGAGTGCGGCCGCGGTGTCCGGTTTCTCCGCCGTGGCACAGGCGGACAGGGCGAGGGCGAGGAGAGCGATGGCGATCTTGCGCATGCCGTCAAAGACGCCGGGGATCGCGAAAAGTTGGAAGGCTGACGATGACTGCCCGTGCAACCACCGCAGCCCCGCCTTCACGACGAGCTCTGGCCCGCTCATTGACGTCCGGATTCACGTCAGTCCATACTTCATCCCTCATTCCCGACAATTCAGGCGTCCGAAACGAGAGGAGGAACGTCCATGTCCCAACGCACCTGCATCACCACGCCCGATTCACCGCCACCTATCGGTCCGTATTGCCAGGGCAATGTCGCCGGCCCCTTCGTTTACACCTCGGAAACGGGAGGCGATACACCGAAGGGAGTGCTGCCGAAGACCGTCGAGGAGCAGACCGACCAGGCCATCAACAACATCGAGGCGATCCTCAAGGCCGGCGGCTGCAAACTTTCCGACGTCTGCAAGGTCACGGTCTACCTGACCGATCTGAAGAACTTCCAGGCGATGAACGGCGTCTACGCGAAACGCTTCCAACAGCCGTACCCGGCGCGCTCGATCATCCAGAGCCCGCTTCCGGCGCCGGGTGCATTCGTCGCGATCGAGGCGATCGGCCTCCGGCCGGGAGGGAAGTATGAGTAGCGCGCCTCCGTGTCCCGACCATTGGGTGGAGAACGGCTACCCGCACGTTCCGATCAGCAAGATCCTCCGGGAGATCAAAGCGGCCAACACCGGCAAGCCCCGTCACATCCTCATCCTGGGCGCGGGCATGTCCGGTCTCGTCGCCGCGTACGAGCTGCACAAGCTCGGTCACAAGGTGGAGATCCTCGAGGCCAGCGGGCACCACGGCGGGCGTGTGCACACGCATCACTTCAAGGACGGCTCCTATGCGGAGCTCGGCGCGATGCGCGTCCCCATCACGCACGACTATACGCACTACTACATCCAGGAAATGGGCCTGAAGAAAAAGCTGATCACGTTCATCAACAACGTCGAGAACGGCTTCTGGGACATCCACGACGTCATCACGCGCCAGAGCGATGTCCAGCCGATTTTCGACAAGTACCGTCTGTCGGAGTCCTTCCGCAAAATGCCGAGCGGCGGCGCGATTTTCGGCTTCCTCCAGGACAACCTCATCGAGGGCCTCACCGAGGAGGAAAAGCAAATGATGTTCGACGGCGTGGCCGGCACACGCCTGCTCCAACTCCTCAGCGGACTCTCCCTCGGCGAGTTCATCATCCAGAACTTCGGCGAGGAAGTGCAGGATGTCATCGGCGTCTTCACCAGTCTGGACGTCTGGTGGGACAAAGCGGTCACCATGTATCTCCGCGACGAGATGGTCGGCACCGGCAGCTGCCTGCAGACGCTCGACGGCGGCATGAGCCAGTTGCCCGATGCCCTTTATGAAAAGGTGAAAAAGTACGTCACGTTCAATCAGGAGGTCGTGAAAATCAAATTGCTCGACAAAGGCGTCGAGATCACCACGCGCACGACCGACAAAGAAGGGACGGAGCAGACGAAAAAGTACGACACCGTCCTCTGCACGATTCCGTTCTCGGTCATGCGCCGCCTCGACCTCGAGAACCTCAGTTACGCGAAGATGTGCGCGATTCGCGGAATGACGTATGCGAATGCGACGAAGGTCGCGCTCGATTGCAAGGAGCGTTTCTGGGAAGCCAAGCCGTACGACATTTTCGGCGGCTCGTCGACGTCCGACCTGATCCAGCGCCAGACGTACTATCCGATGAATGATCTACCGGTGACGAAGCCGCTGGCGCGGCAGGCTCAGCGGGCAACGCTGGAGAGCGGCCGCTATCGCCGTCCCAGCATTCACACGACCACGCCGCAGCCCACGCCGCCGGCGGCGATGATCCGCAAGAAGGCCGACAAGATCCCCGGCGCGCTCCTCGGCGCCTATTGCTGGGACCAGGACGCTCGGCGGCTCGGTGCTCTCGATGACGGCGAGCGCGCGGAGGTCGTGATTCGCAACATCAGCCGCTTCCATCCGGAGCTCGACAAATATGTCGTCGATCATGCGTCGATCGACTGGGAGCAGTACCGCTGGACCGGCGGCGCTTTCGTGATGCTGAAACCAAACGAATTGGAGCGCCTCTATCCGGCTGCGATCGCGCCGGAGGGACGCCTCTTCTTCGCCGGCGAGCATTGCTCGACGGACCAGGGATGGATTCAAGGCGCACTGATCGCCAGCCTGCGCGCAGTGTTGCAGATCCTGCAGTCGAAGTAGCGGCTACTGTCTACCGTCACACCATCTCTTTGATCCGGTCCTCCAGGATCGTCCTGGCGATCTTCCCCCTTGCCGGCTCCCCTTTCGCCAGCGCCTCGGCGAGATGGAGGGCTTGCTCGGGCTTGATCTTCGGCGGCATGGGCGGCTCGTAGGGATCGACGATGGCCTCGACCAGGACCGGGCCGGGTGTGGCCAGGGCCTGGTCGATGATCGCGGCGCAGTCGGAGGGCTCCTCGAGCCGCAGTCCCGCGGCGCCGCAGGCCCGGGCGACGGCGGCGAAGTCGATGGGCTGCAGCTCGCAGCCGTACTCGGGGTTGCCGAGAAAGACCATCTGCTCCCACTTGATCATTCCGAGCGTGTCGTTCTTGACGACGAAGATCTTGACGGGCAGGCGGTACTTCACCGCGGTCGCCAGCTCGGCCATGAGCATCGACAGCGCGCCGTCGCCGACGAAGGCGATGCACTGGCGGCCGGGCCAGGCCACCTGCGCGGCGATGGTGTACGGCAGGCCGTTGGCCATGGTGGCGAGGTTGCCCGAGAGCGAGTACATCTGCCCGCGCCGGGCCCGGATGTGCCGCGCGAACCAGGTCGCGACCGTGCCGGAGTCGCAGGAGACGATGGCGTCGTCGGCGAGCCGCTTGGACAGCTCCGCGGCCAGCGTCTGCGGCTTGAGGGGCTTGTCCATTCTCGAGGAGCGCTGCTCCATCAGCTCGTTCCACTCGCCCATGGCCTTCTGCGCGCGCTCGAGGAACGAGCGGTCCTCCTTCGGACGCAGCAGCGGCAGGAGCTTCTGCAGCGTGCGCCGGGTATCGCCGACGAGACCGACGTCGACGGGATAGCGCAGGGCGATGCGCACCGGATCGGCGTCGATCTGCACCGCCTTGGCCTGTCCCGGCTTGGGCAGGAACTCGATGTACGGGAACGACGTCCCCACCATGAGGAGCGTGTCGCAGGCCTCGATGGCCTCGGACGACGGGCGCGTGCCCAGGAGGCCGATGCCGCCGGTGGTGAACGGGCTGTCGTCGGGGATCACGCCTTTGCCGAGGAGGGGCTTGATCACCGGACCGGCGAGGACGTCGGCGAGACGCTCGATCTCCTCGCCCGCGCCGAGGGCGCCGCGGCCGGCGACGATGGCCACCTTCTTCCCCTCGTTGAGCAGCTCCGCGGCGCGCTGCAGATCGTCGTCCGGCGGGACTCCTCCACCGCGGGCCATGACGTCGGAGACGTGATGCGGCACATTCCGCTTGGAGCGCTTCTCGACCTTCTGCTCCTGCAGGTCGACCGGGAAGTTGATGTGCGCCGGCGTGCGGTACGCCAGGGCGGTGCGGCAGGCCAGGTGGGCGACGTTCTCTACGTGCGCCGGGCTCATGACCCGCACGCTGTACGCGGCGACGTTTTCGAAGAGCTTGTCCAGGTCGACGTCCTGCTGTGCAAATGTGCCGATCAGGTCGTGGTAGTGGTGGCCGGTGATGGCCAGCACCGGCTGGCCGTCGAGCTTCGCGTCATAGAGGCCGTTGAGGAGATGGATGCCGCCGGGGCCGGACGTCGCCAGGCAGACGCCGAGGCGGCCGGTGTACTTCGCGTAGGCGCAGGCCATCAGTGCGGCCGACTCTTCGTGGCGCACCTGGATGAAGCGGATCTCCTCCTGCCGCGTGCGCAGGGCCTCCATGATCCCGTTGATGCCGTCCCCAGGGAGCCCGAAGACCACGCGCACGCCCCAGTCGAGAAGGGCATCGATGAGAATGTCCGCGCCGGTGTCCGCCATGCGCGGGGATGCGTGCACGACTGTTGCCCGCTCAGGCTGGCGGCAGCCGCAACTGCTCCCGCAGCCGCCGCCCCCCATCCGAGCGCGCGAACTCCTCGGACAGCGCGAGCCAGGTGAAGTAGTACGCCGCCACCGGGTAGCGCGACTCGATCACGGACGCGTACTCGTCCGCCGCGCCGTCGAAGTCGCCGCGCGCGAAGTGGTACGCGCAGCGGCCCAGCCCGCGGAAATGGGTGAAGTGCTCGTCCTCGAGACGGGCCAGCGTGGCCTCGC
>JBIOTX010000027.1:0-47065 GCA_044866315.1 Thermoanaerobaculia bacterium | reverse complement strand
GCCAGATCGGCGACGGAATCGGTGGAAACTTTTTCCACCTCTGGCTCCCAGGTTGCAATTCTGACCAACCACCATGAAGAAGAAAGTGACCATCGCCGCCCTTCTGCTGGCTTCCGCCCTCCCCCTTACCGCACAGGACTGGAGCCTCGGCGTCGGGACCGGCGCCTTTGTTTTCGGTGACTTCGTGGAGCGAAAGCTACGCCCGGTCAACTCTGAGGGACCGGAAGAGCCGCAGACCCTGACCCTCTCCGCCGCCACCCGCCCCGGCCTGTCCGTCGACCTCGAGCGCTCCCTCTCCGACCGCTGGGCCATCCGTCTGGAAGGAACATTCACCCGCGCGCCGCTGGCGGTCAAGGACACGGACGACGAGGGGGTCTCCATCGACGCCGGCGAGGTCGACGTCGCCACGTTCATGCTCCCGATCGTCTTCCGCATCAACCGCGGCGGCGCCCTCCGCTTCCACCTCTTCGGCGGCCCCGCCCACGCGATCTACCGCTTCTCCGGCAACACCAACTCCTCCGGCATTGCCGTGCTCGACACGACCCGCTCGGAGTGGGGCGCGGCAGCAGGGCTAGGCGCGGCCTGGCACCTCAGCGACCGCTTCGCCATCGAGGGAGCGATCTCGGACATCGTCACCACCTCGCCGTTCGACCGCGACGACTTCGCCGACGTGCCCGGCATCGACGTCCCCAAGCCGCACAACGTACACACGACGGTGGGCCTGCGCTGGAGTTTCTAAAGGCAGTAGCCAGTAGCCGGTTGCCAGTAGCCAGTGGATGTGGGCTGGTTACTCGTGGCTGGTTGCTTCGGCTGTGCGGGCTCACGGCAGGTATGCCACGAGCCGCGAAATCATAAGGCACCAGGAACCAGCTACCAGCAACCCCTGGCTAGTGGCTACCGGCCACTGGCAACCAACGAATTCAGATCCGCTAAAAAACTGCTCTAGCGGAATCCCATACCCGGTGGCCAGCTGCTCGAAGGTCTTGTCGAGGCGCGGGCACTGCCAGCAGCCGCGGAGGTGGTAGGCGGCGAAGTCCCAGCGCGCCTTTGGTGCAGGGGCCGAGTAGACGACACACACTTGCAAACGACCGAAAAGTTAAGCTTCGGCGAGTCTCGTTGCGCTAACCGTGATTTGTGCTGCGGGGTTCCCAATAATACTTCCGCTCAATGTGAAGTTTGGTCCGTTTGTTTCGCCCCTAAGGTGAAGGCGAAATTCGGGAAGCGGCCCAAAAACCGACTCGCCGGTTTCCCGATACTTACGGATCATCACATCGGCTTCTACGTGCTTGCCGTCTGTAACGAAGGTGCCGTCGTAGAAGTACGTGGTATCGCCACCCTTTGCTTTTCCACCGTTGAAAACAACTATTCCATCACCGCGATCGCCTTGCGGCGTTGCGAAGACCACGCTGTAGAGTCCCTCGACCATGCTTGGCCTTTCTGAAAGGATTTGTAATCGTAGTTCTCTATTTTTTGCGTACACCCTTGAACGGGGTTCCGTCGATTTTCTGGTCGATGAACCGGTGAGTTTTGGTGTCGATCTTCGTCCAATTGCCGTTGATAGGGTTGCGGACTTGGATACGGTTCTTCACTGCCCCGATTCGATGGTGATCACCAGAGGGAGGGTTCTTGGCCATTGGCGAACTCCTTTCGTTCCGAGGATTCTACGCCTCGTTACCGCCTCTAGCAAGCCACAACGTGAGCAGTCAAGACTCAAGTGTCCTCGATGCCGCCGGCGCTGGGCGGATGTTCCGCATCCTCCCACTTTGTTTCTTTGAGCAGGCTCGACTAACTTCTGTTGTTTAGGCGGCAACTTGGAAATTCTCCACCGCGCTCGCCCGAAACGCCACCTGATATGCACGCGCGGCGTGCGGCGCATCATGAACTGTCATCGCTCGAAGGGAGTAGCCAGTGGCCGTGGAGGTGGCTGGTTACTGGTGGCTGGTGCTTGGGCTATGCGGACTCACGGCAGATGTGCCGCAAGCCGCAAAATCACAAGGAACCAGGAACTAGCTACCAGCAACCCCTGGCAACTGGCAACTGGCAACTGGCAACTGGCAACTGGCACTGGCCACTGGCTACCGGCCACTGGCTACCAACGAATTCAGATCCGCTAAAAACCGCTCCAGCGGAATCCCATACCCCGTCGCCAGCTGCTCGAGGGTCTCGTCGTCGACGCGCGGGCACTCCCGGCAGCCGCTGAGGTGGTAGGCGGCGAAGACCCAGCGCGCCTTCGGGTGCAGGGTGAGGGCGTCGGCCACGACGGTCTGGGGCTGGAACATCGGTCGATGATTCTACCGATAGAATCCGCGGGATGACCGTTCGTCTCCTCTTTTTCGCCGTGCTGCGGGACATCGCCGGGGTGGACGAGCGCGAGCTGGCGCTCCCCGACGGCACGACCGCGCGCGAGGTCTGGCAGTCCCTCCGCTCCTGGTATCCGAAGCTGGCCGACTACGTCCAACCGCCGATGACCGCGATCAACGAGAGCTACGCCGCGCCGGACACGATCCTGCGCGACGGCGACGAGCTCGCGTTCATCCCCCCAGTGGCGGGCGGATGAGCTATCTGACCGACGCTCCGATCGACGCGGCCGCGCTGGTGCGTCAGGTGATGCGCCCCTCCGACGGCGCGTACGTGCTGTTCGAGGGCGTGGTCCGCAATCACCACGAGGGCAAGGCCGTGGAGTCGATCTTCTACGATTGCTATCGGCCCATGGCCGAGAAGGAGATCGACACGATCGTGCGCGAGACGCAGGCGCGCTATCCCGACACCGCCCTGGCCGTCATCCACCGGCTCGGCCATCTGGTCGTCGGCGACTCGTCGATCGCCATCGTGGCCTCGTCGCCGCATCGAGCCGAGGCGTTCGAGGCGTGCCGGATGCTGATCGATCGCATCAAGGAGACCGTGCCGATCTGGAAGAAGGAGCGCGGGCCGGACGGCGAGGAATGGGTGGGATGGCAGGGCCGGTGCTGACGCCCATCCCCGCGGCGAGCGTGATCGTCCTCCGCGACGGTCCCCTCGAGGTGCTGCTCCTCAAGCGTCACGGCGGGAGCTCGTTCGTGCCCGACGCCTGGGTCTTCCCCGGCGGGGCGATCGAGCCGGACGAGACGCCAGAAGAAGCCGCGGTACGCGAGACGCTCGAGGAGGCAGGGCTGCAGCTCGACGCCAATTCGCTCGTCTGCACCTCGCGCTGGATCACCCCGGAAGGCATCCCCAAGCGCTTCGATACCTGGTTCTTTCTGGCCAAGGTGCCGCGCGACACCACGATCGCGATCGACGGCAGAGAGATGGTCGACTCGCTCTGGATCGCGCCCGCCGACGCCCTGGCCCGGCGCGATCTCAAACTCGTCTTCCCGACCATCAAGAACCTCGAGGCCCTGGCCGGATTCGACAGCGCGGACGCGCTGATCGACGCCCGCCGCGGCGCGGTCATCGAGCCGGTCCAGCCGGTGCTCGTCGACGGGAGGCCGGTGCTGCGATGAACATCCGCTCGATCACCGCTCCCAATCCCGGCCCGTTCACGCTCGACGGCACGCAGACCTACCTCCTCGGCGAGACCGCCGTGCTCGATCCCGGACCGGACATCGACTCGCACGTCCAGGCCATCCGCGCGGCCATGCCGCGCCTCGAGACGATCCTGATCACGCACCGCCACGCCGACCACGCGCCGGCCGCGGTGCCGCTGAAGGCGCTCACCGGCGCACGCATCATCGCCCCGCACTACGTGCTCGCCCAGGTCGATCAGCGCGTGACCGGCGGCGAGACGGTGACGATCGAGGACGTGTCGCTCGAGGTCATCGCCACGCCCGGCCATACGAGCGAGCACGTCTGCTACCTCACCTCCGACGGCGACCTCTTCACCGGCGACACGATCCTCGGCGCCGGCACGACGGCGATTTTCCCGCCCGACGGGCACATGGCTGACTACCTCCGCTCGCTGCAGAGACTCCGCGACAAGAGCCCGCGCCGCATCTTCCCTGCGCACGGCCCCATCCGCGACGACGCCGTCGCCCTGATCGACGAGTACATCGCCCACCGCCTCGAGCGCGAGCGCCAGGTGCTCGACGCGATCGCCGCCGGCGCGAAGACGGTCAAGGAGATGCGCGCGACGATCTATCCCGACCTCGACCCGCGCCTCCATGGCGCGGCGGAGATTCAGATCACCGCCCACCTGTTCAAGCTCGTGGAGGAACAGCGCGCGCCGCGCGAGCTGCTGCCCGCGGGCTGAGGCTCACTTCTGCGCCGCGCGCGCCCGCGCCAGCTCGAAGTTGTGGCGCCACATCGCGTATTGTTCGTCCGTCATTGCCGCCGCGACCACAGGAACGGCGACGGCCGTCCCTCCTCGGCGGATGCCGAGGATCACCCGCTGGCCCGGACGGATGCGCGCCAGCGCCGCGAACAGATCGGCATCGGTGCAGAAGCGCAGAGGCTTGCCGTCGATGGCCACGACGACGTCCTGCGGCTTCACTCCCGCGCGCGCGGAAGGGCCGCCGGGGGCGAGGCGCTCGACGAACAGCCATCCGTCCTTCGACGCGGCGGTGGCCGGCTGGTGGTGATAGCCGAGCCCGAGCCAGCCCGGACGATCGGCGAGCTTCGTCTGCGCGCTCGCTGCGACGGCGACAGCAAGAACGATCACATGGACCGCGATTCTGCGCACGAGCATCGAATCCTTCCTTTCAGGGCATGCGCTCGCGGCGGGCGCGGATCTCGTCCGCGGTCCAGAGCGAGCGGAGATCGGCGGCCGCGAGCTGGCCCGGGCCGACGTGCACGCTCATGCAGCGATCCGACAGCACGGGATTCGGACAGAGCGTGTACGGCCCCGCCTCGAGCGCGAAGGTGAAGGCCTCGGGGTCGCCGAACGCGGGGCCGAGACCTTGCGGGAAGAGGAGAAAGCGAAGGCTCAGCAGCATCCCGTCGCGGCCGATGAACGGCCAGGGTGGCAGGAGCTGGACCTCGACGCGCAGGCTCCCGCCCGGGCCGCCGACCACGACCTCGATCGGGCGCAGGTCGTCGTCGATCAGCGCCGGCACCAGCCGGATCGGCAATCCCGGGACGAGCAGGGCCAGATCGACGCGGGTCGCCGAGGCCGGCAAGTCGAGGGAGAACGCACCGGACGGCCCGGTGACGGCCTCCTGCTTGCCGAGCAACCCTTCGGCGAAGTAGCGGACGATCGCGCCGGCGAGCGGGGCGCCGCCGCGGTCGACGACCCTGCCGTCCACCAGCCGCCGCGGCCGGAGCACGAGCTCGAGCGCGTCGGTGCCGGACTCGCGGATCTCGTGCGGCACGACGTCGCTGCTGCCGGCCCGCGAGCGCGCCGCCACCGAGACCCGGCCGGCGGCGAGACCGAGGAGCGCGAACGTCCCGTCCTCGCCGGTGATGGCCGTGCCCTCGACGTCCTGAAGTGCGCCGCGATGGGCGATCACGACCGCGCCGGCGATCGGCTGTCCATCCGCTGCGACGACAGCGCCGCGGAGCCGCCCTCCCGGAAGCTCGATGTCCATCTCCGCCTCGCCCGCGTCGCTTCGCTCGATCTCCACCGGAATCACTCTGATCTGCGCGGACGAGCCCTCCGGCCGGACGCTCGCGCTCCACCGCCCCTCGTGCGGCAGCGCTCCGGAGAACGCGCCTTCCACGTCCGACTCCAGCTTCACCCGGGCGCCGTTGGACGTGAGCTCCACGGTCGCGGCGACCGGCTCGCCACCCGCGGTGACGCGGCCCCGCACGCGCACTTCCCCGACGTCGATGGCGGCCAGGGTCGGACCGGCCACGTCGATGGTGCGCGTCACACGCAAGCTTCCTCTGGGATCGCGGACGGCCACGACGTAGCGCCCGGCGGCTACGCCTTCGTGCGTCCAGAGTCCCGACAGAGCCGCGGCTCCCTCGGCGACCGGCGATAGAAGCGATGGATCGAAGCCGACGCGCGCCAGCTCCACCACCCAGGCCGTCCCCGAGCGCGTGAGCGGCGGCGTGACGGCGACGTCCAGGCGGGCCAGCGGCTCGAGGCGCAGCGCCGAGGGGACGGCGTACTCGCGGGCCTCGGCGACCCGCACCGGCGCCGACCGCGCCTCCGACCAGCCGCTGCGCGTGGCCACGACGGCGTACGTTCCATGATGGACGCCGGCGAACTGGAAGAAGCCGCGCGCGTTCGGGCGCGTGGTCAGCGACGGCGCGGCGCCGCGCGGGCGGGGCACGATGTTCAACGCAACTTCGACCCGCGTCGGGTCATCCGCCTCGATCCAGCCGTGAATCGACGCGCCGCGGACGAGCGTGACCACGCCGAGGTCGAGAGGGCGGCCGGGCGGCGGCTGAATCCCGAAGGCGTAGTGCGGCGCGAATCCATCCGCGGACAACCTCAGGTCGATCGCCGCCGCCGGCACCGTACATGCCCACGACCCCTCGAACACGGCGCACGTCACCGGCGCCGGCGGCAGGGATGGCGCCTCCACGCGCGCCTCGATCTCCGCCGGTGGCTTCGCGCCCGCCACCCGCAGCGTGCCTTTCACCGTCGCCGCGCGAAAGAGCGCGATCTCGATCGTCGCGGCGTCACGGTCGACCGGCCGCGGCCAGGCCCACATCCCGGGGGCGCTGGCCGTGACGATCCAATCGAGCTGCGGATCGAGATCGAGGGCGACGGCGGCGAACGGCGGCGCGACCCGCTCGGTCACCGCGGTCGTGCAGCCCACGCCGCATTCGGCGCGGATCGTCACTTCCTGCGCGTCCGTCAGGGAGTCGCCGCCAAGACGCACCTGGATCCGCGCGGACGCGTCGAGCGCGACGGCGAGCGATACCAGTCCGGCAAAGATCAGTCGGAACATGGGAGCCGTCCTGGCGTCTCAGGTCCAGTAGCACTGGTTGCCGTGGCAGTAGAAATAGCACTGCCAGCCTTCCTGCGTCCCGATACAGCTGGCGTTGACCTGACACGTGCTCAGATCCCCGCCGCCGGACATGCAGTAGGCCGTGTCAACTCCCTCCAGACACCAGTACTGACATTCCGCAAACGCGGGGGCGGCGCCGAGACAGAGAACGAGGGTGAGAACAACGAAGCGGAACCAACGAGTCACTTTCATGCAGTCACCTCCGCGAGAAAACATGCGCTGGCTCCGGCGGCTCGGCCGCTGAAAAGTGACGAGATGCAAGCGGCCGCGGACAAAGCGAAGGGAATGCGAGACGAAGTCAGGCAGTCTCAGCGGGGGATGACCGTGCGGATGAACGACTTGTTGATGAAGTAGGTGTCGGCCTCGTCGTCCAGCCGCAGGAACTCCTCGCGCGGGTCGTTCAGCACGTCGGAGATCCGCGACTGCTCGCGCGGGCGGTCGATGGGCACGACCCCCTCGATGCGCGAGCCGTCGGCGAGCTCGAGAATCGTCAGCTTCTCGATGATGGTCATCTCCAGCTCGACGATGTCCGGGAGCTTCTCGTACTTTACCCACAGCACCTGGTCGCGGTTGATCATCTTCGGCACGCCGCCGGCGACCATGGGGAAGAAGCGACGCCGGCCGTTGAGGTAGTCGGCCACGGTCTCCGGCCCGTCGCGGCGCTCCGAATACGGGGCCAGGTACACGAAATGCTCCTCCGGCTCCGCGCCGGCGATGGCCACCGTCACGGCCACCTCGATCATCGGGACCTGGTAGGCCACGGCGGCGATGATAGCCGCATAGAATGCGCGCCGTATGCGTCATAAAGACTTCATCGAGATTCACGACTACACGGCGGACGAGGTCCGCCAGATCTTCGAGCTCGCCCGGGACATGAAGGCGAACCGCTCCAAGTTCGCCGATGCGCTCCAGGGGCAGACCCTGGCGATGATCTTCGAGAAATCGTCGACCCGCACGCGCGTTTCCTTCGAGGTGGGCATGTTCCAGATGGGCGGCCACGCGCTGTTCCTCTCCGCGCGCGACATCCAGCTCGGCCGCGGCGAGCCGATCTACGACACCGCCAAAGTGCTCTCCCGCTACGTCGACGGGATCATGGCCCGCACGTTCGCCCACAAGACCGTCACCGACCTCGCCGAGTACGCGAGCGTGCCGGTGGTCAACGGCCTCACCGATCTCTCGCACCCCTGCCAGGCCATGACCGACTACTTCACCGCCTGGGAGCAGTTCGGCGGCAACCTCGAAGGCCGCAAGATCGCCTACGTCGGCGACGGCAACAACATGGCCCACTCGCTGATGTTCGGCGCGCCGAAGGTCGGGATGGACATCGCCGTGGCCACACCGAAGGGCTACGAGCCGGACATGGAGGTAACCGCCCAGGCCCAGGAGGACGCGAAGCACGCCGGCACGAAGATGGTCATCACCACCTCGATCGAGGAGGCCATCCGCGACGCCGACATCGTCGAGACCGACGTCTGGGCCTCGATGGGACAGGAAGACGAGGCCGAGAAGCGCCGCAAGGACTTCGCGGGCTGGATGGTGGACGGGCGGCTGATGTCCGTGGCGAAGAAGGACGCGATCTTCATGCACTGCCTCCCCGCGCATCGCGGCGAGGAGGTGTCCGCCGAGGTGATCGACGGGCAGCAGTCGGTGATCTATGACGAGGCGGAGAACCGCCTGCACGTGCAGAAGGCCATTCTGTACACACTGATGAGAGACAGGTGACCGACGCTCGCACCCGACACGGCCGCGGCCTCGCGGTAGTCATCGCCCTGGCCGTCCTGTTCTTCGTGCTCCTCGGCCTGATCGTGATGAAGGCCGGCAAGCGCGCACCGGAGAAGGCCCGCGAGCGCGAGACGCTGACGGTGCTGCCGCTGAGCATCCGCATCCGCACCGAGCCGCACGCGCGCGCGCCGGTGGTGACGACGGCGGCCAGCGGCGAGACGCTGACCCTGATCGAAGACCGGGGAGCGTGGGTGCGCGTCGAGAACCGCGAGGGCCTCTCCGGCTGGGCCGAGCGCGCGAACCTCGAGCGCACCGCCGAGCGCGCCCGCCGCCTGGCGCGCTACAAGAACATCCGCGCCCTGCCTCCGCTGAAGGGAGTGGCCACGGACCGCACCCAGCTCTACGCCGGCCCGGGCATCTTCTATCCGCTCGTCGGCAACCTCTCCGAGGGGACGGACGTGACAGTGTTCACCCGCGACCACGACTTCTACGCCATCGGCCAGGGCAAGGACGCCGTCGCCTACGCGAACATCGACGCCATCGACCTCAGCTCGTCCGGCACGCGCCAGCTCGACGTGCAGACCTCCAGCACCGCGCCGCCGGTCACGGAGACCATGCCGCCGGCCGTCGCCGACACCGCGCTCGAGCCTCCACCGCCGATCGTTCCGGAGCCCGCTCCCGTGCCGGAGCCGTCGGCCGCGCCGCCGGGTGGCGTCTACAGCGCCGTGCCGCCGGGCGGGACGCAGCCGGAGGAGATCGACCGGGTCATGCCGCGCTATCCGGCGATGGCCCGCCGCGCGGGCGTGAGCGGGGCGGCGGTGGTGCGCGGCATCGTCCGCCGCGACGGCACGATCGACAACGTCGAGGTCATCAAGGACCTCCCCTACGGCCTCGGCGACGAGGCCCGCCGCGCCGTCAGCCGCTGGCGCTTCCGCCCGGCGACCTATCGCGGCGAGCCGATCGACGTTTACTACACCGTGACCGTCAACTTCCGTCTTCAGTGACAGGGGAACGTCCTGTAGAGTGCGCGCGTTTTCACGCGCTTCATGTCCCGGTTCCATTTCCCCGACGCTCCCGGCGATCTCATCGGTGCCCACCTCTCCACCCAGGGCGGTCTGCACACCGTCTTCGCGCGCGCGAAAGCGATCAAGGCCTCGGCCATCTCGCTGTTCGCGAAGAACGGGAACCAATGGAAGGGAAAGATTCTCACGGACGAGGACTGCGCCACGTTCCAGTCGATGCGCACGGTGCGGCCGATGCTCACCCACGCGTCGTATCTGATCAACCTGGCCACGACGCACGAGGAGGTTTACCGCAATTCCATCGCCGCGATGATCGACGAGCTCGACCGCGCAGAGCGCCTCGGCATCCATGCCGTGGTGCTCCATCCCGGCGCTCACCTCGGTGCCGGGAGCAACGCGGCCATCGACCAGATCGCCCGCTCGCTCGACCGGATCCACGCCGCGATCCCGAACCATCGCGTGGTCACCCTCCTCGAGACCTCGGCCGGCCAGGGCACCTGCGTCGGCTGCACGTTCGAGGAGCTGGGGAAGATGATCCGGCTCGTGGATGACAAGCGCCGGGTCGGGGTCTGCTTCGACACCTGCCACGTCTTCGCCGCCGGCTACGACATCCGCACGCGCGACGGCTACGAGCGCGCCATCGACGAGCTGGAGCGCCACGTCGGCCTGGAGAACGTGGGCGCATTCCATCTCAACGACTCCAAGCGCGAGCTCGGCTCCCGCGTCGACCGCCACGAGCACATCGGCAAGGGCCACCTCGGCCTCGAGCCGTTCCGGCTGCTGCTCAACGACGCGCGCTTCCGCCTCTTGCCGAAAGTGCTGGAGACGCCGAAGCCGATCGAGACGATCTCGGACCGGCGGAACATTGCGGCGCTGCGCCGATTGATCTAGAGTCGCGCCGCCATGAGCGACCGCATTCCGCAACCAACGACCGGCAGCCGTATCGGCTACGAGAACAACAGCCTCGTCGTCCCCGACGATCCGATCATTCCGTATATCGAGGGCGACGGCACCGGACCGGACATCTGGCGCGCCACGCAGTACGTCCTCGACGGCGCAGTGCAGCGGGTCTACGGCGGCAAACGCACCTTCCACTGGCACGAGGTCTACGCCGGCGACAAGGCCTTCCAGCGCTTCGGCGAATACCTGCCGCAGGAGACCCTCGATCAGCTCAAGCACTTCCGGGTCTCGATCAAGGGACCGCTCTCCACGCCCGTCGGCGGCGGCATCCGCTCGCTGAACGTCACCCTGCGCCAGATCCTCGACCTGTACGCCTGCGTGCGCCCGGTGCGCTACTTCGACGGCGTGCCCTCCCCGGTGAAAGAGCCGGAGAAGGTGAACATGGTCATCTTCCGCGAGAACACCGAGGATGTGTACGCGGGCATCGAGTGGCCGGCGGGCTCCGAGGGGGCGAACGCGGTCATCGACTTCCTCAACACCATGGAGCGCCGGGCCTCGGCGAAGATCCGCGAGGCCTCGGCCATCGGCATCAAGCCCATCTCCGAGTTCGGCTCCAAGCGCCTGGTGCGCAAGGCCATCGAATACGCCATCGCCACCGGCCGCGACTCGGTGACCCTGGTGCACAAGGGCAACATCATGAAGTTCACCGAGGGCGGGTTCAAGGACTGGGGCTACCAGCTCGCGCGGGAGGAGTTCGGCGACGTGACCGTCCCCGAGTCCGAGCTCACCGGCCCGGCGCCGTCCGGCAAGATCGTGGTCAAGGATCGCATCGCCGACTCCATGTTCCAGCAGGTCCTCCTGCGCCCGTCCGAGTACTCGGTCATCGCGACCACCAATCTCAACGGCGACTACCTCTCCGACGCCTTGGCCGCCCAGGTCGGCGGCCTGGGCATGGCCCCGGGCTCGAACGAGTCCGACGAGGTGGCCATCTTCGAAGCCACCCACGGCACGGCCCCGAAGTACGCCAACCAGGACGTCATCAACCCCGGCTCACTGATCCTGTCCGGGGTCATGCTCCTCCGCCACCTCAAGTGGTTCGAAGCCGCCGACGCCATCGAGACCGGCATCGCCCGCACGATCCAGCAGAAAAAGGTGACGTACGACCTCGAGCGGCAGATGCAAGGCGCGACGAAGGTGAAGACGAGCGAGTTCGGGCAGGCGATCGTGGCGAACATTTAGGCGGGGCGCGGCCAATTCCATCCGCCGTCACATCGATTCACCCGGTTCGGTATCGAGCGGAACCGCGCGGCCTCTGGCGCGTTCCTGACATATGCGCCGCGCCGCTTCGCTTCTCCTCCTGCTCCTGGTCGCGTGTGCCACCGCCTCCACCATCCACGCGCCGGCCGGCGCGATCCGCATTCCGGTCGAGGTGGTGAACTACCGCGTGCACATCCCGGTGTCGGTGAACGGCGGGCCGCCGGGCACGTTCATCCTCGACACCGGCGCCGGGACCAGTCCCCTGGACGACCGGTACGCGAAGGGCCTCGGCATCCGGGGACAGCCGGGTGGGCGGGCGGTGGGGGCGGCGGGCTCGGTGGAGATGCTGCTCGCGACCGGGGTGACGTACCGGTTCAACGGCGTGGAGATCATCCCGGACCGGGTGGCGCTCCTTCCCCTGGAGCCGGTGAGCCTTCGCCTCGGCCGGCCGGTGGTCGGAGTCCTCGGCCGGGACGTGTTCCGGCGGTTCATCACTGAGTTCGACTACGCGAACAGCCTGGTCACGCTGCACCCGCCGGGTGCGTATCAGGCTCCCGCCGGTGCGGTGGCGATCCCATTCGAGATGGCGCACGGCGGCCTCCCGCGCGTCGATGCGCGCGTGACGCTCGACGACGGGCGGACGCTCGACGCGCGCCTGCTTGTGGACAGCGGCGCCGGCGCGGCCATCGTGCTCAAGCAGCACTTCGTGAAGAAGCACGGCATCGACACGTCGAAGGCCATCGACGCGCCGGGCGGCATGGGCGTCGGCGGCGCGGCGCAGGCGCGCATCGGCAGGGTGGCGAGCGTGGAAGTCGGCGGCTTCACCTTGGAGCGCCCGGTGACGAACTTCTCGCTGGCCACGGCCGGCGCGCTCGCGAGCCTCGAGAGCGACGGCCTGATCGGCGGAGAGGTGCTGGGGCGGTTCACGATGACCATGGACGCGCCGAACAGCCGGCTGTTCCTCCTGCCGAACGCTCGGCTGCGCGAGCCCTTCGAGTTCGACATGTCCGGCATCCAGCTCGCCGCGCGCGACGCGAAGTTCGACGCGGTGGAGATCTTCCACGTGCTTCCGGACTCTCCTGCGGCCGCGGCCGGGCTACGCGTCGGCGACGAGCTCCGCGCCATCGATGGGAGGGCGGTCACGCCGCATCAGATCCCGGAGATCCGCCGGCGCTTCCGAGTGCCGGACAAACGCTACGAGCTCACCGTGGTGCGGAACGGCGTGGAAGAGAAGGTAACGCTGGTGACGAGGCGGATCGTCTAGGTTTCCGCGGGGCGCCAGGCCAGGAACCACGGCTCGCGGCGCCCGAACTTCGTCGCCAGCGCGGTTCCCACGGCGAAGACCGACGCCAGCCCCCACACGATCGTACCGACCATGGGGATGAGGCGGATGCCGCCGAGGATGAGCACGCCCACGACGACCATGGCGAGATCGCCGCGGAACCACTTGCGCGCCGCGAGCTGGTCGCGGTTGCGCGCGCCGGCCACGATCGTGCCGACGGCGTGGAAGACGGCGATCATGCCGTAGACCTTGGTGAGCACGGCGAACACGCCGAGGGCGGCCAGGAGGGGGATGCCGATCACGTAGGGGACGAGGTAACTGAAGGCGATGGCCGTGAGGACGAAGCTGGTGAGGGCGACCAGGCCGAGGACGAAGCAGTGCAGGGCGCTGGTGCGGACCTCGATCGAGGAGAGGCGGAGCTCCTTGCCGCTCATCAGCGTCAGGACGATCGCGGTGATGAGCCAGACCACGAGGAGCGAGGCGACGATGGCGTTCTTGGTCATCGACGCCGCGGCGCCTTCGAGCGACGCCAGTGGATACACCTGCCCACCCACCCGTCCCTCGGCGCCGCGAATCCGGCTCGCGGCGTGGATCAGGTTCCCGTTCACGCGCCCGCGGCCGACAAAGGTCACGGTTCCCCCGACGACCACCAGATCGCCGGCGATGACGTCCCCCACGGTGACCGAGCCGCTGTAGATCTGCACCGAGCCCGCGACCGGGCTGCTCACCGCGCCATCGGCGTTCACAAAGTACGTGTCGTCACCCGCGGAGACGCCGCCGCGCTCCGCGCCGGTGGCGCCGGTCGGCAGGACGACCATGAACAGCACCGCCACCGCGGCCAGGGTCATCGCCGGGACGAGAATGCGCCTATACATCGATCCCCTTCGGCGCCCGCCGCAGGAGCAGGAACAGAATCGTGTTGATGACCACGAAGAGCAGGGCGACGGCGGGGCCGCCGAGGGCCTGACCGGTGTGCTGGAAGAGCTTGACCATGCCCTGCACCGCCGGCACCTCGGAGATCAGGGCCCGGGCAATGCCGCTCAGCGAGGAAATGCCGGCCGCGTAGCAGAGCACGATGGCGAGAATCACCGCGGCCGCAATGCCGGCTCCGACCAGCGGCCAGGTGCGGTGCGACGCGCCCTCCCACGAGGCGAGCGGAAGCGCGCCGACGTTGATCGGGCGGTGCTGGACCTCGATCTCGTCGTCCAGGTCTTCGAACATGGCCCGGCAGGGCGCGCACGACTCGAGGTGCGCGGCGTTGGCTTCCGGGTCCTGCAGGTAGTCGTCACATGTCATAAAGGTTCCACGAACGTGCCGAGCTGTTCCTTGAGCAAGTTTCGCGCACGAAACAGCTTGTTCTTGACCGTGCCGAGGGGGAGCTTCTTCATCGAAGCGATCTCCTCGTACGAGAGCTCCGCGAAGTGGCGGAGCTGGATCAGCTCGCGGTAGTCGGCGGGCAGCCCTTCCACCGCCCGGTCGATGGCGGCGGAGAGCTGCTTGTTCTTGAGGGCGCGGTAGGGCGAGACCCCGGAATCGGCGAACTCGCGCTCCTTGCCCGAGGGCTCCTCTTCGGTCGGCCTCGCCAGCGGCACCTCGGCGATGGACTTCTTCCGCAGCGCATCGATGGCGCTGTTCTGGGCGATCCGGAACAACCACGTCGAAAACTGGTACTTCGGATCGTATCGGTCGAGTGCCAGGTACACCTTGACGAAGATCTCCTGCGTCAGGTCGTGAGCTTCTTCGTAGCGATGGGTGATCCGGTAGACGTAGTTGATGACCCGCTTCTCGTAGCGCGTCACCAGCGTAGTGAAAAGATCCCGGTCGCCGCCGAGGATCCGCTCCACGAGGGTGCGGTCATCGAGCTGCTCACGCTCTGCCATCGGTTCTACGGTTCCGAGCGCTCAAAGTTGCCAAAACGGGGGGATGATACCCTGCCGCCGATGATCGAAATCGACCGTCTGACAAAGAATTACGGCGATTTCGTCGCCGTGGACGGGCTGAGCCTCGAGGCCGAGCCCGGGGCCATTTTCGGCTTTCTGGGGCCGAACGGAGCGGGAAAAACGACCACCATCCGGATCATCGCCGGCCTCTCCCTCCCGACGGCCGGGACGGTGCGCGTGGCCGGGATCGATGTGGTCGCCGAGCCGGTCCGGGCCAAGGCGGTCATGGGCTACGTCCCCGACCGGCCGTACCTCTACGAGAAGCTGACCGGCCGGGAGCTGCTGCACTTCGTCGCCGACCTCTACCGCAAGGCCTGGCAGCTCTGCGAGCCGCGGGCGGTCGAGCTCCTCCGCTACTTCGAGCTGGGCGACTGGATCGACGCCCGCATCGAGAACCTCTCCCACGGGATGAAGCAGAAGCTGGTCATCGTCTCCGCGCTGGTGCACGACCCGGCCGTGCTGGTGATCGACGAGCCGATGGTCGGTCTGGACGCGCTGGCCCAGCGGCAGGTGAAGCGGCTCCTGAGGCGCATGGCCGACGAGGGGAAGACGGTGTTCCTGACCACGCACACGCTGTCGGTGGCCGAGGCCGTGTGCGACCGGATCGCCATCATCAACCGCGGGCGGATCGTGGCCAGCGGCACGACGGCGGAGCTGAAGAAGGAGAGCGCGCTGGAGGATGTGTTTCTCGAGCTGACCTATGGCGACTGAGCGCCTGGAGGACCTGCGCGCCCGTCACCGCGAGGACGCGCTCCAGCGCGGCGTCAACCCGCGCGACGTCGATCTCCTGCTGAGCGATCTCCTGGGCAAGCCGATCACGTTTCTTCTCGCCTACGGCGACACGCCCGTGGACCCCAGGCCGCTCGAGGCCCTGCTCGCGCGCCGCTACGCCGGCGAGCCGCTCCAGTACATTCGCGGGCGGACGGAGTTCTACTCGCGCACGTTTTACGTGGACGACCGGGTGCTCATCCCGCGGCCGGAGACGGAGCTGGTGGTGGAGACGGCGATCGAGCGCGCGCCGCGGGGCGGGTGGGTGGTGGACATCGGCACGGGCAGCGGCTGCATCGCCATCTCCCTCGAGCGCGAGCGTCCCGACCTGCACGTCCTCGGCGTCGACCAGTCGGTCGAGGCCCTCGCGGTCGCGGCGAAGAATCGCGTGCATCTGGACTCGCGCGTGCAGCTCGCGGCGTCGGACATCCTCACCGGTACGCGCGGCGCGTTCGACCTCGTGGTCTCCAATCCGCCGTACGTGCCGCTGGCGGAATACGAGGAGCTGTCGGTGGAGGTGCGCATTCACGAGCCGCGCATGGCCCTGACGCCGGGACCGCGGGGCATGGAGACGATCGAGCGCATCCTCGATCAGGCGGACGCGCCGGTGATCATGGAAGTCGGCTACGGACAGGAGGAGGCCATTCGCGCGCTCGCCGCCGCGCACGGGCGGGAGGTGGAGGCGTTCCTTCCCGACCTCGCCGGCATTCCGCGCGTCGTCGTATTATCCGCGTGATGCCGAGCCACGATCAGTGCCTCTTCTGCCGCATCGCCGCGGGTGAGATTCCGGCGAAGAAGGTACACGAGGACGCCGACGTCGTCGCCTTCCACGACATCAATCCGCAGGCCCCCACGCACGTGCTGGTCATCCCGCGCCGGCACATCCCGAAGCTCGACGACCTCACCGATGCCGACGCGGCCACGATCGGCACGACCATCGTGCGCGCCGCGCAGATCGCCCGCGAGCTCCAGCTCGCCGAGGACGGATACCGCATCGTGGTGAACAACGGCGAGGGCGCGGGCCAGACGGTGTTCCACATCCACGTGCACGTGCTGGGCGGGCGCGGGTTCCGCTGGCCGCCGGGCTAGGCCGGAGGCGGAACGCGGAACCGCGTTCCCGAGAACGTCATCCGCCCGCTCTTCTTCCGCGCGCCTTTGCGGTTGCCGAGGAAATCCTCGCGAGCTTCCTTGAGCGTGGACGGGACGTAGGTCGCGCCTGAGCTGAGGGTGCGGGCGCGGTCGCGGGCGAAGGCGGAGCCGCCGGCGACGATGGCCAGGTCGGGGAAGTTCGCGGCCAGGAGCTGCAGGAGGGCGTAGCCGTGGTCGAGGTGATCGCTGTTGGTGCAGGACACGAACACGGCCTCCGGCTTGACCTCGTTGATGAACGCGACCAGCTCCTGCTCGGGGAGATCGGTGAAGTAGTCGGCCGAGTAGCCCTCGCTGCGGAGGAGCTGGGTGAGCATGAGCGTGCCCAGGGAGAGGCGCTCGCCGGCGACGGAGACGGCGACGATGTGCTTGAGCGGGTCGGGGTTGCCGGCGTTGCGGTCGCCGAAGCGGATGATCAGCTCGCGGATCACGTCCTTGATGAAGTGATCGTGGGCCTGGGTGATGCGCTTCCGCTCCAGCTCTTCCTGGGCGAACGTGAGCGTGGGGATGAAGAGGTCGGTGAACATCTCCTCCATCGTGGCCGACTCGGCGTAGCGGTCGGCGATGGCGATCGCGCCCGTGCGGTCGCGCAGGAGGAGGCGGTTGTAGAAGCTGAGGTATCCCTCGAGCGGGTCCTCGCTGCCGAACATAATCGAGAAGACCCGCAGGGCGGGGATGAACTCGCCGCCGACGGTGAGGCAGACCGTGATCGGCGTGGCCAGCAGCAGGCCGACCGGTCCCCACAGCCAGCCCCAGAAGATCGCCGCCAGGAGCAGCGCAATCGGGGAGACGCCGACGCGATGCCCGACCACGATCGGCTCGATGAACCCGCCGATGAGCTGATCGCTGAAGACGAACAGGCCGAGGACGGCCAGGGCCGTGTACCAGTTCGGAAAGACGGCGAAGGCGAGGAACGTCGGCGCGGCGGCGCTGATGACGGCGCCGATGTAGGGGACGAAGCGCAACAGACCCGCGAGCACGCCCCAGAGGGCCGCGTGCGGCACCTGCAGCAGCGCCAGGCCGACGCCGATGAGCAGGCCGAAGCCGATGTTGAGCAGGGCGATGGTGAGCAGGTAGCGGCTGATACGCTGCGAGGTCTCGCCGATGGCCTGGGTGGTAACGGTCAGGTGGGCGCGTCCGGCCAGGCGCAGGAGCTTATCCCGCAATTGCTCGCGGTCGCGGAGAAGGAAGAAGACGACCACTACGACGAGGAAGATCGCCGCCACGCCTTCGACAGTCGGCGCGACTTCCTCGTAGCGCTCGCCGAGGGTCTTGCGCTCGGGGATGACGCGCACTTTGAGGTCGGCGCGATCCGGCGGGCGCTCGCGGGCCTCGACCACGCGCTGCAGCGTCCGCTCCACGGCCTCGAGGGTTCCGCCGGCAGCGGTGCGCCGGAGCATGTTCAGCTTCTCCTCGATGTTCTTGCTCGACGTCGCCTTCGAGAACTCCTGGGCCGCGGCGTTGAACTGCTGGTAGATCCACCAGCCGCCGAAGCCGAGCAGGGCGGTGGTCAGGCCGAGGGAGAGGACGATGGCGCCGGTGCGGCGGAGGAACGTGCGCTCCAGGCGCATGACGATGGGCGTGAGGAGAAAGGAGAAAAGGATGGCCAGTGCGACCGGCACGACGACCGGCCGCGCCAGATAGAGCACGGCGATGACCACGACCGAGCCGATGAGGATGCGCGCGTTCGACTGGCGGCGGTCCGCCGCGCGCGAGTCGCCCACGGCCGGCGAGGTCGGGCGGCTCTGCGGCACGCGCCGCATCGACAGCGTCCTGTCGAATCGGTCGGTATCTTCGTCGTCGTAGATCGGCACTGGAAACGAGTGTAATGCAAGCGCGTTACACGCTTACTTACGAGTCCAGCGCAGAATCGGTTGCCGCGCCGCGCGCGCTTCGTCGAGCCGGCGCACCGGAGTGGTGTGCGGCGCGGAGCGGACCAGCTCGGGGCGCTCCTGGGCCTCGCGGGCGATGGCGATCATGGCGTCGCAGAAGGCGTCCAGCTCCTCCTTCGGCTCGCTCTCGGTCGGCTCGATCATGAGCGCGCCGGAGACGATCAGCGGGAAGTAGATCGTCGGCGGGTGGAAGCCGTAGTCCATGAGGCGCTTGGCGATGTCGAGGGTGTGCACGTCCTTCGGGGTCTGCAGCTTGTCCGAGAAGACGACCTCGTGCAGGGACGGGGCGTCGTACGGGAGGTGGTAATGCCCGCGCAGCCGGGCCCGGATGTAGTTCGCGTTGAGGACCGCGAGCTGGGCGATGCGGCGCAGGCCGGTCGGACCCATCGAGCGCATGTAGGTCAGCGCGCGCACGAGGACGTTGAAGTTGCCGTTGAAGGCGCGCATGCGGCCGATGGAGTCGGGGCGGTGGAACTCGAGGTAGAACGCGCCGTCCGCGCGGCGCTCGACCGTCGGGCTGGGGACGAACGGCGCCAGCCGCTCGCTCACGCCCACGGGACCCGCGCCCGGACCGCCTCCGCCGTGCGGTGTGGAGAAGGTCTTGTGCAGGTTGGAGTGGATGACGTCGATGCCCATGTCGCCGGGACGGGCGATGCCGACGAAGGAGTTCAGATTCGCGCCGTCGCAATAGAGGTACGCGCCCTTGGCGTGGAGGATGTCCGCCATGGCCCGGATCTCGGACTCGAACACGCCGAGGGTGTTCGGGACGGTGACCATCAGCGCGGCGGTGTCCTCATCGACGGCCGCCGCGAGCACGGAGAGATCGATCGTGCCGCGGTTGGTCGACTTGAGCTCCTTGACGGAGTAGCCGGCGAACGCGGCCGACGCGGGGTTGGTGCCGTGCGCGGAGTCGGGGATGAGGATGAACTTGCGGGCGTTGCCGCTCTTGGCCAGGGCCTTGTGCACCATCAGGATGCCGGTCAGCTCGCCGTGCGCGCCGGCGACTGGCTGCAGGGAGACCCGGGGCATGCCGAAGATCTCCTTCAGGGTCTGCTCGAGCCACCACAGCAGCTCGAGGTTCCCCTGCACCTGGTGGTCGGGCTGCAGCGGATGCGACAGCGCGAAACCCGGCGTGCGGGCGATCTCCTCGTTGATGCGCGGGTTGTGCTTCATCGTGCAGGAGCCGAGGGGATACAGCCCCGCGTCGATGGACACGTTCAGCTTCGACAGGCGGGTGAAGTGCCGGATGACGTCCACCTCGGACACTTCGACTTCGTTCTCGATGGTCTCCCGCCGCAGCGCGGCCGGGAGGAGGGCCTCCAGCGGCTGCTCGGGCACGTCCAGATCGGGAAGCTGATAGCCGCGGCGGCCGGACTTGGAGTGCTCGAAGATGAGCGGCCAGGTGGACGGCTTCTGCGCGACTTCGCGCTCGGCGACTTCGGGTTCGAGGGTGGTGGTCATCGGCGCTCCCGGGCGATCGAGGCGGAAAGGACCGCCGCGTACTGGTCGAGCTGCTCGCGCGTGTTCAGCTCGGTGACGGCGACGAGGAAGTCGCGCTCGTGGGCTTCGAAGAACGTGCTCAGCGGGATGCCGCCGAGGATCTTCTCGTGCTCGAGGTCGAGCAGGATGTCGCGCGCGGTGAAGGGTGTGCGGACGACGAACTCGTTGTAGACCGGCCCGCCGAACGGCAGCTCGACGCCGTGGATCTCCTTGAGTTTTCCGCGCAGATAGGCCGCCTTCTGCAGGCATTGCGTGGCCACCTCGCGCAGACCCTCGCGGCCCATGAGCGAGAGGTACATGTTCGCGGCAAGGGCGATCAGGGCCTCGTTGGTGCAGATGTTCGACGTGGCCTTGGCGCGGCGGATGTGCTGCTCGCGCGTGGCCAGCGTGAGCACGTAGGCACGCTTGCCGTCGACGTCTACGGTCTCGCCGACGAGCCGGCCCGGCATGTGCCGCTTGAGCGCGTCGCGCACGACCATGAAGCCGACGTACGGACCGCCGAACTGCGTCGGCACGCCCCAGGCCTGGCCCTCGCCGACGCAGATGTCGAAACCATGCGCTCCCGGCGGCGACAGGATCCCGAACGACGTGGCCTCCGTAACGACGGAGATCTTCAGCGCGTCGCCCGCGGCCTTTGCGACCGCGTCGTAATCCTCGACCACGCCGAAGAAGTTCGGCGACTGCACGGCCACGCCGAACGCGCCCTCGCTGGCCGCGCGGAGCGCGTCGAGGTCGACGCGCCCGTCCTCCGTCCAGCCGACCTCCACGACCTCGATGCCGAGGTTCTGGATGTAGGTGCGGACGGTGGAGCGGTAGTGCGGGTGGATCGACTTGGCCAGGACGATTTTGTGTTTGTCCTTGGCCACGCGGTCGGCGAGGAGCACCGCCTCGCAGAGCGCGGTCGAGCCGTCGTAGAGCGACGCATTGGCGACGTCCAGGCCCGTCAGCAGGGACTGGTGGGTCTGGTACTCGAAGATCGACTGCAGCGTGCCCTGCGAGACTTCCGGCTGGTAGGGCGTGTAGGCGGTGAGGAACTCCGCCCGCAGCAGGAGCTGGTCGACGCAGGCCGGCTGGTAGTGCGCGTACGCGCCGCCGCCGAGGAAGGACGCGTGATCGACGGCGGTCTTGTTGCTCGCCGCGAGCCCGCGGAACCAGCGCCGGCTCTCGACCTCCGACCACGGGCCGGGGATGTCGAGCAGCTCTTTCAGCCGGACGTCGGCCGGGATGGTGTCGAACAGCCGGTCCACCGAGTCGACGCCGATGACTTCCAGCATCTCGCGGATGTCCTCGCCGGCGTTGGGGATGTAGCGGTGGGAGGAGGAGGGGAGAGTGGGATCAGGGAGGGGCATGTGAATCGTCTAGTGATCGACTTCCGTTTCCAGATACTCGTCGTATTCCTCGGGGCTCATCAGATCATCGGCCTCCGTGGGATCGCTGACCCGGATCTTCACCAGCCAGCCGTCGCCGTACGGGTCGGTGTTGACGAGCTCGGGGCGCTCGGAAAGGGCCTCGTTGATCTCGATGACCTCGCCGGACATGGGGGAAAAGAGGTCGGAGACGGCCTTCACGGACTCGATCGAGCCCATTTCCTCGTTGGCTTCCAGCTGCGTGCCGACCTTGGGCAGCTCGACGGCCACGACGTCGCCCAGTTCCTTCTGGGCGTGGTCGGTGATGCCTACCATCGCCACGTCGCCTTCCAGATGCGCGTACTCGTGCGTCTTGGCGTAACGATTGTCTTCAGGGATCGACGACATCGGATTCCTCCGCTATTTGGCGCGCTTATAGAAGGGTGTGGGAACGACCCGGGCCCGGGCTTCTTTCCCGCGGACGAGGACCGTCAGCTCGTTGCCCTGGCTCGATTTGTCCAGCGGAAGATATGCGAGACCGATCGCTTTTTTCAATGTCGGCGAGTGCGACCCGCTGGTGACCACGCCGATCTCCTGGCCCCCCTCCACGACCGGGTATCCGTGGCGGGCGATGGCCTTGTCGATCATCTCGAAACCGACCAGTTTCCGCCGCGGTCCCTCCTCCTTCTCCCGGGCCAGAACGTCCCGGCCGGCGAAGTCGCCCTTGTCCAGCTTCACGATCCAGCCGAGGTCGGCCTCGATGGGGGTGGTGGTCTGGTCGATGTCGTTGCCGTAGAGGGCCATCTTAGCCTCCAGGCGGAGCGTGTCGCGCGCGCCGAGGCCGCAGGGCTTGGCGCCGGCGTCGATGAACTTCTTCATGATCCGCGGGCCGTCTTCCGGGCCGACGTAGACCTCGAAGCCGTCCTCGCCGGTGTAGCCGGTGCGGGAGATGATCGCCGGCGCGCCGTCGACCTCCCCCTGGGTGAACCGGTAGTACTTGATCGCCGAGAGGTCCGTCTCGGTCATCCCCTGCAGGATCCGCTCGGCCTCGGGGCCCTGGATGGCCAGCTGGGCGTAGTCGGCGCTGACGTTTTTGACGTCGACGTCCATCCCTTTCGCGGACTCCTGCATCCACGCGAAGTCCTTGTCCGTGTTCGAGGCGTTGACCACGACGAAGTAGTCGTTCGGGGCGAGCTGGTAGATGAGGATGTCGTCCACGAACCCGCCGGTCGGGTAGAGCAGGCCGTTGTAGTGGGCGCGCCCGTCGCCGAGCTTCGCCACGTCGTTGCAGGTCATCTGCTGGAGGAGGTCGAGCGCGCCGGGACCCTGGACGGTGATCTCGCCCATGTGCGAGACGTCGAACACGCCGGCCTGCGTGCGCACGGCCTGGTGCTCGTCGAGGATGCCGCTGTACTGCACCGGCAGCTCCCAGCCGCCGAAGTCGACCATCCGGCCGCCTAAGGTTTTTTCCAGTTCGTTGAGGGGGGTCTTTTTCAGATCGGACATCGCCGTCCTCCGGGGGGCGCGTAACGTAACACGGGTTACACTGACTTGCCACCGGGAGGGCGGGCGTGACCAACGAGATCGGCAGCTTCCTCGACTACCTCACCTACGAGCGCAACGTCTCGCCGAATACGATCCATGCGTATCGGGACGATCTGGAGTCGTTCGTGGGCTTCCTCTGCAACGACTACCTGACCATGGGCCGCGATCTCCTCGACCTCAAACGGGTCGACCACCTCGCCGTCCGCGCGTATCTGGCGCATCTTTCCCGCCGCAAGCTCAGCCGCGCCACGGTGGCCCGGCACCTGTCCGCGCTGCGCTCGTTCTTCAAGTACCTCGTGCGCGAGGGGGTGGTCGAGTCCAATCCCGCGCGGACGGTGGCCACGCCCAAGCCGGAGAAGCACCTGCCGACGGTGATGCAGCCGGCCGATGTCGCTCTGCTCCTCGAGCAACCCGACACCTCGAGGACCCTCGGCCTCCGCGACGCCGCCTGGATGGAGATCATGTACGCCTCGGGGCTGCGCATCAGCGAGGTGGTCGGCATCGACCTCGATGACCTCGAGCTGCGCGCGCGGCTGGTGAAAGTGCACGGGAAGGGCTCGAAGGAGCGGATCGTGCCGTTCGGGACCAAGGCCGAGGCCGCCTTGCGGGCGTACCTGGCCGTGCGCGGCGAGCTGACGAGCGACCCGGAGCAACAGGCGGTGTTCCTCAACCACCGCGGCCAGCGGATTACCACGCGCAGCGTCCATCGCCTCTTCGAGCGCTACCTGCGCAAGGCCGCCCTGCGCGCGGGCATCTCCCCGCACACCATGCGCCACTCCTTCGCCACCCACCTCCTCAACGCCGGCGCCGACCTGCGCGGCATCCAGGAGCTCCTCGGCCACGCCTCGCTCTCGACCACGCAGAAGTACACGCATCTCAACGACTGGCAGCTGATCGCCGTGTACAAGAAGGCACATCCGCGGGCGTAGGGGCCTTTACAATCCGCGCGATGATCCGCGCGATCGTTCACCACGGCTTCATCGGCACCGCGATCGAGTATTTCGCCGTGGTGGCCGGTCCGGACGTCGATCGGCGGTTCTTCTTCGAGCAGATCCAGAACCCGCGCGGGGACGTGATCCGCTACTTCGGCGGCACCTCGGAGATCGTCCTCAATCCCGATGGGGTGCGCTTCCGCGGGAACGGCGGGATCTTCGGCGAGTACATGTTCGGCGGACACCTGCCCGTCGGCGACCTGCTGAATGAGGAGGTCGTGAACCGGCTGGTCCTCTTCGGCACGACCGTCGATCCGCGCTCGCACGAGCTGCGCTTCTCGACGGACACGGAAGGGTTCGAGCGCTGGGACAACCTCTTCCTCCAGGGCAACGCCGTGGCGAACTACTTCTTCTTCGTCGACGACCGGAAGAAGTTCGCCGACGTGGGCGACCGGCAGGAGCGGACCCTCAAGAGCGCGGGCAAGCTGCTCAAGCGCTCGAGGCGCGTCGGCGCGGGCAACTTCCTCGCCCTGGCCCACGAGATCCTCGAAGCCCTCGGCGAGCCCGAGTCGACGCTGGTCATCGTCCGCGTCGTCCACCGCGCCAACCAGCGCTTCGCCGACATCTGCCAGCACGCCTACGCCACCACGAAGTCGCTGGAGAACGTCCCGAGCGAGCTCACCGACCAGTCCATCGAGCCTTACCAGCGCGAGCGCATCCAGATCGACGTCATCTACCACCACCCCGACAACCAGGAGCTGATCGACGAGTACAAGCGCATCCTGGCCTCCTGCGCCGGGCGGTCCATCGACTCCTCGGCGCGCGCGCGTCTCATGCGCCTGCGCACGCTCTCGCTGCGCAATGAGGTGCCGCTGTCGATCTTCGACACGCTCGAGGAGATCGTGCTGCAGGAGCCGCGCTCGGTCGTGCGCAAGCACGACGAGCCGGACTACATCCAGTCCACCCGCGAGATCCTCGGCGGCTTCCTCCTCGGCCGGAACATCACCCGCAAGCTCTCCTCGCTCGACCTCGTGCAGCTGATGGAGAACAAGCAGAAGGCCGCGGCGAACCGCGACCAGACCTTCGAAGAGCTCCTGCTCGAGACCGGACGGCTCATCGACGAGATCGGGCGCGAGGAGGAGGACTTCGAGCGCCTGGAGTCGTTCGGCGAGCTGGTCACGCTCTTCGACCGCATCGACCACACGACTACGCTCATCAACAAACTCGCCTTCATGGACGACATCGAGCTGACCCAGGAACAGGTCCGCTCGCTCCTCGGCAACATGCAGGTCTTCGAGAAGCTCCAGCGCGGCCTGTTCCAGCAGCTCTTCATCGACCCGGTGGTGAATAACGAGTACGCGCTGGCCTACGGGAAGAAGAAGCTCTACGCCCTGACCCTGGGCCTGATCGCCATCGAGAACAACGAGGAGTCGATCGCCGGCGTGGCCGAGTCCATCGCCTCGCTCAACCGCCACGAGCGCGCCTACTTCGCCGCCTACAACCTGGCCCGGCGGCGGATGGCGAACTTCTACCTCGAGCTCAACACAGCCGAGGGGCGGGAGACCTTCCGGCGGGAGATCCGGGCGGAGATCGCCCACGATCCCGAGCTGCGCGAGCTGCACGAGTTCATGACCGAGGGACTGCTCGAGGAGGTCATCACCAAGATCCGCCTGGAGGCCTTCTACATCAACCAGCTCCTCCCACGGATCGTCGACCAGCAGGACGCCCGGCTGCGCAACGACTTCCTCTCCAACTCCGGCCTCGATCGCTTCCAGGTCGAGGAGCTGGAGAGCGAGTATTTCGAGATGCGGGCCTTCCCGCCGCAGTTGCTCGAAACGATTCAGCGCCCGGCGTGAGTTGTGTATGACCAACCGCCTCGCCCACGAGACGTCGCCTTACCTCCTCCAGCACGCCCACAACCCCGTCGACTGGTACCCCTGGGGTGACGAGGCATTCGCCAGGGCCCGCAGTGAGGACAAGCCGATCTTCCTCTCCATCGGCTACTCGGCCTGCCACTGGTGCCACGTGATGGAGCGGGAGTCGTTCGAGAGCGAGGAGACCGCGGCGGTGCTGAACCGCGAGTTCGTCTCCATCAAGGTGGACCGGGAGGAGCGGCCGGACGTCGACTCGATCTACATGCAGGCGGTGCAGATGATGACCGGCCACGGCGGCTGGCCGATGTCGATGTTCCTCACCCCGGACGGGCGGCCGTTCTACGCCGGCACGTACTTTCCGCCGAATGACCGCCATGGGATGCCCGGCTTCCGGCGCGTGCTCGAGCACGTGGCCGGCGCCTATCGCGAGCGGCGCAGCGAGGTCGACGATGCGGCGAACGAGGTGCGCCAGGCGCTGCAGGGCGGCCTGCGCGTGCCGAAGACCGAGAGCGCGATCGACCGGACCGCGCTCGACCGCGCCGCGGCGCGCATCGCATCCACATATGACCCCGTGCACGGCGGCTTCGGCGGCGCACCGAAGTTCCCGCCCTCGATGTCGCTCGACTTCCTGATGCAGGTGGCCTCGCGGACGCAGGACGCGCAGTTGCGCGAGATCGTCGCGAACACGCTGACGAAGATGGCTCGCGGGGGGATGTACGACCAGGTCGGCGGCGGCTTCCACCGCTACTCCGTCGACGCCCGCTGGCTGGTGCCGCACTTCGAGAAGATGCTCTACGACAACGCCCTCCTGACGCGGCTGTACACGCGCGCGTGGCAGTGGACGAAGGACCCGTTCTTCGCCCGGATCGCCAACGAGATCCTCGGCTTCGTACAGCGCGAGATGACCTCCCCCGAGGGGGCGTTCTACTCGACCCTCGACGCGGACTCGGAAGGCGAGGAGGGCAAGTTCTACGTCTGGTCGCGGGCCGAAGTGATGGAGATTCTGGGGCCGGAGGAAGGTCGGGTCTTCTGCGCGCTCTATGACGTCACCGAACGCGGGAACTGGGAGGGGCACAACATCCTGAACGTGCCGCGCGATCCGGCGGACGTGGCGAACGATCTCGACCTTTCCCTCGATCGTCTGATGGAGATCGCCGCGCGCGGCAAGTGCAAGCTGTACGGGGTGCGCTCGCAGCGCGTCTGGCCCGGGCGCGACGAGAAGATGCTCGCCGGGTGGAACGGGTGGATGCTGGCCGCATTCGCCGAGGCGGCGCTGGCGTTCGGCAAATACGACGACGTGGTGCGCAAGAACGCCGATTTTCTCCTCACGCGCATCGACGCCGAGGGGCGGCTCACGCGGCACGCGAAGATCGCCGGTCTGCTCGAGGACTACGCAGGCGTGGCCTGGGGCCTCACGCTCGCGTACGAGGCCACGCACGAGCGGCGGTATCTGGACGCCGCGCGCGGACTGGCAGGGCAGATCGTCACGCGCTTCCGCGACGAGGAGAACGGCGGCTTCTACGACACGCCGAAAGACGGCGAGCAGCTGATCACGCGTCCGAAAGACCTCTTCGACAACGCCACGCCGAGCGGCACGTCCGTCGCCTGCGACGTCCTCCTCCGCCACGCCCTGCTGTTCGGCGACGCGGAGGCCGCCCGTGTGGCCACCGAGGCGCTGGAGGCAACCTGGCCTCTGGCCGAGCGCTACCCCTCCGGCTTCGGCTTCCTCCTCGGCGTCGCCGAGTGGCGCTCCGGCCAGCCGAAGGAGATCGCCCTCACCGGCGACGACGTCGCCGCGCTGAAGAAGGTCGTCGGCGAGACCTTCCTGCCCCACCGCGTGCTCGTCGCCGGCCCCGGCTCGGCGGACCTGCCGCTGATGGAGAACCGGCCCCAGGACCGCACCATGGCCTACGTCTGCTTCGGCTACGCCTGCGAGGAGCCGACGAGCGATCCGGAGCGGCTGCGCACGCTGCTGCGCTAACTCTCGTCGATCAGGTACAACAGGTTGTCCGCCACGTCGTAGCGCATCGGCGCCACGATCACCTTCGGATAGCGCTTCCGCAGCCGGGTGGCCTCGGAGAGGGCGAAGTCGATCTCGTTGCCGATCTCGAAGAGCGGAGCGAAGGCGTCGAAGTGCTGCTCGGCGTCCTCGCGGTCCCAGCCGGCGTCGACCAAGCCCTCCACGAAAGCGCCGCGGCGCTGGGAGAGGCCGACCATGCCGCAGTGGTTGTGCACCACCAGGGCGATCGCGCGCACACCGCCGAAGCCGATGGCGAATGACACCTTGAACTCGCTGTGGCGCAGGTTGCCGCCGCCGCTGCGCAGCACGAAGGCGAAGTTCTCGGGGATGCGCAGCTTCTTGCGGTTGTCCATGCACATGCCCACCAGGAGCTCCGCGCGCTCGACCAGCTCGGGCTCGGCCACGCGGTTGTGCCAGAGCAGCAGGCGCTCGATGGGCGTGCCGCGATACCGCACCGGCACCGCCGAAGGGGACTGGATGGGGATCAGGCGATGAGTCACGGCGTCTTCGGCACCAGCACGGGCTCGGATTTGGTGCCCTTGCTCTCGTTGCCGCTCTTGTCGACCGCCGTGATCTCGTACTGGAAGGTCAGTCCCGGCGCGATGGCGATGTCGAGGAAGTTCGTGCCGCGAAGGACCTGCGGGGTGAGGGTCAGCTTCCCCGGGCCTTCGTAGCGGTAGATCTTGTAGCCGTCCAGATCGGGGACGTTGACTTCGTCCCAGAGCAGGCGCACGCGATCGGTCTCCACGAGCGCGGTCACGCCGGTCGGCGGCGGCGGCGGGACGAGGTCGCGGAACCCGGCCTTCGCGGGCGCGGACGGCGCGCTCTGCACCAGCGGCGGCCCGGGCGTGGCCACCGCCGCCACGCGGTACTCGTGCTCGCCGTACGGCGGCACGTCCGTGTACGTCGTCACCGTCACGGGCGAGGGGTTGATCGGAGAGGCCAGCTCGTCGAGCTCCTCGCCGGCCGCGGTGCGGTAGATGTTGTAGCCCATGACGATCGGCGCCTTGTCTCCCGATACGGCCCGGTCCGGCGCGGCCCACGCCAGCTTGACGCCCTCGGCGGCGGCAGTGGCCGTGACCGGCGCGGGCGGCACCGCCACCGGCAGAGGCACGATCGTCGCCAGGTTGGACGGCTCGCTCTTGGACGTCCCCCCCTCGGTCACGATCGCGTAGGTCAGCCGCACCGGCCGGCCGTCGGACGTGCGAAAGGGAGGGCTGTCCTCGTAAAGGAGCTTCGCCCCCACGGTCGCGGCCGGCAGGTTGGCCTTTTCTATGCTGTCTATCCGGGTACTGAGCTTCTCGAACTGCGCCTTCGGTACGGTGGGCAGTTTCGAGAACAGCGCGATCGGCCGCGGTATCGTCGGATCGACGTCACCGGGCAGGATCGTGTTGGGATCGCGGCCGCCGGCAGGCACGGGAAGCTCTTCGACGTGGCGGTACACCGAAATCAGACGGACGTCGGTCAGGCTCTTGCCTGTCGTCGTCAGGGAGGGATAGCTCCAGGAGAGAAGCACTTTGTCGGCACGCTGTGCTACAACGAGGTCCGTGGTCGCCGCCGGAATGACCGGCACGGGCGGCTTCGGGTCCCCGCGCTTGCCACAAAAAAGAGCCAGGAGCGCCACCGCCGCGACCGATTTCCGGATGATCATCAGCGGCGCATTCTAACGGGAGAACTCATGTGCGGAATCATTGGATACGTCGGCACGCGTGACGTGGTGCCGGTCATCATCGGGGGCCTCAAGAAACTGGAGTACCGCGGCTACGACAGCGCGGGCATCGCCGTGGTGAACGGCAACGGCGTGGACGTGGTCCGCGCCGAGGGGAAGCTGACCAACCTCGAGTCGAAGCTGGAGGACAAGCAGCTCCACGGCACGTTCGGCATGGGCCACACCCGCTGGGCCACCCACGGCAAGCCCAATGAGAACAACGCCCACCCCCACCGCGACTGCACGGGGAACGTGGTGGTCATCCACAACGGCATCATCGAGAACTTCCTTCCCCTCAAGCAGCGGCTCAAGGCGGCGGGACACGAGTTCAAGAGCGAGACGGACACGGAAGTCGTCGCCCATCTCATCGAGGAGTACCGCAAGGGCGGGACGAAGTTCGTCGACGCGGTGAAGAAGGCCCTCAAGGAGCTGGAAGGCCACTATGCGCTGGTGATGATCGCCGCCGACGAGCCGGGAACGATCATCGCCGCCAAGCAGGGTCCGCCCCTGGTAATCGGCCTGGGCGAGGGCGAGAACATCGTCGCCTCGGACGTCGCGCCGCTGCTCTCCTACACGCGCAACATCATCTACCTCGAAGACGGCGAGTACGCCGTGGCCAACGACAAGTCGGTCGACCTCTTCACGGCCGAGGACGAGAAGATCGACCGCGAGCCGAAGAAGATCCTCTGGGACGCCGTGATGGCCGAGAAGGAAGGCTACCGGCACTACATGCTCAAGGAGATCCACGAGCAGCCGCGGGCGGTGCGCGACACCTTCAACGGCCGCATGTTCGAGGAGTCGGGCGAGGTCTACTTCAACGACCTCGAGCTCACCGCCGAGGAGTGGGCGAAGTTCAAGAAGATCCACATCGTCGCCTGCGGCACGTCGTGGCACGCGGGGCTGGTCGGGAAGTTCATCCTCGAGAACGCGGCGCGCATCCCGGTCGAAGTCGACTACGGCTCCGAGTACCGCTACCGCGATCCGATCATCGACGACTCGACCCTCCTCATCGGCGTGACCCAATCCGGCGAGACCGCGGACACCATCGCCGGCATGCAGGAGGCCAAGGCGAAGGGGGCGAAGCTGATCACCATCTGCAACGTGATCGGCGCGGCCGCGACGCGCCTCTCCGACGGCGTGATCTACACGAATGCCGGCCCGGAGATCGGCGTGGCATCGACCAAGGCCTTCACCACCCAGCTCACGGCGTTCTACCTGCTCTCGCTCTACGTGCGCATGCTCCGCGGCGACGACCGCGACGACATCCGCTACGCCATGCACGAGCTGTCGGTCATCCCCCACAAGATCGAGCACCTGCTCAAGACCCAGGAGAAGCACATCGAGCAGCTGGCCAACAAATACCACCGGGCCCAGGACTTCCTCTTCCTCGGCCGCGGCGTGCACTACCCCATCGCCCTGGAGGGCGCACTCAAGCTCAAGGAGATCTCGTACATCCACGCCGAAGGCTATCCGGCCGGGGAGATGAAGCACGGGCCCATCGCCCTCATCGACGAGAACATGCCCATCGTCGCCGTGGCCACCCACACCCCGGTCTACGACAAGGTCGCGTCCAACCTGCAGGAAGTGAAAGCCCGCGACGGAAAGCTGATCGTCATCTGCGACGAAGGCGACGAAGAGATGAAGAAGATGGCCGACGACTATATCGAGGTGCCCTGGAGCATCGAGCCGTTGCAGCCGATCCTCACCGTCGTCCCGACCCAGCTCCTGGCGTACTACATCGCCCTGCGCCGCGGATGCGACGTGGACCAGCCGCGGAACCTGGCGAAGAGCGTGACGGTGGAGTGAGGGTACGATCGCACCGGCCGTAAAATAGCGGCTTCCCCATGCTCCTCCTTCCGATCGGCCGTGATGACGCCGAGATCCGCCGGCATGCCTGGGTCTCGTACGCGATCATCGCCCTGAACATCCTGGCCTTCGTGGCCGTGGAGACGGCGGAGCGGCGGCGCACGGCGAAGATCGATCAGGAGTGGACGGAGGCCTGGGTCTACATCAGCCGGCACCCTTACCTGGAAGTCCCGCCGTCGATGTCCGAGGTGCTGAATCCGAACGCGAAGCGGTATCTCGACCTGCAGCGCGCGCGGGCGCAGCGGCCGCCGCCGGAGATCGCGCGGCGCGAGCAGGTCCGGTTCAACACCATCGCCCAGGAGGCGGTGGACGCGTACAAGAACATGCCGAAGGTGCGGTTCGGCTACGTGCCGGCCGAGGGAGGCGCGTTCCGGCTGGTGAGCTCGATGTTCGTGCACGCCGGGTTCCTGCACCTGCTCTTCAACCTGCTGTTTTTCTTCGTCTCCGGGCCATTCGTCGAGGACGTGTTCGGGCGGCCGGTATTCGCGGCGCTATATCTCGCCGGCGGCCTCGCCGCGACGCTGACGTACGCGGTCAACCACCCCGTCAGCACCATTCCCCTCGTCGGCGCGTCCGGCGCCATCGCGGCGGTGATGGGTGCGTACTTCGTCCGCTTCCTCAAGTCGAAGGTCGAGTTCCTGTTCGTGCCGCTCCTCATCCGGCCATCGCTGCACTTCCGCTTCTTCCTGCCGGCGTTCGTGGTGCTGCCGCTCTGGTTCGCCAAGCAGCTCCTGGAGATGCTCGGCGAGGACTCGGGCAGCGTGGCGTTCTCCGCGCACGTCGGCGGATTCGTGTTCGGAATCGCCGCGGCGCTGATCGTGAAGCTGACCCGCTTCGAGGAGCAGTACGTGAATCCGGCGGTGGAGAAGGAGACCACCTGGGCGCTCGACGAGCGGACGGTGCGGGCGATGGCCGCGCGCGACCAGGGCGACTACGCGGCGGCCAAGCGCGAGCTCGGCGCCGTGCTGCGCGAGAAGCCGGCGGACATCGACGCCCTGCAGACGGCCGTGGAAGTGGCGCAGCGGAGCGAAGACGCGCCGATGCTCGACTCCTGCGGCACACGTCTCCTGAATCGCTATGCCGAGGAGAAGCAAAACGACTTGGCGGCGAGCCTCATCCAGGAGCTCACCATGCAACCGCTGCCCGTCCCGAAGTTCCTCGGCCGCGCGGCGATGTTCGCCGAGCGCTCCGGGAACCGGGAGTGGGCGCTCAGCCTCTACGAGGGGCTGCTGGCCGCCGATCCGAACGGGCCGGCGGCGGTGCCGTCGCTCGTGAAGATCGGGACGCTGCTGCGCCTGTCCGGCGACGTCGGCCGGGCGCGCGAGGTGCTGGCGAAAGCCCGCGCCCACCCGGCCTGCACGGCCGAATGGGCGCCGACGATCGAGGCGAAGATGGCGCAGCTGGACGCGCGGTGAATCAGGCCGTGCGCGTCGCCACAGTCACGGTGCGCGTCATCAGTCCGCCGACGAGATAGATCGCGCCGAGCAGGACGTGGAGGGCGTGATCGGTCGTCCCCAGCTCCAGCTGGCCCGGAAGAACGGCCAGAACCCGGCCATCGCCCGTCCCGAGCGCGAACCCGACGATGCCGAGCAGCAGGTACACCGCCCCGAAGACGAGACAGAACGTCTTCGCTCCGGCGGGGGTGGCCTTGAGGCCGATCCAGAGCGAGACCGCGCCGGTGACGAGGTGGATGATGTTGTGAACGAGAGAGAAGTGGGCACCGAGGGCGTGAGGCATCACGAAGCCGAGGAGGCCGACGAGGAGGAATCCGATACCGAGGATCGTGGCGATCTTGTTAGCCATGGACGCTCCTTTTCGTACGTTTCCCTACGAGGCTGCCGTCTGTCCGGATGTCCTCAAAGGTACGCCGGCGTGCGTCAGCGCGCAATCCAGCCGCCGCCGAGGCAAAGGTCGTCCTGATAGAAAACGACCGCTTGGCCGGGGGCGACGGCGCGGAGCTTCTGGGCGAAAGTCACCCGGGCGCGGTCGCCGTCCAGGGGGGTGACCGTCGCCGCAACGTCGGCCATCCGCGAGCGCACGCGGGCCTGGACCTCGATCGGTCCGGTGGGCGGCTGGCCGGAGATCCAGTGCACGCGCTCCGCGGTCAGCTCGTCGCGCTCGAGCGCGGACGCGGGGCCGACGACGACCTTCTTCGTAAACGGGTTCACGTCGACGACGTACGTCCGCTCGGCGGTGCCGCCGATGTCGAGGCCGCGCCGCTGGCCGATGGTGAAGTGGTAGTAACCCTCGTGGGTGCCGACGGCGTTCCCCTCCACGTCCACGATTTCGCCCGCGGCCTCGCCGGGCTGGATACCGGCCTCGCGCTCGACGATCTTCGCGTAGCCGTCCTTCTCCGGCACGAAGCAGATCTCGTACGACTCCTTCTTCCGGGCCACGGACAGCCCCGCCTCGGCCGCGATCTCGCGCACCTCGGGCTTGGTCAGCTCGCCCAGGGGGAAGAGGGCCTCGCGGAGCTGGGCCTGGGTGAGCTCGAAGAGGAAGTAGGTCTGGTCCTTGGCCCGATCGACGGCCTTGCGCAGCTCGAAGCGGTCGCCATTCTGCGTGATCCGCGCGTAGTGGCCGGTGGCGATCTTCTCCGCGCCGATGGCGATGGCCTTCTGGTGAAAGAGGTCGAATTTCACGTGCGTATTGCAGAGTACGCATGGACTCGGCGTCGTACCGGCGAGATAGCCGGAGACGAAGGGCTTGATGACCTTCTCGTGGAAGTTCGCCTCGAGATTGAGGGTGAAGTGAGGGATCTCCAGGCGCCAGGCCACACGGCGGGCGTCCGCAAGATCGTCGATCGTGCAGCATCCACCGTACGTGGAGTCGGCATCACGGCTGAGGTTGTCGTACATCTGCATGGACAGGCCGACGACCTCATGCCCCTGCGACTTCAAGAGGTACGCGGCGGTCGAAGAATCGACCCCGCCGGACATGGCCACCGCGATTTTCATGGCGCGCGATTGGACAACGACCGGCATCAGTGATAATTCCTCGCCGTAGTGGACGTAGAGAATCGCACCGTTCTGGTCGTGGACGACGACCCGAACATCCGCCGGATGATCGTCGCCGCCCTGAGACGCGACGGCTATACCTTCCTGGAGGCGCCGAACGGCAGAGAGGCGCTGGACCTGATGCGCGCCGAGCACCCGGACGTGGTGGTGCTCGATCTGATGATGCCGGTGCTCTCGGGCTGGGACGTCCTGCGCGAGCGCCAGGGCGACCGGGAGCTGCAGCGCATCCCGGTGATCGTGGTCAGCGCGAACAAGGATCCCGAGGTGGCGACGGCGGTGACCGGCGGCATCTGCGCGTTCCTGCCGAAGCCGTTCGACATCGGCGCGCTCAGCGCGCTGGTGCGGAGCTGCATGCCGCCGGAGCACACCGCCAACGGAGCGGGGAGCTTCAATCCGCCCAACGAAGACCGGCCGGCTCGTTAGAGCCCCTCACCCCTGGCCCCTCTCCCCGCGAGCGGAGAGAGGGGAAACGAGAGGTTACTTCCGGGCTTCCAGCTCCTGAGCATCCAGCACGGCGATCGCGGCCATGTTGACGATGTCGTTCACGTCGACGCCGCGCTGGAGCACGTGCACGGGGCGGGCGAGGCCCTGGAGGATCGGGCCGATGACCTCCGCGCCGCCGACGCGCCACAGGAGCTTATAGGCGGCGTTTGCGGCGTCGAGGCTCGGGAAGACGAGTACGTTCGCGTCGCCCTGGATCGCGCTCCAGGGGTAGTCCTGCTGGGCGATCTCCGGGAGGATGGCCGTATCGGCCTGCATCTCGCCGTCGACGATGAGATCGGGGCGGCGCTTCCTGAGGATCTCCACCGCCTCGCGGACCTTCTCGGTCTGCTCGTGCTTGGTCGAGCCGAAGTTGGAGAAGGAGATGAACGCGACCCGCGGCTCCATGTTGAAGCGCTTGGCCGTCTCCGCGGTCTGCTCGGCGATCTCGGCGAGGGTCTCGCTGTCGGGGGCGATGTTCACCGTGGTGTCGGCCAGGATCATCATCCGGTCCTTGAACATGAGCAGATAGGCGCCGGAGACGTGCCTTACGCCGGGGCGGGTCTTCACGATCTGCAGGGCCGGGCGGATGGTGGCCGGGTAGTACGCGCGCAGGCCGGCGATGACGCCGTCCGCGTCGCCGGACTCGATCATCATCATGGCGAAGAAGTTCCGGCTGTTCATGATCCGGTGGGCGTCGGCCACGGTGATGCCGCGGCGCTTGCGCATCTCGGCGAAGCGCTGGGAGTAGTCGGCGAACTTCTCCTGGCAGTTCTCGATGTCGATGATGGTGACCTTGCTCTCGTCGATGTTGTACTTGGCCAGGAGCTGGGTGATCTGCTCCTTGCGGACGAGGAGGATGGGATGGGCGAGACCCTCGTCGATGAGGATCTTCGCCGCGCGGATGATCTTCTCCTGGTCCCCCTCGGGGAAGACGATGCGTTTCGGGTCCTTCCGGGCCCGGCCATAGATGTCGTGCATCATCCCGCGCGAGCGGCCGAGCATGTTCTCCAGCCGGCGGCGGTAGGCGTCGTAGTCCTGGATCGGCTCCTGGGCCACGCCCGTCTCCGCGGCCGCGCGGGCGACGGCGACCGGCACGTTGAGCAGCACGCGATAGTCGAACGGCTTCGGGATCAGGTACTCGCGGCCGAAGACCATGCGGTCTTTCGAGTAGGCGCGGAGCACGGAGTCAGGGACGTCTTCCTTGGCCAGGTCGGCCAGGGCGTGCGAGGCGGCGAGCTTCATCTCGTCGTTGATGGTCGTGGCCCGGCAGTCGAGCGCGCCGCGGAAGATGAACGGGAAGCCGAGGACGTTGTTGACCTGGTTCGGGTAGTCGGAGCGGCCGGTGGCCATGATCACGTCCGGACGCGCGGCGGTGGCCTCCTCGTAGCCGATCTCCGGGTTCGGATTGGCCATGGCGAAGACGATGGGGTCCTTGGCCATCGATCGGACCATGTCCTGGGTGACGATGCCGCCGGCGGAGAGGCCGATGAAGACGTCCGCACCGCGCATGGCATCGGCGAGCGTGCGCCGGTCCGTGTCGGCCGCGAACTCCTCCTTGTACGGGGTCATGTCCTCGGTGCGGCCCTTGTGGATCACGCCGTGGCGGTCGACGAGGAGGGCGTTCTCCTTGCGCAGGCCGAGCTTGATGTAGAGGCGCAGGCAGGCCATGGCCGCGGCGCCGGCACCGGAGATGACCATCTTCACCTGATCGATCTTCTTGTTCGACACCTGGAGGGCGTTGACCAGGGCGGCGGCGGAGATGATGGCCGTCCCGTGCTGGTCGTCGTGGAAGACGGGGATCTTCATCTCCTTTTTCAGGCGCTCTTCGATCTCGAAGCACTCGGGGGCGGCCACGTCCTCGAGGTTGATGCCGCCGAAGGTCGGCTCGAGGGCCTTGACGACGCGGATGAACTCCTCGGTGTCGCGCGTGTCGATCTCCAGGTCGAACACGTCGATGTCGGCGAAGCGCTTGAAGAGAACGCCCTTCCCCTCCATCACCGGCTTGCCGGCCGCGGGGCCGATGTTGCCCAGCCCCAGGACGGCGGTGCCGTTGGTGATGACGGCGACGAGGTTGCCCTTGGCGGTGTACCTGTAGACGCTGGCGGGATCACGGGCGATCTCCAGGCAGGGAATGGCGACACCGGGGGTGTAGGCGAGGGAGAGGTCGCGCTGCGTGGCCGTCGGCTTCGACGGCACGACCTCGATCTTCCCGGGCCGGCCGCTCGAGTGGTAATCGAGGGCTTCGTCGCGGTCGCTGTTCGGCATAGACCGCGGAGTCTATCAACTCAGAAGCGCATGCCGACGGCGACCGTGTTGTAGCTGTCGTAGTCGGTCGGCGCGGTGCGCTTGAGCTGCGCGTAGAAGATCCGCCCGCCGCGATTCACCCCGATGCCCGCCAGCAGATTCACGCCCACGTCGAGGTCCTGTTCCTCCGGAATCACGGCCGCGATGCCCGCGCCGAACCAGATCGCCGCGTCGCGCGTGATCTCGATGTCGTAGTGGGCGTCGGCATTGGCGCTGACGATGTCGGTGGAGAGCTCGACGTTCGGGTTGAACCAGAAGCCGCCGCCGATGCGCATGATCATTTCGCCGCCGACCATGGGCTCACTGTCGGCGAACCCGAGGCGCACGCCCCAGCGCACCTGGGCCTCGGCGGACGCAGCGAAGACGAGGAGAAAAAGAAAAACGGGCATGAACTTCTTCATGCCCGTTTCGTGGTCAGCAAGTTTTATGCGCGGCTCAGGACGCTTTCCGCTTCCGGAACTCGTCGCGGGACGCCTCGACCCGTGACGTCGGCGCCGGGGCCGGCCGGTTCGCGCCGTTGGTCCCGCGCCAGCGGTCCCAGGCCACGGCCACGGCCGGGACGATGAGAAGCGTCGAGTAAGTGCCGCTGATCACGCCGATGGTGAGGATCCAGGAGAAGCCGCGGATCACTTCGCCGCCGAACGCGAGCAGGGCCAGGAGGACCAGGAACACCGAGCCGCTGGTGAGGATCGTGCGCGAGAGGGTCTGGTTCATGGCCAGGTTCAGGTGCTCGGAGATCGACATCGGCTTCTTGATCTTGCGCTGGTTCTCGCGGACGCGGTCGTAGGTGACGACGGTGTCGTTGATCGAGTAGCCGACGATGGTCAGGAGCGCCGCGACGACGTTCAGCGAGAACTCCAGGCGCATCATGATCAGGAAGGCCATGGCCACGAGCACGTCGTGGATGATGCAGATGATGGCCGCCACGCCGAACTTGAGGTCGAAGCGCAGCCAGATGTAGATGCCCATGGCCAGCGACGAGAGAATGATGGCCAGGAAGGCCTTCCGCTGGAGCTGCTCGCCGACCTGCGGGCCGACGGTCTCCTGATTGAGAACGTTGAAGCGGCCGAGGAAGGCCTTCTCGTTCAGCAGCTGGGCGACGCCGGTGGAGGTGCCCTGGGTGACCTGCTGCATGGAGCTGAAGATGCCGAGCTCCGAGCGGCGGTCGATGATCCGCTTGGCGAGATCGCGGTAGTACTGCTGGGCGGCCGGGTTCGTGCCGCGCTTGTCGGGATCGGCCTGCATGAGCAGCGATGCAAGCGGGTCGCGGCCGTGGTAGTTCAGATCGTGCTTGGCCGCGGTCTCGGGGTTCATCCGCTTCTGCAGCTGCTCGACGACCTGGCCCGCGTAGTCGCCCTCGCGCGCCTGCCGGGGGAGGCGGATCTGCACCTCGTTCTCCGCGGCCTTGCCGAACTGCTGGATGATCGCCGCGGGGAGCTCGGCGCGGAGGTTGGCGAGCGGCGGCTCACCCTGGAACTTGAGGATGATGTTCGCGCCGCCGGCGAAGTCGATGCCGAGGTTGATGCCGCGGGTGACGAACAGCGCCGCACCGATGCCGATGAAGATCAGCGAGATCACGACGGCGTGCCAGCGCCACTTGATGAAGTCGTAGTTGGGGTCTTTGAAAATCTGCATGGTCGTTTCCTGTACCCGGGCGTTAGATGCTGATCTCTTTCGGCCGCTCGGTCGGCTTGTAGACGATGTCGAAGATCATCCGCGACACGAAGAAGGCCGTGAACACGGACGCGGCGAGACCGATGAGCAGGGTGACGGCGAAGCCCTGGATCGGGCCGGTGCCGAACTGGAAGAGGAACAGGGCGGCGATGATCGTGGTCAGGTGGGTGTCGATGATCGTGCCGAAGGCCCGGGCGAAGCCCTGCTCGATCGAGGCCCGCACGGTCTTGCCTTCGCGCAGCTCCTCGCGGATGCGCTCGAAGACCAGCACGTTCGAGTCGACGGCCATGCCCAGGGTGAGGACGATGCCGGCGATGCCGGGCAGGGTCAGGGAGGCCTTGAAGTAGGCCATCATCCCCAGGAGGATGATCAGGTTCAGGAGCAGCGCCAGCACGGCGTTCACGCCGGCGCCCTTGTAGTAGAGCAGGATCGCCAGCACGAGGAGGATGAAGCCGACCACCGAGGCGGTCACGCCCTGGCGGATCGAGTCGCGGCCGAGGGACGGGCCGACAGTGCGCTCCTCGAGCGTCGTGAGGGAGGCCGGCAGCGAGCCGCTGCGCAAGATGAGCGCGAGATCGCCGGCCTGCTGCTGGGTGAAGCTGCCCTCGATCACGCCCTCGTCGGTGATCTGGCTGTGGATGTTCGGAGCGGAGACGACGCGGTTGTCGAGGACGATGGCCAGGCGCCGGCCGACGTTCGCTCCGGTCAGCTCGCCGAACTTCGGCGCGCCTTCCGGCGTGAGCGAGAAGCCGATCACCGGCTCGCCGATCCGTCCCTTCTGCACGCGCGCGGTCTTGAGGTCGCGGCCGCTCACGGGAACGGTCTTCGAGACCGGCAGGTACTCCACGCCGACCACGCGGCCCATGTCGTCTTCCCGGTTGGACGGGAGGATGTCGACCTCGTTGCGCTGGGCGGGGCTGAGCGTGTTCCAGACCGCCTGCGCGCTGGGACCGCCGTTGCCCTCGACCATGCGGAACTGGAGCTGGGCGGTGGTCTTGATGATGTCCTTCACCCGGGCCGGGTCGTCGACGCCCGGGAGCTGGATGGAGATGCGGTCCTCTCCCTCGGGGACGATGACCGGCTCGGTCACGCCGAGGGCGTTGACGCGGCGGTCGATGGCCTCCTTGGCCTGCTCGACCGTGTCCCGCTGGAGGGACTTGAGCGCCATGGGTTTGAAGCGGAAGCGGAGCTCGTTGCCCACGCGCGTCGCTTCGAACGACGGCAGGAAGTCGGCCCCGATCTTCTCGTACTCGGGCATGGCCGGCGAGGCCACGAAGGTCAGGTCGTCGACGCGCCGGGTAGTGGGCGTCGGAAGGTTCTGGGCCTTGGCCTGAGCCTTGAGCGAGTTCATGGCCTGGTCGACTTCCAGGCGGGCGGCCTCGTTCACGTTGACCTGCATGACCAGCTGAATGCCGCCCTTGAGGTCGAGGCCGCGCTTGATGGGCTCGGGATTGTTCTTCGTCGGGATGATGGCGACCGTGAACACCATCAGCACGGCGAGAATCAACACGATTTTCCAGATGACGTTTCGATTCAAGGATGCCTCCGAAGGTTTAGCCCTGCGACTCGGACTCCCCGGTCACGACCCCGGAGATCGCAGAGCGCGCTACCTTTACTTTCACGTTGTCGGCGATTTTCAGGTAGACAGCGTCGGCCTCAACACCCTGAATCGTCCCGTAAATCCCGCCGCTCGTAATCACCCGATCGCCCTTCTTCAGCGCGCTCAGCATTTCCTGCGTTTTCTTGCGCTGCTTGTTGGCCGGGGCGATGACCAGGAAGTAGAAAATCAGGCCGATGGCCACGATCGGCAGAAACTGCACGAGGGCACCCGCGCCCCCGGAACTCTGAAGCAGAGCTATCGCATTCATGCTGTGGTCTCTTGTGCAAGCCGCGACAGGAAGCCTTCGCGGAAAGAGGTAAACGAATCGGACGCGATAGCCTGTCGGATCGTCCGCATTAAGTCAAGGTAAAAGCTGACGTTATGGATCGTGTTGTAGACCATCGCGGCGATCTCGTCATTGACGTAAAGGTGCCGCAGATAGGCCCGGGACACGGTCCGGCAGGTGACGCAGGAGCAGCGCGGATCGAGCGGCCCGCCGTCCGCCGCGAAGCGGGCGTTCTTGATGGCGATCTTGCCCTCGCTGGTGAAAAGGGTGCCGTTCCGGGCGTTCCGGGTCGGCATCACGCAGTCGAACATGTCGATCCCGGCCGCCACGCCGTTCACCAGGTCCTCCGGCGTGCCGACGCCCATCAGGTACCGCGGCTTGTCCGCCGGGAGGAGGGGGGCGGTGAAGTCCACCACCTCGAACATCTCCTCCTTCGGCTCGCCGACGGAGACGCCGCCGATGGCCACGCCGTCGAAGTCCATCCCCGAGATCTCCTCGGCACTCCGCCTGCGGAGGTCGAGGTGCACCCCGCCCTGCACGATCCCGAACAGCGCCGACGCGCCGGTGCGGGCGGCCAGCGACCGCTTCGCCCAGCGGTGGGTCAGCAGCATCGACTTCTCCACCTCGGCATGGGAGATCCCGTACGCCGGGCACTCGTCGAAAGCCATGGCGATGTCCACGCCCATCCGGGTCTGGATCTCGACCGAGGATTCGGGGCTGAGAAAGTACGGCGAGCCGTCGATGTGGCTGCGGAACTCCACCCCCTCCTCACGGATCTTGCGGATCGACGCCAGGGAGAAGAGCTGAAACCCGCCGGAGTCGGTGAGCACGGCCCGGTCCCAGCCCATGAAGCGATGCACCCCGCCGAGCTTCTCCAGGAGATCGATCCCCGGCCGGAGCATGAGGTGGTAGGTGTTGCAGAGGATGATCTCCGGCCCGAGCGCCTCGAGCTGATCGGTGGTGAGGCTCTTGACCGAGGCCAGCGTCCCCACGGGCATGAACACCGGCGTCTGGATCGTGCCGTGGCGCGTGGTGAGCTCGCCGCGGCGAGCCGCGCCGTCGGTGTGGAGGACGTTGAAGGAAATGCGTGACATGCGTTGCCAGTAGCCAGTTGCCCGTAGCCAGTCTGGGAACTGGTAACTGGCAACCGGGAACTGTTTACTGCAGCTTCATCTGCTCGATCTTGACGTTCGCCGGAAGGTGGACCGCGAACCGGTCCTGCGGGACGGTCTCGTTGATCTTCACGTTCGTGAACTCGTAGCGCGTGATGTCGCCGTCGCCCTCGACGTACTCGACCTTCGAGGTGAGGAAGGTCTTCTTGTCGATCCAGAGCTTGATGCGCTGCACGCGCTTGGAGACGGCCTTGTTCTTCGGCGTGAGATCGAGCACGTACACCGGCTTCGAAGCCGTGTCGGTGAAGGTGAAGTCGAAGTAGCGCGCCAGTTCGTCGATTGCGCCGGAGGCGCCCATGTACTTGAAGATCCGGTCCTCGAAGCGCTTGACGTCGATGCGCTCGGCCTTGCCGAGGTCGGGGTAGTAGGTGGTCATGACGCCGCCGGCGATGACCATCTCCACGCGCTTGGGGGCGTTGTAGGTCCAGAGGACGTTGCTCGGCTTGGAGAAGACGAAGCGGCCGGTGGAGACCTCCGGCTTCGAGAGCAGGGCCAGCTCCTTCTCCTGCCGGAAGTCGGCCTGCAGGGTCTTGGTCCTCTTCTGGGTCTCCTGGATCTTCTTGATGACCGTCTCCAGCGTGACGGGAGCGGCGGAGAGGGGCATCACGGCGAGGACCGCCATGGCGGCCATCGCGACTCGGCGTTTGGACATGCGCAGCCCAACCACGCGCAAGTTACTGATATTTCCCGTGTATACTGAAGCGACCGCCGAGGTTATTTATGAAAAAGACAGTGCTGCTGATGACAGCCCTCGCACTCCTCGCCTTTCCCTCGTTCGCGGCTTTGCAGTACGAGTTCTCCCAGAAAAGCACCACCGACGACGCCGTGGTGCCGATGACCGACCTGACCGCGAAGGCGATCCTCGACGGCGACCGTTCCCGAGTCGACTTCCTGGCCGGTAACCTCTATCCCCCCGGCACTTACGTCATCACCACGGACGGCTCGCGCCGGCTCTTCTTCATCGACCCGGTGAAGATGACCTACAACGAGGTGAACACGTCCGGCGTGGCCAGCGCCATCGGCGGGAGCAACCTGAAGATCGAGAACCTCCGCTCGAAAGTGGAAACGCTCGAGGACCGGCCGTTCCACGCCGGTGTGGAGACCGAGCACCACCGGATCACCATCAACTACGACATCATCTTCGTCACCCGCAACATGCCCCTCAAGCAGAGCGTGACGACGGTGATCGACAACTGGACGACCGGCAGGTTCGGCGACGTCACCAACGCCGCGGTGAACAACCGCGTCCGCACCGGCAACCCCCAGATCGACGAGCTGATGGACGTGGAGACCTCGAAGCTGAAAGGGTTTCCGCTGCGCCAGACCGTGACCATCAAGATGGTTCCGCATCTCGCCCCGACCGCGGCGAAGTCGCAGCTCAAGCTCGCCCCGATGCGCACGGTGGTTCGGGAGATGTGGGTGACGTCGGTGCGCGAGGTCTCGGCCGATCCGGCCATGTTCACCGTCCCGGTGACCTACCGCAGGGCCGAGGCGCCCGAGCTGCCGAAGGCGGCGACGCAAGTCCTGCAGTTCGAACCCGTCAGCAAATAGGCTACTATCCGGCGCGGGAGCGCTGTCCCCCGGTTCTCGACTCGTACCGATGAAGTTCCTTCGCGCCTTAGGCGGACGTCTGGGTGGGGTGGTCAAACGGCCGCGAGTGTACGTCGCCCTCGCCGTGCCGATCATCATCCCCCTGTTTCTGTCCGCGGTCCGGAACCAGCCCGAATTCGGCGCGGTGGCCGCAGGCGCGCTCGCCCCGATTCCCCCGCTGCGCTATGCAGACCTCGACCGGAATCCCACCGCGGCGCTCCCCGAGCACGCCATCCTCCTGACGGTCGAGAAGAACGACACCCTGGACAAGATCCTCGTGGACGGAGGGCTCAGCCGCACCGAGAGCGCGCTCCTCACCCGCGAGCTGGCCAAGTCGTTCGACGTCCGCCGCCTCAAACCCGGACACCTCATCCGCCTGCACTACGACCGCACGGGCGTAGTCGACGCCGTCCAGCTCCGGCTCACCGGCTGGGGCGACCTCGGCGCCGTTCGCGAGGGAGGCGGCTTCAACGTCACGGCCGCGCCGGCCGTGGTGCGCAGCGTGGAGACCACGGTCTCGGCGACGATCAACCGCTCGCTGTACGAGGCCCTGCGCGACAGCGGAGAGGGGCCGCAGCTGGTCCAGCAGCTCGTCGACGTCTTCCAGTGGGACATCGACTTCTTCGAGCTCAATCGCGGCGACTCCTTCAGCCTGGTCGTGACCAAGCAGTACGCGGGCAATGACCTGATCGGCTACGGACCGATCACCGCCGCGCGCTTCACCCAGAAGGGCAACACCTACGAGGCCTTCCGGCACGAGATGAGCGACGGACGCGCCGGCTACTACGCGCGCTCCGGATCGCCGCTGCGCAAGCAGTTCCTCAAGGCGCCGCTGCAGTTCACCCGCGTGACCTCGGGATTCAGCAAGCGGCGCTTCCATCCCGTGCTCAAGTACTTCCGCCCGCACTACGGCATCGACTACGGCGCGCCGGTCGGCACGCCGGTCATGACCACCGCGGACGGCGTGGTCGTGGAGGCGCGCTACAAGGCCGGCGAAGGGAACTTCGTCCGCATCAAGCACAACTCGGTCTACGAGACCTACTACCTCCACCTCTCCCGCTTCGCCAAGGGACTCAAGCGCGGGACAAAGGTCATGCAGGGCGACGTCATCGGCTACGTCGGCCGCACCGGCCTCGCCACCGGCCCGCATCTCGACTATCGGGTCACCGAGCGCGGGAAGTGGCTCAACCCGTTGCAACTCAAGTCCATTACGCCCGACCCGCTGCACGGCGACTCGCTGCGCCACTTCCGCGCCAGCGTCGGCCGCCTGGGCCCGAAGCTCGCCGAGCCGGTACCGGCACAGGCCGAAAAAAGCGTGGAGCTGCGGGCACTCTTCTAGCACAATCGCGCTCACCCAATATGAACAAGGTCACAGTCCGGGCGCCCGTGCGCGCCGATCTCGCTGGCGGTACCCTCGATCTCTGGCCCCTCTACCTCTTCCATCCCGGCTCGCGCACGGTCAACGTGGCCATCTCGTACTACGCGGAGTCGGAAGTCTCCGAGACCGGCGACGGCGCGATCGAGATCCATCTCACCGATCAGCAGTACCGGCAGCGCTACGAGTCGGTGCAGGAGATGTCGAACGATCCCAAGGCGGCGCTGCTCCATCGCATCGTCGAGCACTTCAAGCTCAACGGGATCCGCATCCAGACGCGAACCGACGCCCCCCGCGGCTCGGGCCTCGGCGGCTCGTCCGCGCTGGCGGTCACCCTCGTGCGCGCGCTGTCCGAGCTCGCCGGCCAACCGGTCGACGGCGAGGACCTGATCTTCCTGGTCCGCGACCTGGAGACGCGCCTGCTCAACGTTCCCGCGGGCATCCAGGACTACTACCCGGCCGTCTTCGGCGGGCTGGGATCGCTCCACCTCAATCCCGGCGTGCCGAAGCGCCATCCCCTGCAGACCAGCGTGCACGACCTCGGCGCGCACATGCTCCTGCACTACACCGGCATCGCCCACTTCTCCGGGACGAACAACTGGCAAATGTACAAGCGCCAGCTCGACGGGAAGAAGAAGGTGCAGAAGGGCCTGCGCGCGATCTCGCTCGTGTCCATCGAGATGGAGCGCGCCCTCGACAGCGGCAACTTCGAGGCCGCGGGCGAGGCCCTCGAGAAAGAGTGGAAGGCCCGCAAAGAGCTCGTCGACGGCATCTCCACGCCGGAGATCGACGCCGCGATCGAGGCGGCGACGGGCGCCGGTGCGTGGGGCGGCAAAGTGTGCGGGGCGGGGGGAGGCGGATGCATCGTCTTCCTCCTGCCGCCGGACAAGCGCGAGGCCGTCGTGCAGGCGCTGGCGGGCGTGCCCGGTCGCGTGCTCGACGTGGCGCCGGTCGCGCACGGCATGACCGTCGAGCACGACCGCGACGCCCAGGCCGTCTCGGCGACGCCGCGCGCGCGCCTGAGCGCACGCCGCGCCGGCGGCACGCTCGAGCAGCTCTACGTCTACGGCGGTCCCCTCGGCCCCTACCGGCCCTACGTACTCGCCGAGGGCATCGTCACCCACGTCGAGTCCCGCAGCGGCCTCCATCACGCCGTCACGTGCTCCTACATCGCCCCGATCGCTCCAAGTGACGGACGGGTGCTGTGGCAGCAGGCCTCGCAGATCGATCCCGAGCAGCTCGACGTCCGGACCGTCCCCGATCCGGCGAGGCGTATCGACATCGCCATCCCCCCCGAGGCCCTGCAGCAGAGCGCGGCCCAGTCGCAGGAGGCCTTCCAGCAGTTCCTCGAGGAAAACGAGCGCCTGCAGATCTTCTACAACCCCACCTTCAACCTCTACTCCGAGCCCGCCGAGACCCGCGAAGCCTTCCTCGAGCGTTGCCGCGAAGAGGCCACGCGCCGGGTCGAGGACCAGCAGGAGCGCCTCGAGAGCACCTTCCGCCGGCGCATCGACCAGCTCCGCGAGAAGTCCGAGCGCGAAGAGCGCGACCACGAGGCCAACGACGAAACGGAGCGCAGCGACATCCAGGAAGTGAACGTCGCCTGGGGCCAGACCCTCTACAACATCACCAGCGGCCGCCCCGCCGCCGTTGCGGACGCGACCGTGAGCGTGCGGGAAGTCGACTACCTCGAGCGCATCCGCCAGATCCAGCGCGCCTGGGACAAGGAGCTCCAGGCCCTCCGGGAGGAGTTCGAGACCAAGGCCCGGGAGATCGAGGACCTGTCGATCATCCCCACCCGCCAGAACATCGAGGTCACCAAGTACCTGATTCTGTGGGCCCCGGCGCAGCCGTAGGAATTACGGGTCCTTAGGCGTGTTAGCATCCGCCGAGTCGGGCAGTAGCGCAGCCTGGTAGCGTACCTGAATGGGGTTCAGGTGGTCGGGGGTTCAAATCCCCCCTGCCCGACCAA
>JBIOTX010000026.1:0-4935 GCA_044866315.1 Thermoanaerobaculia bacterium | reverse complement strand
GCCATGCGCCCGGTGCTGGACGTCATCGAGCGCGTCGGTCCTTCGGACGCGAACGTGCTCATTCGCGGCGAGAACGGCACGGGCAAGGGCGTGGTCGCCCGGGCGCTGCACGCCGTGTCGCGCCGGGCGGCCAAGCCGCTCGTGACCGTGAATGCCGGCGGTCTGTCCGAGAGCGTCTTCGAGAGCGAGCTGTTCGGACACGTGAAGGGCGCGTTCACCGACGCCCGTGCGGACCGCGTCGGCCGCTTCGAGCTCGCCGACGGCGGAACGCTCTTCCTCGACGAGATCGCCAACGTACCGCCCGCGCAGCAGGCCAAGCTGCTGCGCGTCGTCGAGACCGGCGAGTTCGAGCGCGTCGGCTCGTCCCAGACCCGCCGCGTGGACGTGCGCATCCTCTCCGCCACCAATGCCACGCTCGAGGAGGACGTCGCCGCCGGCCGCTTCCGCCAGGACCTCCTCTTCCGCCTGAACACGGTCGAGATCCGCCTCCCGCCCCTGCGCGAGCGCCGCGAGGACATCCCCCAGCTGGCCGCGCATTTTCTGACGCATCACGCCCGGCGCTACCGCAAGAACGCATCGTCCTTCGACCCTGCCGCGATCAAGGCCCTGCTCGATCACACCTGGCCCGGCAACGTGCGCGAGCTCGATCACGTCGTCGAGCGGGCCGTGCTCATGACCGTCGGCACATCCATCGGCCGCGGCGACCTCGGCCTCCAGCCGCCGTCCGAGCAGCGCATCGAGGACATGAGCCTCGAGGACGTGGAGGCCTTGCTCATCCGCAAGGCCCTGGTCCGCTTCGATGGCAACGTGAGCAAGGCCGCCGAGGCGCTGGGGTTGTCGCGCGGCACGTTGTACCGCAGGATGCAGCGGTACGGCCTTTAGTGCGCTACGAACGACGCATCATCCTCACCGCCCTCGCCGCGCTGGCGCCCCTGGCGCTGACCGCGCTGCTGCTCGTCTTCGCCGGCGACTTCTCGGCCAAGGTCGTCTGGACCGTGCTCTTCGTCCTCGCCGTGGCTACCGTCGTCGCCGTCTACGTCCTGCCCGAGCAGGTGACGTTTCCGCTGCGCACGCTCTCGAACCTGATCACCGCCCTGCGCGAGGAGGACTACTCCCTCCGCGCCCGCGACGCCCGGCGCGACGACGCCTTGGGAGAGGTGATGGTCGAGGTGAACGCCCTGGCGGCGCTCATGGAGTCGCGGAAGATCGAGGCCGTCGAGGCCGTAGCCCTGCTGCGAGCTGTCTTGATCCGTATCGACGCCGCCATCTTCGCCTTCGACGACGCCGATCGCCTGCGCCTGGTCAATCCTGCCGGCGAACGCCTGCTGGCCATCCCGCGCGAGCGTCTCCTCGGCGAGACGGCCTTGACGCTCGGCCTCGAGGATCTGTTGGCCGAGGAAGGACCGTCGACCGTCGATCGCGCGTTCGGCGGCGGCGCGGGACGGTGGGACGTGCGGCGCTCCGCCTTCCGCGAGCGCGGCGTCCCTCATCGCCTGCTCGTCCTCGCCGACATCACCCGCGCCCTGCGCGAGGAGGAGGCGGACGCCTGGCGCCGCATCGTCCGCGTCCTCGGGCACGAGCTGAACAACTCCCTCGCCCCGATGAAGTCGATCGCCGTCAGCCTCGAACAACTGGTCTCGCAGGACGACCTGCCCGACGACTGGCGCGAAGACCTGGTGAGCGGCATGCGCGTCATCGGCAGCCGCACCGAGGCCCTCACCCGGTTCACGCGCGCCTACGCCCAACTCGCGCGTCTGCCGGAGCCGCGGCGCAGGGACGTGCGTATCGATGCGCTCGTGCGCCGCGTCGCCGCGCTGGAGACCCGCGTGCCCATCGCCGCGAGCGGACCGGAGACGACCATCCGCGCGGACGAGGACCAGCTCGAGCAGCTCCTGATCAACCTGATCAAGAACGCCGCCGATGCCGCGCGCAGCCGCGTCGACGTCCGCTGGCGTGTCAATGGCGACGGCCTGACCCTGCTCGTCGAGGACGACGGCGCGGGCGTCAGCGGCACGGAGAACCTCTTCGTACCCTTCTTCACCACCAAGCCGAGCGGCACGGGCGTGGGCCTGTTCCTCAGCCGCCAGATCGCCGAGGCCCACGGCGGGACGCTCACCCTCGCCAACCGCGCCGACGGGCGGGGGGCGGTGGCCACGCTGCGGCTGCCTAGTGCACCGTCCGAAGCACGTTGAACTTCATCAGCTCCTGGAACGTGATCGTCGAGTCCAGGTCCTCGCGCGCCAGACGCAGCGCCTGGTGCAGGCCCTCCAGGACCATCTCCATCCAGAACGCCAGCTCCTCGTCCCGCTTCGCGTCCGCGTACTTGCGCGCGACCTCGGCGAGGCGCGGCACTTTGCTCAGCTCGCGGAAGTACTCCGCGAACGGCTGCTCGTCCGAGAGCGTGATCTTGTTCCCCTCGGTGAACCAGGCCAGGATCGCGTCGTAGCCGGGCTCCTTCGGCGAGGCGGCGGGCGGCTCCTCGCGCTGCGGCGGCTCCTTCTTCTTCCCGCGGCGGCCGGCGAACATGTCGTCCAGCTCGTCCCGGTCGATGTCGCCGTAGCCGCGCCGCTCGCGCTCGGTGCGCTGGGCCAGGCCGGCGCGCTCGATGGCCGGAAACTTCGACTCGAACAGCTTCTGCAGCGCCGTCCCGATCAGCTTCCGGGCCACGACCTCCGCCCCCTGCTGCTCGCCCTCGTACACCATCTCCACCTTCCCGGTGATCGCCGGCAGGACCATGGACAGGTCGGCCAGGCGCGGGAAGACGAAGCGGTCGCCGGTCACTGCCGCGCGGCGCTCGAGGTTCGACTGCAGGAGCTCCATCGCCGCGATGGTGAGCCGCGCGGAGACGCCGGAGGACTGGTCGACCAGCTCCGACTCCCGGGCCACGAAGGCGATCTGCTCGACGAGATCGCTCACGTACGGCGGGATCTCGATCGTGGCCGCGTTGTCCCGCTCCAGCCACGCCTCCTGCTCCGTGATCCGCCGCGCCGTCTGCACGCTCTGCGGGTAGTGGGTGAGGATCTGCGAGTCGATGCGGTCCTTGAGCGGGGTGATGATGTTGCCCCGGCTGGTGTAGTCCTCCGGGTTCGCGCTGAAGACCAGCACCACGTCCATGGGGATGCGCACCGGAAAGCCGCGGATCTGCAGGTCGCGCTCCTCGAGGATGTTCAGCAGCGCCACCTGGATGCGCGGCGCGAGGTCGGGCAGCTCGTTGATGGCGAAGATCCCGCGGTTCGTGCGGGGGATGATCCCGTAGTGGATCACCTCCTCGTCCGCGTACGTGAGACGCTGGTTCGCGGCCTTGATGGGATCGATGTCGCCGATGAGATCGGCCACCGTCACGTCGGGCGTAGCCAGCTTTTCCCGATAGCGGTGCTCGCGCTCCAGCCAGGCCACGTGCAGCTCGTCCCCCTGCTCCGCCGCCAGGCGCCGGCAGCGCTTGCACGTCGGCGCCAGCGGCGAATCGTTGATCTCGCAGCCCTCGATGATCGGCACATGCTCGTCCAGGAGCAACGTCATCGAGCGGAGGATGCGCGTCTTGGCCTGCCCGCGCAGCCCGAGAAGGATGATGTCGTGCCGGGAGAGGATGGCGTTGTGAATGGCCGGGATGACCGTGCGGTCGTAGCCGTGGATGCCGGGAAAGGTCGGCTCGCCGGAGGCTAGCTTCCGGAGCAGGTTCTGCCGCATCTCGTCCTTGACCGAACGGACGCGATAGCCCGACGCGCGCAGCTCGCCGAGGGTGTGGATCGAGGTCATAGGCGGCGAGGTTAGCAGAAACCCTCGGCCGTCCAGACCGTACAAACCCGCCATGGTCGCAGTCCGCCGTCTCTCCGCCCTCACCCTCGCTTTCCTCCTCACCGCCCCTCTCTTCGCCCAGGACTGGGTCAAGCGCAGCAACGACATCAGCGCCATCCTCCTCCAGGTGCAAGCGAAGCTGGAGCCGGAAGGGGCGTCGTTCATCGGCGTGGAGGGCTACGACAACGAGGTCAGCCAGATCCCCCTCGACGTCAACGCCCGCAACGCCGCGCTGATGAAGGAGGCGCGGGCGAAGATCGAGGCCAAGAAGGCCACGGAGAAGGACCCCGCGGTCCTGCAGGACATCGACATCCTCCTCGCCGCGATCGACGACAACCTCGAGGGCAATCGCCTCAGCGAAAAGTACGAGCTCCCCTACCTCAATCTCCCGCAGGCGTTCTTCAACGCCACGCGCTCCCTCCTCGACGAGCGCGTCGAGGCCGAGCGCCGTCCCGCGGCGCTGGTGCGCCTGCGCAAGTACACGGGCCTGGAGAAGGGCTACACGCCGCTCACCCATCAGGCCATGGCTCTGATGCGTGCGTCGCTGGCCAAGCCCGGCCTACGCGGTCCGGTCAAGGACGACCTGGAGAAGAACCTCGCCAACAGCGACCGCTACATGGACGGCGCCGAGGCGCTGTTCAAGCAGTTCAAGATCGAGGGGTACGAGGCGCCGTTCGCGGAGCTGCGCAAGCAGGTCGCGGAGTACAACGCGTTCCTGCGCGCCGAGGTCATGCCCCGGGCGACCACGGACTTCCGCCTGCCCGCGGAGCTCTACGCGTACCGCCTGAAGACGCGCGGCGTGGACATGGCCGTGCCGGAGCTGATCAGCCGGGCCAAGACCTCGTTCCGCGAGATCCAGAACGAGATGCAGGCCCTGGCGCCGCTGGTGGCCAAGGAGAAGGGCTTCACCGTCACCGACTACCGCGACGTCATCCGCGAACTCAAGAAAAAGCAGTTCGTCGGCGACGCCATCCTGCCGCACTACAAGGCCCGTCTCGCCGAGATCGAGAAGATCGTTCGCGACCAGCACATCGTCACCCTGCCGCAGCGCGAGATGGTCATCCGCCTGGCTTCACCGGCGGAGACCGCGGCCACTCCCGCCCCGCACGTCGATCCGCCGCGCCTCATCGGCAACACCGG
>JBIOTX010000025.1:0-14272 GCA_044866315.1 Thermoanaerobaculia bacterium | reverse complement strand
CGCACGGCGTGATCGACGCGCCAGGGCTCGCCTTCCCTGTCGGGCTTTGCCAATTGCGCGAGGAGGACGCAGTTGCAGGAGCAGTCGCACCCTTCACCGGCATCGCATCCGCACTTTCCGGCGTAGTGGTCGGCGTAGCACTCGCGCTTCTCCTCATACGCCTGTTTGCAGCCGCAGATGCATTTCGGCAGCTCGCTGACGATGCGGATCTCGAAGCCGTCGCGCTCGCGCGTGCAGACCGACGGCGACTCGTCGTCGTCGGACGCGCAGACCGGGGTGCGCGGCGCGCAGCATTTCGTGTTGCCGCAGAGGATGACCCAGAGCCAGCGGGGGAGCCACGAATCGTAGTCGTCGGCGAGGGTGAGGGACTGGTCCTTCGGCACGTACACGGGATCGCCGGTACAGTCGAGGGCCAGGCCGGACGTCACGGTGACGATCACCTTGTCGTATTTCGTTCTCGCGTCGACGACCAGGCCGCAGACGACGCCGCATCCGAAGAAGGAGCGGAACAGGAGCCGGCTCAGCTCCCGGGTGTAGGTGTTGAGCTGCTCCAGATCCTCGTGCTGCAGGAGCATTCCCGGCCCGAAGCGGGCCCGGACGAGCGTGGACGTTCCCTTGACGCTGCTGATGGTGACCTTCGTTGTGCTCATGACGAGGCTCCTTTGTACGAGTGGTCCCGCGCCGCCACGCGGAAGGTGGAGACGAACGTGCCGCCGGGGGTGCCGTTTCCGGTCGGCGCCGGCGAGAGTCCGACGGCGTTGGCGTCGACCGTCTGACCGTTGCAGTCGACGATGAAGTCGCCGCGGACCTCGATCTCGACCCAGGTGTCGTAGCCGAGGAAGACGCTCCGGCGACCGCGCACTCCGTCCTCGACCCAGGCGCCGTCGACGACGATGGTGGCCCGGCGCACGAGGTCGTCGTCCGACTCGGTCTCCACGCCCACGATGGGCACGCGGAGCACCTGCCACCACCCGCCCTCGCGCTCCCCGGAGAGGACGGTCATGGTGAAGCAGTCCGGCAGCAGGGTCTTCCTGCGAACGGGACGGGAGAACTCCACCCAGAAATCGCGGGTGACGTATTGGTCCTTGCGATAGCCGTCCACGCCGAGGGCCTCGGAGAAGTCGTCGAAGGAGACTTTGTGGCGATGCCAGCGCTTCCAGCCGATCTCGCAGATCCGGGTGAGATCGCAGCCGCGGATGAGGTCGAAGAGCAGGTCGTTGCGCTTGACCAGGCGCCGTGGGCCGCAGGCTTCCACGTCCGGGTCGATGGTCCAGCGGTCGTACCCGTCGCGCGCCAGGGTGACGCACGCGAGCGGGACGCCGTGCCGGAGGTCGATGCGCACGCTGCCACACGGGTCCTCCACCTCCCGCAGCGGACAGCTCTCCTCGCCCGGCTGCAGGTCCGTGAGGTGATCGCAGAGGCACCGGCAGCCGCCGCGATTGGGCGGTGTGCTCGATGCGTATTCGTCGCAGCAGCCTCCCGTTCCGCAGTCGCACTGCAGCTCGCACTCGGACGGCCGGCAGCACTCGTCGTAGGGGATGCGCCGCAGCGAGTAGCGGACGGTCTCGCAGGTGCGGTCGAACTCGTGGTGCTCGCAGCGGCAAGAGTCGGTGACGGTGACCGGACCGGTGGACTGCTCGGCGTAATGGACACTGAGCAACCAGCGGGGCTTGTTGTCCCCGCGACCCGGGCGATCCTTCTCATCGATGACGAGAAGATCGTTGAAGCCGACCTGGCACGTCCCGGTCTGCACCAGCTCGCGGCCGCACTCGTCGAGCGCCAGGCCCGGGTCGATCTTCAGCCGGCCCGACTCGCCCGTGATCGCGAACCCGTACACCACGCCCCAGCCGTGGATCGCCCGGTTGAGCAGATACCGCCGCTCCAGGAGATAGCGCTGCTCGACGCGGAACGAGTCGGTGGTGAGGCGCTTGCCGTCGAAGTAGTTGTTCCTGCAGCCGGACTCGTTTTCGAGATCGGTGCAGCAGTCTGCTTTGTTGGCCGGCTTGTCCATGCATGTCTCTCCTGTCGTCAACGCAAGCGTGTGCCGATGTTCGGGCCCGAGCCGGAGAGGCGCGCTCCGCCCTCGGGCAGGCGGGCCAGGCCGGTGACCGCGCCGGTGCCGAGGAGGGGCGCGGGCGGCTCTTCGAGCGTGAGCGGATCGCCGAGGCGGTCGCGGCGCAGCGCCTGCGCGACCACCCAGCGGAGATCCACACGTGCCGTGAGCGGCACCATCTCCGTGATCAGGGCGAGGAGCCACGGCTCCCACGCCGCTCGCTCCTCGGCCGTCGCCGCGATCTCGACGCGAACCTTGCCGGCGAGCTGGAAGGTGCCGTCGTCGACCTGACCGGGACACGGCAGACGCATGAAGCCGAGCACCGCACGCTCGTTCAGCTCCGCGCTCCAGCGCGTGAATCCGCCGAGCATGGCCGGGAGCGCGCTGCCCGTGCATCCGTCGCCGCCGACGGTGGCGAAGCCGAAATCGGCCGTGGCGTCGGTGACGCGGAAGCGGCGCGGCGTTCCCGGGATCAGACTCCCCAGCAGCGCCTCCAGCCCGGCCCGCGTCCCTCGCCCTCGCGCGAGCTCAGGCGCGCGCCCGAGGATGGCCTTCTTCTGCTCGAGCGCGAGTCCGTCGTCCCACGGCAAGCCGAGCCAGCGGGCCACGAAGTCGAGCCACTCCTCCGGCGCCGTCGACGGATGGGCGAGACTGCCCAGCGCCGCGATGCGCGCGTCGAGGCCCTGCGTCGTGGTCTCCAGCACGCCCACCAGGCTGCGCAGGAAGCTCCCCGGCTGCGCCTCGGCGCGCTGATAGATCCCCGGCAGGTTCTCCATCAGCGTGCGGCCGGGGTAGAGCACGGCCAGCTCCGACAGCTCCGGCAGGCGCGCGCCGGGCGCGGCGCTCAAGGCGACCCGGACCCGGAGGAAGCGCTCCCGGATGTCGAACAGCGGCGCGACGAACGGCGTCGCCGGACTCTCGCCGCCATGAAAGACGACCGGAGCGCGCCAGACCCGCTCGCGGTCCTCGGCGTCATCGCTCGCGGCGAACGAGATCTCGATCGTCGATCCCGGGGGCAGGCTCGCGGACGCCTCGATGCGCAGCCAGCGGCGCGCGTCTTCGCGGTCGGGAGCGTGCAGCACCGGCGTGACGACCGCGGAGCGCACCTCGCCCGCCTCGTCGGGCACGGTCGCGGCGGTCGTGAACCGCAGCAGGCCGCGCCGGCCGGTGACGACCAGTTTGTCGCGCGCGGCGGCGACGCCGGTCGCGGGCGCATCGAGCGGATCGAGCGGAACGTCGCCCACCAGCCGGCCGTCGCCGTCGAGGCTCAGCACCCGCGCGGCGCCGCCGAACGTCGCCTCGTCGGCCCCGGCCACGAAGACCCTGCTGGTGGAGTCGGTGCCGAGGACGTGGGCGGTGAAGCACGGGCGCAGCGTGGCCAGGGTGATGCTGAGCAGCGCCGCGCCGCCCTGGGCCGGGAACCAGTGCAGGCGTTGCGGGCGCTCATCCGTGAGGACGACGAAGCGCTCCGCGCGGCGGAGGAAGACGAAGGCGATGGGGTGGGCGATGCCGAGGAATGCAATCCTTGTCATCCCGAGCGGGAGCGAGGGACCTGGGGGTTGGGCGGCACGAGTCACGCGCCCCTCCCGCCCAGGTCCCTCGCTCACGCTCGGGATGACATGGGGTGCTGCACCGCTGACGTGGGCGGCGCCGCGCTCGACGAGGGCGTAGACCCCTCCCCGGCCGTCGCCGGTGATGTCGAGGATGCGCGGGTCGGGGATCGGCACGGTGAGCAGCCGCGTGAGCGTGTCCTCTTCGTAGAGCTGCACGGACACGGGCCGGTCGCTGGCGACCCACAGCCCGCGGGACGTGGCCACGATCCGCTCGGCGCGCGCGATCGCAGCCGGAGCGGGCGATGTATCCGGCACGTCGTCCCAGCGACCCAGTCGATGCAGAGCGCCGGCGTCGTCGCGCCAGAGGATCTCGCCGGTGCGCGTGATCGCCGGCGCGTGCGCGCCGGCTGTCCGGAAGAGCACGGGCGGCGTCGCGAACGGCGCGAAGGGGCGAAGCCCGATCGGGCTGGAGTCGCGGTCGGCCCGCTCGAACTCGCAGGCGTTCCATTGCGCGGCGGTGGAGAAGCGGTAGCTCATGGCGTGCTCCGCCTCACTTCGATGGTGCTGCGCGCGAGATCGAGCCGCGGCAGCCCGCCGCGCGGGACGGCGACTTCGTCTTTGTTATTGCTGAACCGCAACTCGGCCACGCTCTTCACGCCGTCGACCGCGCGCAGCCAGGCCGCGACGTCGCGGCGCGTCACCGGCACGCCGGGGCGGCGGTCGAGGAGAGAGAGACGCTTGGTCAGCTCGCGCTCGACGTCCTTCTTGACGGCGTCGGGATCGCGGCCGGCTTCCGCGACGAGTGCGGCGCGCAAGGAAAAGTCGGCGTAGCGCGGGCCGGCGACGAGGAGACGCGTGCCGAGGGGGATTCGGGCGAGGAGCTGGCGTCGGACGGCGTCGAGCCAGCGCCCGGTCTCCCTCCCGTCGGCGCGCAGCACCACCAGCGTCACTTCCCCGGTGTGAGGGGCGTCGTCGTGCGGAGGGAGCACCCACGCGCGCGCGACCTCGAGCAGCGGCAAGGCCCGCGCCGCGGCGACGAGGTCGGCGGAGCTGACCAGCGCGTGCTCCTCGCGCGAGCGGCGCCGCGCCTCGCGGCGCTGGTCGATCGATCCCGGAGACCCCGCGCCGCCGGTGACCGGATCGAGGTTGACGCCGAAGACGCCTCCGAATCCGGCGACGCTCCAGCGGCGATTGCGGGCGACGTTTCCCTGGTCCCCCTCGCACACGGCGTAGCTGACGAGGACCTGCGCCTCCGCGGGCGGGATCCTGCCGTTGATCCCATTGCCGAAGGTGACTCGGCCGCGCCCGGCGTCGAGCTCGAACACGCGGTCGTCCGGACCGGCGTCGGACAGACGATCGCCGCGGCGCCAGACCTTCAGCCCCGCAGGCTCGGCGATCTCGATCGTCACCGGCTCTTCGCCGGCCGCGAATCGCAGCCCGGGCAGGTTCAGCTGGAGGCTCCAGTCGGGCAATCCGTTGGCGATGTGCAGCTCGCGCGGAATGGCTTGCCCCTGCACGATCGGAAGGACGTTCGGCTCGATGCGCAACAGGCGCGGCGGACGCGGGAAGCCGTTCGGTGCGCGCAGCTCGATGGTGAATTCGCGCGGCGAGCCCGAGACGCCGCTCAGGTCGAGAAGCAGCGCGCCGGTGGCGAGGAGGCCGTTGGTGGAATCGGACACGATCGGGACAGGGACGCGCTCGCCGCTGGCGACCAGCGTTGCCGCGAGCGGCGAGTGACAGACCTGCGGCGACACGCCTGCGAACGCGGTCGTCGCGCGGACGCCGATCGGCCAGGGCGCGTCTTTCGTGTAGTCGCCGCGGGCCCGGAACGTCATCGCCAGCACGTCGCGGCTGCCCGCGCTCTCGCCGAAGGGAAGGAACGGCGTGCCGCCGCGCTCGTTCGTAGCGGTGTAGTCGATGGTCCGGCCGCCGGCCAGCCGCGACTCGAGCCGCTGGATGCGCCCGGGAATCCAGAGGAGCTTCTGCTCGGGCCGGAACGTCGGCGTGTTGTCATTGAGGACATGGATGACCGCCTCGGCGGCGATGACCACGCCCTGCGCGAACGTCGCCGCGGGAGACTGCGGATCGCCGTGGTCGGGCCAGATCAGGCCGCGCGCCGGCTGCGTCCCGCGGGCCACGATCCCGAGCAGCGCCGTGTAGGCCAGGCGCTCGTCGCGTCGCGGGCGGCGCGAGAGCGAATAGAGCTGCGCCTCGGCGACCCACGCCAGCAGCTCCATCAGGGTGATGCCGGGATCGTGGGCGTTGTGGTCCGTCCAGTCCGGGGCCAGAGCCGGCAGCCGGGCCCGGCCGATCTCCATGAGGTCGGCGAAGCGGCGCTCGAAGAGGTCGGGGGCGAGCGGGCTCACGAGATCACCTCGACCGTCTCGAAGGCGAGACGCAGCGGGTCTTCGTGGAGCAGGACCAGCTCATCGGGCCGGACAGGCAGGGTTGCCTGTCCTCCACCATCGGGAAGGATCTCGCGCAGCTCGACGGAGGCGAGCCCCTCGAGGCGCGGCGTGTCGATGATCGCGCGGGCGATGTCCTCGTCCTTCGGCGCCGCGCCGAGGGGCCAGGTCGCGGTGTCGAAGAGCGCCTCGATCTGGCGCTGCACGGCGCGCGCGACTTCGCCGGCGTGATCGAGCGTCGCCACGCGAAGGACGAGCACGACCCGCAGGCGGCGGAGCCGCGGTCCCGTGATCTTGAACGCCTGCGGCGCGCTCAGCGACGCCGGCGCGGCATCGAGCAACAGGCGCCGCAGCTCCCGCACCTCGGCCGCATTCGGCAGCGGATCGGCGCCGCGCATGACCACCACCAGCCGCACCCGGCCACGGACGACGAAGCAGCGGGCCTGCACGATGTCGGGAGAGCTCTCCAGGGCCAGGTCTTCGAAGTCGCGGGCGGTGAGCGCGCGCCTGCGGTTCCACAGCCGCGCCGTGCCGAAGCGCAGCACTCGTTCGTTGCTCTCCGGAGGCGCGCCGCCGGCGGCCTGGTCGGCGGCGGACACCGCCTCCACGGTCTCGATGGGCGAGACCAGACTGACCGCGGTGCGCGCGGTGATGCTGTTGGCCGGCACGTCCGCTCCGGGCACGTTGCCGAGCTCCGTGCGCCGGTAGCTGAAGGCGACGATCGAGTCGCGGCCGATCGGCGGGATCGCGCCATGTTGCCCGTCGCCGAAGCGGATCTCGCCGGAGGCCTCATCGAGCGCGTAGACGCGCGCCGTCGGCGGCTCGTCGCCCGGGTCGATGACCTGTTGCCAGAGCACCCAGTCGCCGGGCAGACCGTCGACCGCGCTCAGAACGCGCGATGGGTCCCCTTGGCGCAGGGCCTCCCGCTCCTCGTCGCCGAGGGGCTCCCTCACCCGGAGCTCGAGCGTATTGCGCAGCACCGGCGGCCGGGCGAGGACGACCGTGAGATCGGGCTCCCCTTCGGAAGAGCCGAGGAGCTCGCGGGTGATCGTCTCCGCGGCGCTGGCGAAGACCGCGTTGAGGTAGGCGCCGCGGAGGTTCGGCTTCCAGTCGCTCGCCGGCTCGCTGCCGCTGGGCGTCAGCCGGAGCCAGGTCAGGTTCTCGAAGCCGAACAGCTCGCGCGGCGTGGGGCCGAGGGCGAAGGCCATGGAGAGCAGGCCGCTCTCGCCGATGGCGCGCGTGGTGTCCTCGGCGACCACCGGCAGGAGGCGGTCCGCCACCAGCGCCTCGATCGTCATCGGCGCGAACGCCTCGTGCGGCGACTCCGTGTCGACGAGGAGGAGCACGTTGACCGGCACGCCGGAGGGCGTCGCGTTCAGGCCGACGAACAGCGCGCGGCCGGTGGCCAGCGTTGCCTCCGATGCGGCTACGCCGAGGAACCGTCCGATGCTGACCTCGAGCGGCACGAACGCCTCCACGATCGCGCCCCGAGTGCGATTGGCGTCGCTCTGGTCGCGGATCGAGCCGCTGTCCTGGGCGAGGACGAACGCGGGCCGCACGCTCTTGCAGAGCCGGTAGGCGATGCGCAGGCTCAGCACCGACGGCGGCACGCCGGAGATAGAGCGATCGATCGTCTGCGTCTGCACTCCTGTCGGATCGGTGACGGTCTTGACCGTGACCACCTCTTTCCCGTAGTCGCCGCCGACGAGCCGCGCGCGGATCCAGAAGCTGACCCGGCCGGCCCAGTCCATCGGGCGCAGATCGTCCGGGACGGTGAACGTCACCGTGCCGCCCCGCTGCAGGTTCAGGGTCTCGTCGACGAGCGGGTCGAGCTTCCACCAGCCGGTGCCGTTCGCGTACTCCCACGACAGATCGGGGTTGGCGGTGGAGGGTGGGCCGAGCTGGGCTTTCCAGTCGAAGATGCCGGTGCCGGTGGGAAGGGGAGCGACCAGGATCGCGCTCGTCCTGGCGGGCACGAGGACGTGAGTCGGCAGAAGCGCCGGCGAGCCGCCGGCGATGCCGATCTTGCCCGGAATGGCGTTGACTTGGGGAGACGCTTCGAACGGCTGCCAGAGCACGAGCGCCGTCGGTGCCGGCGGGATCTCCACGCACAGCGCGAACCTCAACGCGCCGTTTCTGACGTTGACGTCGACGGAATGACCGACCACGCCGATCCCAGGCAACGGACGGTCCTCCTGGTTCGGCGCCGCTCCCGACTGCCAGGCGAGCAATTGGCGGTCGGTCGGATCCGCCTGCTCCTTGCCCACCGCGACCACCATCAATCGAGTGGTGCCAGGATCGAACGCGAGAACCGCGGCCGGCAGGACATCGACTGCGACGTCGTCGAGCCGTTTCGTGACGGTCGCCTCGAACCTGGGGGAAAGCTTGATCTCGTACAGCTTTTGACCGGCATCGACGCCGACCAGGCCGGTATTCAGTCTTCCCGGAAGGACTCTCCTGGAGACCGTGCTCTCCTGCTGCAGGATCGGGACGATCGTCTCGAGCTCGAGCCCGAGCTCATTGCCACGGGAGTCTCGCACGATCGTCCAGCTCGGGTCAGGGACGTCGGGATTGCGGACGAACAGCTTTCCCTCGCGCAACGCGAACAGGGGGCCGGTGTTTCCGTCGCGCAGGTGGACGAGGCTCGTGATCGGCTGCGTGGGGTCGCTCACCGGCCCAACCTCGCCGAAGCTCTCCCAGCCGCTCTCCTCCGGCGCGCCGGTTTTCTGACGCCAGGTCCACACGGTCCCGCCCGCGGCCACCGCGACCACGAAGTCGCCCCTGTCCATCCACATCGGCGCGCGATACCGCGGACGCGGATCGAGAGGAACCGCCGGCCCGGCGACGACGACGCCGCCCGGTCCGGGCGACGGCGGCCGCTGCGGCGTGCTGGCATTGCGGCTCAGATCCCCAAGCGTGTCGAGGTTCAGCAGATGCAGGTGACCGTCGCTGGCCACCCCCGCGAAGATGTCATGCTCGAAGGGTCCCTCGCGCAGGTATCCCAGCGAGTCGAAGCTCGGATCGCTCATCTCGAATTGCAGCTGGACCTGCGCGCCCGGCTTGGAGAAGGCCTCCGGGCAGGCGAGATAGAAGGCGTCGTACAGGCGCGGCTCCCTGCCGAGGGGGAAGAACAGCTCGTCGAGGACGAGCGGCGTGGTGTTGGCCATCCCCTCGGCGGCCGGCGAACGAGTGTCCGTGCCGGTGGGAAAGTGATCGGGGTCGGCGCAGCCGCGGGCGTTGATGCGGATCGACAGCTCGTCGAACTGCGCCGGCGGCTGCCCGGTGGGAACGTTCGTGTTGAAGGCGCGGATGAAACGGCTGCTCACGGCGCCGATCTCGCGCGGCTCGATCTTGCCTTTCGGCTTGAGCAGGACCAGCGCATCGGCCTGCTGCTGGTCGTCCGGGGCGATCGTCAGCGGCTGCCAGTCCGCCTCGTCGCTTCCCTCGACCTTGCCCCAGTACTGCCAGACCACGCCCTGGCGCAGGCCCTGCGCGCCGACGACGGCGATGGTCGAGGGGGTCTCGATGTCGAAGAGATCCAGCTGCCCGAGGTAGAGCGCGTGCTCCTGACGGTTGCGGGTCTTGCCGTCGAACGGCGCGAAGACGGTGACCTTGCGGAGGACCGTCCGGTCCGGGAGCTCGGCGGTGAGCGGCGGCTCGATGGTCACGATCTCCTTGTCCACCGCGACCAGCCGGTATTGCCGGCCTTCGGCCTCCACCACCAGATCCACGGCCAGGCCGGCCTCCGGATCGACCTGCAGCTTTTTGGCACCGGCCGCGGCAAAGCTCTTGAGCTGCCACTCCGTGGGCAGCGGCTCGATCGGCTCGAGATCATGCAGGCCCGGCGGCGGGAGATAGATCGCATCGGCGACGACGTCGACGCCGGCCACGACCTCCATGCGCCCCGGCAGCAGGCGCACGTCGGTCTCGCTCTCGAACACGACCGACGCGCCGGCGGCATCCACCTGCATCTGCACGGGCGCGGTGGCCAGCACCGGATCGACCGCCGTGTCGGCGAGCTTGAACACGACCGGCATGCGCGCCGGCCGCGCGGCCTCGCCGCGCACGGCCAGGAAGTCGAGGAATCCGCGCTGCATCTTGTCGCCGGCGCGGTCCAGGCGCTCGGCCACCTCGGAGCTGAAGCGGGCGGCCACGTCGAGCAGGGCCCGGCCGAAGTCGCGCTCTCCGTCGGCGAGCCCCCACGACGGGATCCAGGCCCGCGCGCGCTCGCGCAGCTCCGCCGCGAACTGCGGCGTGCGCCGCTCCTCGATGCGCGGCGGACGCGGCGGCTTCACGGCCGCCCTCCCTCGCGGAAGTAGAACGGGAAGACCAGGTTGCCGACCTGGTTGGTCTTGCGGACGCGATACTCCAGCTCGATGAGCAGCTTGCCCTCGCTGGTGGCCGCCTCGTCGACGGTGACGCCGAGGACTTCGATGCGGGCCTCGAAACGGCGCAGCGCTTCCTCGACCTCGGAGCGGATGCGCTGCAGAATCGTGCTGTCGAGCGCCTCGAACACCAGCTCGTGAATGCCGCAGCCGAAGTCCGGCCGCATCACCCGCTCCCCCGGCGCGGTCTCCAGGATGATCAGGATCGACTGGCGAACGTCGTCCTCGAAGGCGACCGTGGCCACCAGTCCCGTGCGCGGGTCGAGCTCCACCGGCATCGACCAGCCGCGGCCGAGGAAGTCCTTGCGCTCGACGTCGAGGTTCTCAGCACTCATCCGATCAGCACCGTCGGCGCACCGAACAGGATCGCGTTCGGCGGGCCTATTTCAGTCACCAGGTCTCCCAGCCGCGCGGCCGGCAGGCCGCCGATCATCACCGTCACGCTTCCGAGCGCCACCACCCCGCCCACGTGGGGCTTGGGACCGTCGAAGAGCGGGCAGGCGTGCGTGTCCGCCCCCGCCCGCCACGCGGGCAGCCCTCCGATCAGCACCGTCGGGGCACCGGGGCCCGGCCCGAGCGGCGTGCCGTGGCTGGTGGGATCTCCGAGACGAGCGGCGGGTTGTCCCATCGGCGTTCCTTTTCAGTTGATCTGCACGAGGGCCCCGCGAAGCGTCAGCGTCGCATTCGCCTTGACCTCGAGCGTCCCCGTGGCCTCGATGACGATGGAGGTGGCCTTGAGCTTGAGCTGCCCGACCGCCTCGATGGTCATCGATCCGCTATTGCTGTCGACTTTGATCCGGTTGCCTCTCTCGTCCTCGACCGTGTAGCCGCTGTCGTCGAAGACGACCTTGCGGCCCTTCTCGTGGGCGAGCTCCACCACGCCCCTCGCGCCGTCGTCGAACAGGAGCTGGTGCTTCTTGCGCGACTTGAAGATCCGCTTGTCGTTCCTGCCGTCGTCGTTGGCCAGAGGCGGTTTGTCTTTCCCGTTCCACAGCGCGCCGAGGACGTAGGGGAAGCGGATGTCCTCGCGCTCGAAGGCCACCAGCACTTCGTCGTCCACCTCGGGGATGGTGACCAGGCCACGGCCCTTCCCTGCCATCGGCATGGCCAGGCGCGCCCAGTAGCTCTCGGTCGGCGTGTGGTGCCAGGGGAAACGAACCCGGACGCGGCACAGACCCTCGGGGTCCTTGTTCTGGGTGACCAGGGCGATGGCGACTCCCTTGAGGTACCCTCCATCCTCGAGCGTGGTCTCGTGCGGTGCCGCTTCCATGAGGCTCATAGGCCCGGCTCCTTCACCGTGAATCGCGTGCGATAGCCGTTCGCATCGATCGTGTGCGTGGCTCGGTGGACGTAGTAGGTCTTGGAGAACAGCGCGCCGAGCCTGCTGAGCTTCACGCTGCGGTCGGGGCGCAGCTCCGGCAGACCGATGGTCTCTCCCTCGCCGGTCAGGAACTCCTTGGCCCGGTCGTTCAGCGCGGACCGGGCGAGCAGCTTCGCTTCCGCCTGCGTGAACACGGGCTGGCGCAGGCGAAGCGTGGGCCTCTTGGAGGGATCGCCCACGAAGGCGTCGAGATACTGTCCGGCGCTCTTCCCGTTGAGGCCCGATTCCTCTCCGGCGGCGGCCTTGCCGACGAAGGCCTGCTTGTTCTTGTGGTCCCAGCCGTAGACCTCCACCCGGGAGTGCTGTCCGGCCAGATTGGCCACGGGCCTGAAGCTCAGCAGCCCTTCGCCGTAGACCAGCTCGATCACCGCCGTGGCGTCGTCGTCGGGCTTGCGGAAGTGAAGGGTCTGTTTGTCGTCGACGTAGAGCTCGAAGTGATTGCGCCTGGCCAGCTTCTCCAGGAACGCCCAGTCGCTCTCGTTGTTCTGCTCGATCTGGGCCTGCTCGGCGTCGGTGGTCTGGATGTCCCCGCGGAGGTGGTTGCGGCTGGCGATCTTCTCGACGGCGGCGCTGTCCCGCAGCTTCTCCCATGCGTCCGAGTTCCTGCCGAGAGTGAGCGGAAATCCGTTGTCGTATCCGGAAATGGACAGCTCCGGCGAGCCGTCCTCGGGAAAACTGGTGCCGACCTCGGTGATGACGCCGTGGATCATCGTCCGCGACGACTGGGTGTAGCCCATGCGGATCTCGAGATGAGTGCCGAGGGCGAGGAGCTCGAGCACGTCGTCCCCACGGCCGGTTCGGAAGACCCCCAGCGCGCGGTCGTAGCAATCGGGCACCGTGAAGTGGAAGTGCGAGGTGCCGCCCAGCTCGAGATCGACTTCCACCTGGCTCACCGGGATCAGAAGATCGCGCATGACGTCGTTGCCGCCGAGGCGGACGGCGTAGACCGGGGCGAAGAAGTCGCCGTACTTCTTAGCGAATACCGACAGTTCCATTGCCGTTCTCGATCGGAGGCAGCATCAGCCAGTCGCCGGGGGCGATCTCGCGCGGATCGTCGAGATCATTGGCCTCGGCGATCCGGGTCCATTCGTTCGGATCGTCGTATTCGTTCGCCGCGATGAGCCAGAGCGCGTCCCGCCCGACCACCACCCGGCGCTTGGTCTTGTCCGCCGACTCGCGCCGCGGGTCGGTGAGCTGCTGGCGCAGGGTGCGGTGCTCGCGGAAGGTGACCGAGAGCGTGGCCCGGGCCGGCCTGCCGTCCGGATGGAACATCGTGACCTTGCGGCTCAGCTTCTCGATGACGGCCACGAAGTCCATCGGCCCCCAGTTGAAGCGCACCGGGGGCGGCGCGTGCAGGTCGCGATCGATGTCGAGCAGCTTCGACATCAGGATGAGGCGGGCCAGGACCGGCGCCGGCTCCGGCAGGAGCCTCGACGTCGGTCCGAAGGGATCGGTGTAGTCGTCGAGGAACAGCTCCATGCTCAGCGTGCTGTTCTCGCCGTGGACGAACTGCAGGAGCGGCGAGGAGAGCCCCGGGATGGGCGTGGCCTTGTAGGAGTTCGACTTCTCGAAGCTGTACTCGGTGGGATTGAAGAGCACCGGGATGACCACTCCCCGGAGCTGTCCGTCCAGGACGGTGATAGTGGCCTTCAGGAGCTGGAGCCTGCTCATTGCGTCCTCACCGTCCGTGCCGCTCGCGCTCGATGCGCGCGCGGCGCTCCACCCGCCGGATGACGTCGTCGGTCAGCCGATCCAGCAGCGCGGGATCGAAGTCCTTCATGCGCAGCGCCGGCTGGCCCGGCTGGCCCGGCAGCGCGGGATCGGAGCTCTTCACGCGCGGCGCCGGCTGGCCCGGCAGCGACGGCGGTGCCTGTTGCTCAAACGCCACTGTCCTCTGTGTCGTGATGACCGACGCGCTCCCGTGCGGTGGCGGTGCCTCGCCGGCGATGCGCGCCTGCGGCAGCGGCGACGGCACGCTGCGCCACACGAGCTCGGGAGGGCGGGCGGGGGGCGAGGACAGGAGCTTCGTCTCCGAGCGAACTGCCTCGCTCCGCACCCGGGAGAGAGTCCGGAAGAACCGTTCCGTGGAGCGCCCGCCGCCGGCCGGCCGGATCGCCGGCCGCCGGGCCGGCGGCGGTACGGCCGGCGGGACGCCGGCGCTCCTCATAACGAGCAGACGTTGGCGGCGGATGACGGCGTGGCGGACGACATTGCTGATGTGCACTTTGGAGTGCGGCGGCTGCGCCGCCGCTTTCGAAAGCGGCAGCTGCGCTGCCGCACTCCAAAAGCGCTCGTGCAGCGCGAAGCGCCGCTCGATCGCACGCGTGCCGAAGTGAAGATGCACGTGAGACAGCCACGTGACCGGCGCTCCTCGCCCGTGCCTTCTGCGCGAGTGCACGCCCCCGCCTCCAGTACAACGCGATCGGAAGCCAGTAGCGTCTTTTTCCGCGACGAGCGATGAAGGCCGCCAGTACGAATCTCATGTGGCCTTCCTC
>JBIOTX010000024.1:0-7142 GCA_044866315.1 Thermoanaerobaculia bacterium | reverse complement strand
GCCCGCCGCACAGGACGGCGGGCTGAGAGCCCGCCGCTCCACCTTACGGCTCCAACGATGCCCGCACGCTGTTCGCGGGCGCGGCCGGCCGGATCGACTGCACGAAGGCCACCTTCCCGTCGGCGAGCTGCGGCGAGGGGACATCGATGCGCGAGGGCGTGGCCGTGATCCAGGCCTCGATCATCTGCGGGGTGATGTCCGGGCGGTCGGAGAGCAGGCGCGCGGCGATGCCGGCGATGATCGGCGCGGCGAAGGACGTGCCGGAGCGCAGGTTCGGGCGGCGGCCGCGGTAGTGATCGGGCGCGGTGATGGACGCGCTGAAGATCGACTGCGCCGGAGCGAGCACTTCCACGCCGCCGCGGCAGGTGCCGCTCCAGGCCGTGTTGTACTGGGTCATGCCGCCGACGGTGATCATCCCGTCGATGGAGCGGCCGAGGAGGGCGGGGAAGCGGTCGATGACGCCGGAGGGGCCGCAGCCGCCGTCGACGTTGTTCGCGGCCACCACGAAGAAGAAGCGCTTGCCGTTCGGGTCGGGCTTGCCGGCGGCGTCGACGCCGCCGATCATGTCGCGCATCTTCTTCTCCACCGCCGAGTACGGCACGGCGGAGGCGTCGTCGGAGCTGGTCGAGGTCAGGCGCTCCAGCACCCAGCCGCTGATGTTCACGATGGCGGTGCGGAACGTCGGCGAGGTCGGGGCCCAGGCGTGACGGATGATCGCGTCGAGGCCGTCGAGGTAGGTGTGCGTCGTGGCCAGCCCGCGCTCGTTCATCACCCGCACGCTCACCAGCAGCGCCTCGGGGGCCACGCCGACGTTGCGGCCGGCGGCGATCGAGGCCACGCTCGTGCCGTGCGAGGCCGCGGGAAGCTGGCTGTAGTCGTCGAAGCAGGGCGCGAGGGCCTTGTTGTCGCTCGCGCAGCGGGCGTGACCGATCTCCACGGCGGAAGTCGTGTCGAACCCGGCCAGGACGCGGCTGCCGCTGGGGCCGGCGAACTCCGCGTGCGAGGCCATGATCCCGGTGTCCATCACGTAGATGACGCTGCCGGCGCCGCCGTTGCCGCGGTCGATGTGACCGTCGAGGGCCGGGACGACCTGATCGATCCGGTCGAGGTGCCACAGGAGCGGCGTGGTGGCGTCGTCCGCGCAGCGATCGAGGCGGGAGGCGAACTGGCCCGCGCCGATCTCGACCTCGGACTCATCGCAGCGCGTCGAGGAGATCTCGGCTGAGGCCGCGAGCGGGCACACGACGAGCAGCATGGCGACTGCAAACCGCGCGAGAAAGCTGGGCACCCGGGTTCGTTCTCCCTGATGTTTTCTATCTGGACGTCTTTGGACGAGACGCGACTATTACGATGAACGAACCGAACGTTGAAGGCAAGAAAATTTATTCAGAGGAGAGCAAAACGTAACCGTGAACCACCTGGCCCATCTCTTCCTGGCCGGCGACTCGGACGAGTCCCTCATCGGCAACTTCGCCGGCGACTTCGTCAAAGGCACGCTGGGTGAGCGGTTTACGCCCGGAATCCGGGCCGGGATCCTCCAGCACCGGAAGATCGACGCCTTCACCGACTCCCATCCGCACGTGGCCGCGTTCCGGCGCGTGCTCCTCCCCGAGCACGGCCACTACGCGCGCGTGATCGCCGACATCTTCCTCGACCACTTCCTGGCCTGCCGCTTCGACGAGCTCGCCGGCGAGCCGCTGGAGTCGTTCCTCGCCCACACCTTCGCGCGGCTCGACCCGCACGCGGACGAGCTCCCCGGCTTCCTGCGGATGGTCTACCCGCGCATCCGCGACGAGCAGTGGCTCCTCTCCTATCGCGAGCTGGACGGCGTCCACATCGCCCTGGCCAACATGTCCCGCCGCTTCTCCCGCCGGCCGCGGCTGGAGACGGCGACCCGGCATCTCGTCGACTCCCGCCGCGAGCTCGAGCACCGCTTCGAGCAGTTCTTCCCCGAGGTCATGGAGTACGCGCGGCGTATACGATGAGCCCATGAAAAGTCTGCAGGAACGGCTGGCCCCCAACAACCGCTGCTACGGCTGCGGGCCGGCGAACGAGAAGGGGCTGCGCATCCGCAGCTTCGAGGAAGGCGACGAGCTGGTCTGCGACTGGCGTCCCGAGCCGCATCACCTGGCCTTCAACAACGTCGTCAACGGCGGCATCATCGGCTCCATCCTCGACTGCCACAGCAACTGGGCCGCGGCGTATCACCTCATGAAGAAGCGCGGCGCCGACGAGCTCCCGGCGACGGTGACCCTCGACTTTCACGTCACGCTCAAGCGCCCTACGCCGATGGACGCCACGCTGCACCTCCGGGCGAAGGTCGTCGAGTCCTCGGAGGATCGGGCGATCGTCGACGCGACCCTGGAGGCGAACGGAAAGGTGACCGCGACCTGTCGGGGGACGTTCGTGGCCGTCAAGGAGGGGCACCCGGCGTTTTTCAGGTGGTGATCTCGGGGGATAATCGCGTCATGGGACATTCGACAAAGATCATGCTCGACGACGATGTCGCAGCAAGGGTCGAGGCAGAGGCCGAACGATCCCAGCGATCGGTCGATGAAGTGGTGAACGATGTGATCCGGGAAAACCTCGCGCCCTCCGCATCGGTGCCCCAGAAGCCATTCCGCGTCCGGCCGAAAAACATGGGCGTGCCGGCCATTGATCTCTCATGCACGAGTCGCGCGCTGGCAGTGCTGGATGAGATGGAAGGCCAGTGATCCTCGTAGACGCCAACATCCTCATCTACGCCTACAGCTCGGCGACAGAACATCATGCGCCCGCGCGCTCCTGGGTGGACGTCGCCTTCGGCGGCACCGAACAGATCGGTCTCGCATGGCCGGTCATCTACGCTTTCATTCGGTTGGCAACGAACACGCGAATCTTCGCGAATCCGTACAGCATCGAGGAGGCCGTTGCGATCGTCGATGAATGGCTCGAGCAACCGAACGCCGTCCTCCTCGACGCCGGTCGAGCGCACTGGCCGATTGCTCGTAGCGTTCTCATTGACGCCCAGGTACGAGCCGACCTGGTCAGCGACGCCCCACTGGCAGCGCTCGCAGTCGAGCACGATGCGACGATCTACACCGCCGATCGCGATTTCCGTCGGTTCAAGGGCGTGAGAGTCGAGAATCCGCTCGTCTGAGCGGTGGCTCCGCCACCGCACTCCAAGCCATCAACACCACGTCCTCTTCATACGTCCGCTGGCACCAGGCGTACTTTTCCAGCACCGCCTCCGGCGCGTCTTCCGTCATGTCGAATCCCGCCCACGCGTAGAGCGGCGCCAGGCTCGCGAACGGGATGCAGTACACCTCCCGCCCGTCCGCGTGCAGCAGCAGCTCGTCGATGATGGCCTTGCCCACGCCGCGGCTGCGGTACTCCTCGAAGACGAGGATGCCTCCGAGCTCGCATGAGCGCTCGTCCACGGGCACGAGACGGCCGAGGCCGGCGGGCGTGCCGTCCACCTCGGCTACGATCACGATCTCCCGATCGAGATCGGACGGGATGAAGCGCACGGCCGCGTAGCGTTCATTCACCCAGCCGGCTTCGTCAGGACGCGCCCTGCGGAGCTTCGTCTTCGCCATCAACTCCATGATCTTCCGAATGCTTCGCGGCACCACGGCTCTTCTCATCCTGCTCTCTTTCCCGGCGATCGCCCGCACGCGCGCGGTGCGCGTCGGTCCGATCGACACGCCCGCGGCGTGGCTGCGCCATCACTCCATCCACTTTACGCCAGACGCCGATCCGGCGCCGTTCGTGCGCATGATCGGCGACGCGCGCGTCGTGGCCCTCGGCGACGCCACCCACGGCACGCACGAGACCTATGCCGCGCGCCAGCGCCTCGTGCCCGCGCTCGTCGCCGCCGGCTTCCGCACCATCGCCTTCGAGGCCTCGTACGCGGAGTGGGCGCGCGTCGACGCCTACGTCTCCCGCGGCGAGGGCGACCCGCGCGAGGCCATCCAGTTCTCGCAGTACTGGTTCTGGGACACGCGCGAGATCCTCGAGCTCGTGGAGTGGATGCGCGCCCGGAACGCGGCCGGCCTCACTCCGCCGATCCGCGTCGTCGGCGTCGACTCCACCGAGCCGCACTCCGCGATGGAGGTCGTCACGGCGTACCTCGACCGCGTCGATCCCGCCGCCGCCGAGGAGACGCGCGTGATTTACAGCTGCATGCACGCGTTCTACACCGGCACGCCGTACTGCAAGGCCGACATCGAGAGCGTGCGCCCGAAGATCGCCGCGAAGCGCGAGCAGTACGCGCTCGCGACCTCGGATGCCGAGGTGGATGAGATCCTCTTCGCGGCGCGGGTGGTCGAGCAGGGCGAGCGCATCCTCGCCACCCGCCGCGCCGCCCGCGACGAGGTCATGGCCGAGAACATCCTCCACTTCACCGATCGCGGCGAGAAGGTGATCGTCATCGGCCACAACGAGCACTGGGGCCGCACGCCCTACCGACTCGTGAAGCCGGACCTCATCAAGAGCTCCGGCGGCTACCTCGCCGAGTCCCTCGGCGATGCCTACTTTGCCGTCGGATCGCTTCTCCTGGAGGGAACGTTCCAGGCCATCGACTACGAGCAGCAGATCGGCGTCATCCGCCCCCAGACCATGACCGCGCCCTCCGAGGACGACTTCGCGCGGATGTTCGACCAGGCCAACCTGGAGGCCATGCTCGTTCCCATGCGCCGGCGGACCCTCCTCCCCGCCCTCGCCGGCACGCACCGCCTGCGCTTCGCGGGCTCGGTCGCCCAGTCGCGGGACCGGGCCACGCTGGACGTGGAGGCCGATCTGGGGGAGAAATTCGACGCCGTCCTGTTCTTCCGGCGCTCCACGCCCACGCAACTCCTTCACTGGCCAGTGTTTTAGGAGTGCGGTGGCGAAGCCACCGCTCTGGGATGGGAAGCCTGACGCGGCTAGAAACCGAGCCTACCCAGGCTAAAAACCTAGCCTTCCTAGGCTAGAACTCTAACCTTCATAGGTTAAAAACGGAGCCTACTTAGGTTAAAAATGGAGCCTACTTAGGTTAGTTTTCTAGCCTTCCCAGGTTCGGTTTCCTGCCTACCCAGGCTGGAAACGCAGCGTCCCACCCTCCCTCCAGAGCGGTGGCTGGCGCCACCGCACTCCTAGAACTACCCGTTCGCCTGGAGCTCGAACAGGATCTCGTCGATCGCATCCGCCGCGCGGTCCAGGGGGAGAACGCAGGTCCCGGCCCCCCGATGTCCGCCCCCGCCGAACCGCGACATCAGCTCGCCCACGCTGGTCTTGCACGTGCGGTTGAAGATGCTGTGGCCGACCGCGGCGATCACGCTGTCGTGGCGCGGTCCCCAGTGCACGCGCAGGGAGACGTTCGCGTCGGGGAAGAGCGAGTAGACCAGGAAGCGGTTGCCGACGGGGAGCTGGGTGATCTCGCGCAGGTCGGTCACGACGACGTTGTTGATCTGGAAGCTGTTCCGCGAGAGCAGGCGCTTGAACTCCGCCGACTCGGCGCGGATGCGCTCCACGCGCTCGCGCACCACCGGCTGCCGGAGCACCTCCTCGATGGACATGGTCTTCAGCCACTCCACCAGCGTGCGGAAGTATTCGTCGAACGAGCCCAGTCCGGTGCGGCTGTCGATGGTGTAGCCGAGGAGGATGTACTCGCGCGGGTCCTCCACGTCCTCGGGGGTCAGCTGCGCGGCGTCCAGGCGGTCGGTCTCGTCGACCAGGCGCTCCAGGCGCAGCAGCTCGGGATCGTCCGGGTACTGCTCGAGGTAGTACTCGTACACCAGCCGGGCGGCCGAGGGGGCCGTGCGGTAGCGGCCCTTGAACTGCGGCGGCGGCTTCTCGTTGCTGTCGGTGAGCAGATGGTGGTCGAACCACATCCCGCAGCGCGGGTCGTAGGGCAGGTTGGTCAGGATGTCGTTCGGGCCGATCTCGAGGACCTTGTCCGTGATCTCCTGCGGATGGACGAGAAAGATGTCCTCGATGGACTCCTTCATCGTGATGATCACGGCGCTCGTCAGTCCATCGAGGTCACCGCGGGTGACCAGCCTCATCCCGAAAATCCTCCGAAGATTGGGCTCCTTTTACCTCCGCCGCGCGGCGCGCGCAAGCGGGGCCTCGGCGCCGGGATCGCGGAAGATCCACCAGAGCGCGAAGGCGATCGCGTACATGAGCACGAGCCGGTAGAAGTGGCTGGCCACGCCCCAGAAGTTCTGGGCGAACGGACCGTAGTTCAGGCGGCTCCACGGCCCGAGCTTGCCGACGTAGACCGACATCACCTCGGCCACCGCGCCGAGGACGTGCGTGAGCGCGAGGATGACCATGGCCACGAAGAACCCGCCCACGTTGCGGTCGGAGAACGGGCGCTTGCTGAGGGCGAAGAGCGCGGTCAGGAGGACGACGTTGAAGGTGAGGTCGTGCAGCGGAATGCCGGGGCGCTTCGACTTCGGATCGAAGTCCGAGCGGTCGATGGTGACGTAGCCCTTGTCGGCGGGCCTCAGCTGGGTCACCGCCGGACGCTCGAAGGCCCGGATGATTTTCTCCGCGACCGCGGCGATGGCGCGGTTGTAGAGCGGCGTGAGCGCCATCCACAACGCCAGCCCGGCCAGGAAGCCGGCGAGCGCCCTAAGCCCGACTCGCCACACGACTCGGGGCAACGCGCGCACTCCAGACCAGGAAGAATCCAATGGCCGCGAGGATGATCACGATCTGCCAGACCGCGGTGTGGAAGACGTCGAAGAGCCGCGGCTGATAGGCGCCCAGCAGATAGAGGGTGATGATCCGGACCGCGTTCAGCACCTGGATCGCCAGCGCGCCGAGGAGCAGGCCGGTGATCCGGGCCTTGATCGAGGCCGGGAAGGCCAGGATCGAGGCCAGCAGGATCAGCATCGCCTCCACCCCGTTGCAGCCGTTGTTGATGTTGACCGCGAAGCGCGGCGAGCGGATCACCGTCCCGGCCACCTCGACGTTCTCCCCGAACGCGTCCAGCAGCCCTCCCGACGCCTCGGCAATCCCGGCCGTGAACGGCACGATCACCCGGTCGTTCACCGGATTCCAGGCGATCAGCAGATACGCGCCGACCAGGACGGCGAAGAATTTGAGGAGGAAGAGGACCTGGGGTTTCTGCATGGGACCGTGATGGATGGTATCTCGGAGTGCGGTGGCGGAGC
>JBIOTX010000023.1:0-10522 GCA_044866315.1 Thermoanaerobaculia bacterium | reverse complement strand
GCGCATCCAAAGCGGTGGCTGCGCCGCCGCACTCCTAGAAGCGATACACGGCCGCATTGATGTGCATCCCCGCGCCGACGGAGGCGAAGACCACCACGTCCCCCTCATGAATGGCGTGCTCCGGCATCTCGCCCTTGAGGATCAGATCGAGCAGCGTCGGCACCGTGGCCACGGAGCTGTTGCCGAGCCAGGAGATGGTCATCGGCATGACGTCGGCCGGGACGTCGGCGATCCCATGGAGCTCGTAGAACGCGGCCAGGATGGCCTCGTCCATCTTCCCGTTGGCCTGGTGGATGAGGATCTTCCGGATCGCGCGCGCGTCGACGCCGGCGCGCTCGACCGCTTCCTTCATCGCCCCGGCCACGGTGTTCAGGGCGTACCTGTACAGCTTGCGCCCTTCCATCTTCAGGAAGAGCGCCTCCAGGAACGTCTCGGGGTTGTAGGAGTTGCCCATGTAGAGCATGTCCGAGTGCTCGAGCGTGTCGGAGCGGACGGCGCGGGAGAGGATTCCGCCGTCGCCGTCGCGCCCCTCGACGATCACCGCGCCCGCGCCGTCGGCGTAGATCAGGCTGTCGCGGTCGTGCGGGTCGGAGATGCGCGAGAGCGTGTCCGCGCCGATGATCATGATCCGCCGCGCGTCGCCGGCGCGGATCATCGAGTCGGCCACGAGCACGCCCTGCAGCCATCCCGGACAGCCGAAAACGAGGTCGAACGCGGCGGAGTAGGGATTGTGGATGCCGAGGCGCGACTTCACCCGCGCCGCCAGCGCCGGCACGAGATCGGAGCGCGGATTGCCCGGCCGGACGTCGCCGAAGTTGTGGGCGACGATGATCCCGTCCAGCGTCTCCGGGTCGATGCCCGAGGACGTGAGGGCCTTCTGCGCGGCATCGAAGGCCAGGTCGGTCGTGACCTGGGACTCCTCCGCCCACCTTCGCTCCCGGATGCCGGTGATGTTCTCGAACTGGCGGAGGATCTCCTCGTTGGTCTTGCCGAGCGGCTGCTGATCCGAGCCGCGGAAGTCGTAGCCGAGGAAGTGCTCGTTCGGCACCCGCACGGCGGGGATGTGGCTGCCGGTGGCGGCGATGACAGTGCGGATCATGGCTGTGATGCAACGCGAGGGCGCCGTGCGCGCTCGAGTCCCTCCTTCGACAGCCGCCGGTTCGGCGTCCGCAGCAGCGAGAGCCGGAACTGCTCCGCGGCCTCGTCGCGCTTGCCTGCCGCGAGGAGCAGCTCGCCGTACAGCTCGTGCGCCGGCTTGAGCGTCTCCGGCGGCCCTGAGGGGGCGCCAAGGGTCTCTTCGATCTCGACGGCGCGCTTCGCGGACGCGAGGGCGGCTGTCATCTTGCCCTGTTTCTGCGCATCGAGCGCCTGCAGCGTCAGCTCCATGACCTCCAGGGTGCGCTGCTCGATCTCGCGCTTGCTCTTGTGGCGCACGGCCGTGAGCGCGGCGATGGCCGAGGTCGCCCGGCGGCCGTGGCGGATCGCCACCAGCCCCGCCGTGAAGTGCGACGCCTCGGAGCTGTCGACGTAAGTGTTCGCGCAGTGCTTCTCGTCTTCTTCGCCGGAGATGTTCTGGATCGCGTCGATGGCTTCTCCGGTCTCGACGGCCCACGTGGCGAGGAGGCGCGCGTATGTGGAGCGCTCGCGCTCCGCCATCAGGTCGTGCGCCACCTCGGCATGCAGGCGCTTCGCGTCCTCGCGCCGACCCTGCTGCAGATAGATGTAGTGCAGCCAAGTCAGGCTGTGCAGGTCGCGCTTCGAGGACGGCAGCTTGGCCCGCTCCACCCAGGCCTTCGACGCCGCGTACGACTGCTCGTTCGACGCCGCGGCCTCGTCCCACATCCCCAGCTGCAGGAAGATGTGCGAGGGCATGTGCAGGGCGTGATGGGCGGCGGGGGCGACCCGCGCGTAGCGGCGCGCGGCGCGCAGGCCGAGGGGCGCGTGCAGCGGGTCGTCGTACGCGTGGATCATGTAGTGCAGCACGCCAGGGTGGTCGGGATGGGCGTCGAGCAGCGGCTCGAGGATGGCCGCGGCGCGCACCTGCCGGCGGGCGTCGTCGGCGTCGCGGCGCATCGTGCCGAGGAGGGCCAGGGCGTGGAAGGCCTGCACCTCCGTGTCGTCCGGGTATTTCGCCGCCATCCTGCCGAGGGCCTCGGCATACGCGCGGTCGCGGGCCCGCTTCTCGCCCTCGCCGTAGAGCACGTCCAGCGTCTCCAGCCACTCCTGCTCGCGCGGCATGGCTTTGCCGCTGAACTTCTTCAGCGCGGCCAGGGCCGCGTCGCGGTCCTGCTCCTGCCAGATCGGATGGTTGTGGGTCATGGCCTCGCCCCAGTAGGCCATGGCGAAGGACGGGTCGAGCTCCTCGGCCCGGCGGAAGGCGTCCGCGGCCTCCTCGTACCAGAAGCTGTGCAGAGCCGCGACCCCGCGCTCGAACTCGGCCTGCGCGTGCGGATTGGTGCTCGAGGTGGGGAAGCGGATCGTTCCCAGCTCCGCCGCGGCGAGCGGGAACGCGATGAACAGCGCGAGGGCCAACCGGACGTAACGCATGGTTCAATGATATCCATGGCCGAGCCGCGCTACTGCTCGAACTGCCGCGTGGAGCTGCCGGAGGAGGCGACCTCGTGTCCCGCCTGCGGCGTCTTCGCCGGCGACGTGTTCGACGGCAAGCTGCCGCGGAAGAAGCCGCAGAACCTCTTCCTGCTGATCACCCTGCTCGTCCTCGCGGCCGCCGGCGCCGCGGCGAGCTGGATCTATCTGCACCGCCCGGACATCGTGCAGCGCTATGACCCCGACCCGCCCCCGCCCAAGCCCACCGACACCGCGCCCGTGCGCGTGGTCCAGGACCGCCCCGGCGGCGCGCGGCGCGCTGCGGGGGCGAAGATCAGCGAGCCCGAGGCCATCCGCGCCCTCCGCCGCCATCTGACGAATGCGCAAGGGATTGCGGGCCAGTGCATCGCCGTCAAGAGCGAGGGCTACCGCGACGGCGCGTACGTGCTCACGGCCATCGACTCCTGCGCCCGGACGCGCCTGGGGCGGTGGCGGGTGGACGGGCGGTCGGGGGCGGTGGGGCGGTAGGCGCTCCGGCACGTTGACGGCGCTCCTCGTACAATCCCCTCCGTGCAACAAGAGCTGCCCGGGGAGTTACAGGCGGCCCTCTTCGATCTCCAGCGCTATCTGCTGGACCAGATCCCGCCGCTCACGGCGTCCGATGCCATCGAGACGCTGATGGCGCAGCCGCCTGAGCTGCTCATGCGCCAGGTGCATTCCTGGGCCATCGAGCAGAGCCGCCATCACGCGGCGGCGCTGAGCGACTTCCTCTTCCACGCCGTCCGCAAGGTGTACCTGATGGGCATGCTCAAGCTCGTCGAGCGGCCGGCCATGGACACGTACATCAACGGCGTGGTCCCGCTGGTGATGCAGGTCTGTCCGGCCGAGGAGCGCGAGCTGCTGCGCTCGAGCCTGGAGGCGATGAAGAACTCGATCGACATCGGCTCGGTCGCGGCGCACGACGGCGGCGGCGGGGTGGCGAAGCTCGGCAAGCCCGCGGCGCAGCCGGCCCCGGCCGCTCCGTCCATGAACCAGGACGTCGTCCGCAGCGCGAAGCGGCTGTCGATGGTGGTCGAGCGGCTGGCGCGCTACATCCCCGGCGGTGCCGCCGCGGTGGCGAACGCCGCGCCGCCGCCGATGCCCGAGCAGTCCACCTCCCAGCTCGTGGCCATGGCCGCCCAGAGCGCCACCTCCGAGGCGGAGCTCGACGCGTACATCGACAAGCTGCGGCCGTACACCGGCGGCGAGACCGATCGCGGGAAGCTCTTCCGCCTCCTGGCCGCGGGCGTCCCGGGCTGGGAGATCGATCTGGCCAAGCCCCCCGCCTCGATCGAGGCGATGCACCGGATCATCTCCCTCACCCCGACCGCGCTGGAGAGCGCGCAGCGCTTCCGCGACCTGATGATGGAGGCGGTCGAGCAGTTCAACAACGGCGCCTTGGCCGCGGCGGTGTCGATGCTCGAGCTGGCGAACGTCATCCCGGCGGAGAAGAAGCTCGACCCGAACGCCGTCGAGCGCGTGCGCGCCGCCGCCGCGGACTCCATCAGCGCCGAGCGGCTGCGCAAGTACGCCGAGAACAAGACCAAGCACTTCCAGCTGCGCAAGGCCCTGAGCTTCTTCCCGACCCTGACCAAGGAGAGCCTGCTGGGCCAGCTCCGCGGCGAGCAGCGCCCGGAGCGCCGCCGCGCGCTCCTCGGCCTGCTCGAGGCGTACGGACAGGGTGGGCGGCTGGCGGCGCTGCCGGAGCTGGAGAACGAGCTGAATCGCCCGCCGGAGGACGTCGACACGTATTACCTCCGCAACCTCATCTATCTCCTGCATCGCATCCCCCGCGACTCCGACGACGGGCTGGACAAGGAGATGGAGCTGCTCACGCGCTCCTCGGCGCGCGGGCAGTCGATCTATGTGATCAAGGAGGCGGTAATCCCCCTCGGGCACATCAAGAACGACGCCTCGGTCAAGTTGTTGACCATGCGCCTGGCCGAGTTCGAGGTCATGCTCATGCGCAAGGACACGACCTATCCGTTCGACGAGATGCACAAGCTGCTCGACCGGATCATCACCGCGCTGGTGCGCATCGCCACGCCCGCGGCGCTGCTGACCATCGCCCGGCACGGCATGAAGCCGAACCCGCTCCTCGGCGACACCCGCGCGCGCCTGGCCGTGCTCTCCGCGCACGACCTCTCCTTCGACGAGGAGACGGTGAACATCATCGTGAACGCGATCCGCGAGGACCTGCCGAAGAAGGTGTTCGGGCGCACCCTCCCGCAGCTGCAGCCGCCACCGCTCAAGCTCATCGAGTCTCTGTCCAGCACGCGCTCGGAGGTGGTGGAGCAGCTCTTCGCCGAGATCGCGGAGAAGTACCCGGACCACGACGTCGGCCGCGCGGCCACGGCGGCGCTGGAGTCGCTCGCGGCGGGCGGGAAGCCGGTCACGGCGGCGGCGCAGGGAGCAACGCTCACCGGCGACCTGCAGTTCTTCGGACTGCCGTCGCTGATGCAGTCGCTGGCCGAGCAGCAGGCGACGGGGATCGTCACCCTCACCGGCACGAAGACCGGCGGCACGGCGGGGAAGCTCTTGTTCCTGAGCGGCCGGTTCGTCGACGCCCAGGCCAGCCACCTCCGCGGCGTCGACGCGCTCTACCAGCTCCTCGAGCGCCCGGTCGTCGGCACGTTCGCCTTCGTCCCCCAGCAGGCGGCGAACGTGAAGGTCAAGCACGAGCCGCTCGACGTCATGGGCCTGCTCTTCGAAGGCATCCGCCGCCACGACGAGCTGAATCAGACCTCCATCCTCGTGCCGGACGACCTCAAGCTGAAGGCGACGGCGACCAAGCCCAGCCCCGACCCCGAGGAGACCGATCCCGCGATCGTGCGCGACGTGTGGGTGAAGGCGTCCGCCGGGGGGCCGCTCGCCGAATGGGAATCGCAGGTGGCGGCGGATCCGTACCGGGTGCGGCGGCTGGTGGCGCGGTGGCTGGAGGAAGGGGCGCTCCAGCCGGTTTAGCGCTTCTCGGGCGGCAATCGGTAGTCCGCGGGGACCTCGACGATCGCCAGGACCTCCTCGCTTCCGAGCCGGTTGGGCCAGCGGAGAGCCTCGCGGTCGGTGTCGAGGAACTGCATCGAGTGGGGGCTCGGCCGCAGCAGCAGCAGGTAATGTCGTCCCGGCACCATGCACTGCTCACACACGTAGGGCCTCTCCGCGGGCGTGCTCAAATCGACCTCGACGTACGGGCTGCGGATCTTGCCGCGGTGCGTGCCGGTGATCGTGAACCCTCGCGTCAGGTACCACCTCCGCTCGTCCTCGTTCACCCAGATGCACGGGGTGCGGCCCTCCGTGTAGGTCCCGGTGAGGATGACCGCGGCGCGCTCCCACAGCTCCTTCGGGAGCCGGTCGAGGGAGGGGGAACGCCCTCGTCCCGGGGCGGCGGAGGCCCGCACGACGACCTCGAAGGCCTGCTCGGCCACCACCTCGTCGCCGTCGAGGACCTGGATCGTCCATCGGCCGGGCGCGAGCTCCCAGGGCTCGTCGAAGGACCAGCCGTTGAAGCGCGGGATGCCGATATCGACCTCGGCCTCCCACTCCTCGCGCTCACTGAGCTCTCCGCTTCCCGGGCTGCGGAACGGAGGATGGAGGACGCGGATGCGCAGCGACACCGTGTCGTCGTCACCGGGCTCGCCCGGGACGAGGATCTTGATGCCGAACCACGTGCCGATCCCGGCGTGGACGACATCGGTCCGGGCAATCAGCACCGGATCGTGGGTGCCCTCGACGACGTCGACGTAGCCGAGCGCGGTGTCGGCTCGCTGCTTGCCGATTTCCGGGCCGGGCTGGTACTCGCCGTACTCGACGACTTCGATCGGGGCGCGCTGCGGCGTGACGACGTCCTGTGCGGCAGCGAGAATGACGAGGACCGCAAAACACGACTTCACAACGGACCAAGTCTAGACCTGAGATTCCGGCCGAGCAAACTACGGCGGGTAGCCGTCGCGGATCCACTGCTGAAACATCGCGATCTGCTGCGCCGACAGGGGCGGCCCGTAGTTCGCCGGCGGCATGCGCCCGTCGGGATCGGCGGTGATGAAGACCTGGATGATCGAGGCGTTGGCTTTGACCTGGTCGTAGTCGGTCAGGTCGAAGCGCCAGAGCATGTTGGCGCGGAAGGGGCGGAAGATCGGGGCGATGTCGTTGGCGAATGACGTCGGCATTCTTTCCTCCGGCGGCTAGCTTCGGATCCACATCGAGGCGGCGATGGCGATGAGCGCGCAGCCGCTGACCAGCTCCGCGCGCTCGGGGATCAGGCGCGAGATCCGCGCGCCGGCGACGATGCCGGTCACGCAGAGGGCCGCGCTGGTGGCGCCGATGACCAGCGCCGCGAGGGCGGGCGGGTGGGGGAGGGCGGCGGCGCTGACGCCGATCAGCAGGTTGTCGAGGGAGAGGGACAGGGGCAGGCCGATCAGCGTCCAGCGGGTGTAGACGAGCGGCGGCTTCCAGAGGATGGCCAGGCCGCAGGCGACGACCACCAGCGGGCCGATGCTGTCGATCCGGATCGCATGGGCGAGGAAGACGCCCACGAGCGGCGAGCCGATCTCGCACGCGGCGAAGGCGACCAGCATGAGCATCCGCCGCGGCCGCGCCAGCGGGGCCACGCTCAGGGCCGCCGCGACCTGCAGGTTGTCGAGCCCGGCCAGGACGCCGAGGAGAAGCAGCTGCGCCATTTCGCTACGAGCCCAGCTTGTAGATGTTCAGCACTCCGCCGCCGGTCCTGCCCGCGACGAGCGCGCCGGCGACGACGTAGTTGCCCCAGATCGCCGGACCCATGCAGTAGCCGTAGCCGCCCATGAACCCGCCGGTCTGGCCGCCGAAGTTGACCATGTCGCTCCAGAGCAGGGTGCCGTCGGTGGCGCTGAAGGCGTACAGCGCCACCTGGGTCGTGGCCATGAACACCACGTCGTTGACCACCGCCGGCACGCTGATGCCGCTCTCCCCGGCGTTCATGTACATCGCCGCGGCGGCCTTGGTGTACTTCATCGGATCGCCGGCCATCGGCCACGCGTCCTCCAGCGTGTCCCACTTCATGGCCCGCATGAACGGCGTGGACTGCGAGTCGATCCCCGAGGCGATGAAGTGATAGTTGTTGCCGCCCAGGCCGATGAAGAGCTTCTGCTGCGGCGTGCAGAGCGCGGCCGTGCTGTAGGTACCGTGGAAGTTCTCGGCCTGGATGACGTTCGACTGCTCGTTGGTCATGAACGGCGTGGGATCGGACGAGGTGTCGGGGCCGTGCGGATCGACGGTGGGGATCTGCGAGCCATCGCTGCGGTAGGGCAGCATCTGCCGCCAGGTGATGATCTCCAGCGACTTGGCGTCGCAGATCATGTAGCTGCCGTTCTTGCAGCCGAGGCCGACCACCTTGCGGCCGTTGATCGAGTACAGCGTGGCCGCACCGCCGACGTCCACGTCGATGTCCGAGGGGCGGTAGCTCGACTTCTGCGGGAACTGGGCGAAGCCGACGAAATCGCCGGTCGAGGCCTTGAGAGCGAGCAGGCCGACCGAGTAGCCGGCGCTCGGGAGCTCGGCATCCGGGACGGGATTGCCGGTGGTGCAATAGAGGATGTCCAGCTCGGGATCGTAGGCCGGGGAGGACCAGACCGAGCAGCCGAGGGTGATCGGCTGCGTGGGCGTCGACGTGAACGGCGGATTCAAGGGGCCGACCACCATCGCCGCCGGCAGGACGTTCGGCTGGTTATTCGTTCCGCCGACGAACTGGTTCGTGCAGAAGATCCAGATCACCTTGCCCGTGGTCGCGTCGAGGCAGTAGACGAAGGAGTACAACCCGTCGTTCTCTCCCTCGCCGATGCCCACCCACACCCGCCCGTTGGCGACGCACGGCGACGACCATCCCGAGGCCTGGGGCGTGGGCGGCTCCTGCCCGTAGTTGGCGACGTTGTTCACCGGCTGGTTCTGGGGCAGATCGGCCCAGCGGAGGTTCGTGCTCCAGGCCAGCGACATGTCCGACGCGTTCAGGCAATAGAGCACGCCGTTGAAGGCGATGAAGTAGACCTTCCCGTCCACGACCGCCGGCGTGCATCCCATCCCGGTGAAGCCGTGGGAGTCGCGCTCGTTGATGTCGATCGTCCAGCTGAAGGTCGCCTCGATCGCTCCCGTATTGAGGTTGACCTTCAGCATCACCCCGCCGATCCCGCTCGGCACCGTCTGCGACGCGGCGGGATTGGCCAGGCCGACGTAGACGTAGCCGTCGACGACGGCGGGTGTGGAGAGGATCGAGCCCGGCACAGACAGCGAGAACAGGTTCGTCAGCTTCCCGACGGTCGTGCTGTTGATCTGGCTGTCGGTGACCTCGCCGCTGTGGGCGGGGTCTCCGTGGAACATCCACCAGTTCGTGGTCGTCGGCATCTCTACGGCTCCTTTCTCACGCGTGCGGGCGGCGCTTCAGGCCCCAGCTGAAGTCGGTGTACGACGCGCCGAAGTGGCAGGCCATGCAGCTGTTGCCCGATCCCGGGGCGGAATTCGCGGGCTGGAAGTAGGTCTCCATGGTCAGGTTCACCGCGCCGGTGACCGGGAAGGGCAGGCCGCAGGTGCACGGATAGCTGCCGCCGGCGTCGAGGGCCTTGTACTTGGACAGGTCGTTCGCGGCGGTCGGCCATTGGGTGATGATCAGCTGATAGTTCGCCCACGGCGTGCCGGCGAGGGCGGCCTGGAAGGTCGCGTTGACGTCGACGGTCGATGCGCCAGACGGGGTGGTGGGGATGGGATTGAGACGCACCGCCTGCACCGGCACGCGGGCGTCCTGGTCGGGATCGAGGTTGGTCGACTTCGGCCGGTTCTTGAAGCCGTTCTGCGCGCACTCCGGATCGGCGGCCGGGCAGGGCTGGAGCAGGGTGTTCTGCGGGTTCGCGGCCAGGACGTCGACGTGCTCGAACGTCGACCACACCCACTCCGGGAACTGCTCGAGCTTCTGGGCGATGTGCAGGCCGACCAGGCCGACATTCGTGTCCGTGCACGTTTGCGTCGTCGGATCGAACACCTGGGCCTCGACCACGTAGTAGCGGGCCCACTGGTCGCGCGACACGCCGGCCATGTCCCGCCAGGCGGCCTTGATCATGAACGAGCCGAAGGGCATGGTCAGCTGCGCGGCGGGGACGTTCTTGGCCAGGTACAGCCACGACGAGGGGTCGTTGTCCTTGCCGCGCATGAAGTCGTACGCGTACCGGCCGTAGCGGACCTCGTACATCACGTACTCCTTCGTGCTGTCGACGAGCGGGAAGGAGAACGCCTGCACGCCGTCGTTGAGCACGGAGTTGCCCTTCGAGGTCATGACCAGGGTCTTCTTCTGCCCGGCGCCGGAAACGGTGCCGGTGCCGCACTGCGGCGGGACGGGGACGACGTATGAGTCGAACGGCGTCGGCCGGGCCTGGTCCTGATCGAAGAGCTCCCAGTTCGCCTTGAAGGTGCTCCACACCGTGGTCGTGCCGGCGGGCGCGTTCCTCAGGACGTTCGGATCGTTCGGCGACTGCGGGTTGCCGCGCCCCTGCGACGACGCCGGCCAGTTCAGGGCGATGAACTCCTCCCAGGAGAACCAGTCGAAGTACGGCCGGATCTGGGTCGGCGAGTTGACCTGGGTGGGGAGGGGAACGGTGGTGGGGACGTTGCCGGTGATGGAGACGGGGTTGATCGCCGACGGCCCGCCGGGCGCGAACTGGGGATAGCAGGCCGGCAGGGGCGGCTCCGGGGCGGTGGTGGCGGTCGTCGCCGTCGTGGCCGTGGCCTGCGGTGCGGGCGTGGCCGACTCGGTCGGGATCTCCCGGCGGCATGCGGCGATCACGAGGACGAGAGAGCACACGACCAGCGTTCTCGGGATGAGCATGCCTTGGGAGTGACGGGGGAGGGTGAATCCCTACCCCTTTCGGAGTGCGGTGGCGCCAGCCACCGCTTTCTTATCCGGATCACAAAGCGGTGG
>JBIOTX010000022.1:0-8679 GCA_044866315.1 Thermoanaerobaculia bacterium | reverse complement strand
GTTGATAGAGGTCGATGCGCTCCAGGCGCAGGCGGCGCAGGCTGCCGTCCAGCTCCTCGCGCAGCCGCTCGGGGTGGCAGTTCACGATCCAGTCTCCGGGCCCGGGCCGGTCGAAGCCGCCCTTGGTGGCGATCACGAGCCCTTTCGGATACGGATACAGCGCCTCGGCGATCAGCTCCTCGCTGACGGCGGGGCCGTACGACTCGGCGGTGTCGATCAGGTCCACCCCGAGCTCGATGGCCCGCCGGAGCACGCGAATCGCCTCGTCGTGGTCTTTCGGCGGGCCCCAGACGCCTTTGCCGGTGATGCGCATGGCGCCGAAGCCGAGCCGGTGGACGGGGAGGTCGCCGCCGATGAGAAAGATGTCGTTGTTCATGGGGCGAAAGCTACCATGGATGACATCGATCCCATCCGGGATCACGTGAATTTCATCCATGGATGATATTGATGCCATCTTTTCCGACTTAAAAGTCATCCATGGTGACTTTTAAGTCGGTTTCGATGGGATAAAAGCCATCCGAGATGGGATAAAAGCCATCCAAGAGGGCATAAAAGTCATCCATGGATGAAATTCACGTGATCCGAGACGGATCGATTTCATCCATGGATGAATTAGAATCGACTCAGGATGCCAAGAACGCGAACTTTGAACGCAGACGCCGTCCGCTTCGGCCAGATCATCCGGCAGATCCGGGAGCACCGGGGGTGGACGAAGCAGAAGCTGGCCACGCGCGCCGGGATGCATCCGGCGTACATCGGGGTCGTCGAGGAGGGCGGGAACGTCCCCAGCCTCTCGACGGTGCTCGAACTGGCCGAGGTCCTCGGCGCGGACGTGGGGGCGATCATGCGCGAGCTCGCGGCGGCGCGGAATCCGCCGCTGCCGGCGCAGCCGCCGGCAGACCCGCCGCTATAATCCGCGCCCGACATGGGTGACCGCACCGAGCGCGCGTTCGCGCCCGAGCCCGCCGGAGGACAGCGCCGGCGGTTCATGATCGCCGGCGAGCACGTGATCCTGCGCGCGTTCGAGCGTGAGGACGCCGAGCGCTGCTATCGCTGGATGAACGATCCGAACATCGTGCGCACGCTCAAGTCGCGCTATCCGATCGCCTTCCAGAACGAGATGGAGTGGCTCGAGCGGGCCATGCATCCCAGCGCCAGCGAGCGCCACTTCGCCATCGAGCGGAAGGACGACCGCAGCCACGTCGGCAACGCCTCGATCCACGAGATCGACTGGGTCTCCCGCACGGGCTGGTTCGGTCTGTTCATCGGCGAGCCGAGCGCCTGGAACCGCGGCTTCGGCGGCGACGCCATCGGCACCCTGATGCGCTTTGCCTTCGAGGAGATGAACCTCGTCAAGCTGCGCATCAACGTCTTCGACTACAACGAGCGGGCCAAGCACGTGCTGGAGACGCACGGCTTCGTCACCGAGGGGCGGCTGCGCCGGGACTTCTACCGCGAGGGGAGCTATCACGACATCGTGATCTTCTCCGTCTTCCGCGACGGCGCGCCCCAGGAGAGCCAATGACCGAACGCAAGATCCGCGTGCTGATTGCCAAGCCGGGCCTCGACGGCCACGACCGGGGCGCGAAGGTGATCGCCCGCGCCCTGCGCGACGCGGGCATGGAAGTGATCTACACCGGCCTGCGCCAGACCCCCGAGCAGATCGTGGCCGCGGCCATCCAGGAGGACGTCGACGCCATCGGCCTGTCCATCCTCTCCGGCGCGCACAACGTCCTCTTCCCCGAGATCATGCGCATGCTCAAGGAGGAGGGCGCCGAGGAGATCGTGGTCTTCGCCGGCGGAATCATCCCCGAGCAGGACATCCCGAAGATGAAGGCCATCGGCATCCGGGAGATCTTCCTCCCGGGCACGCCGACGTCGACGGCGGTGGAGGCCATCCGCAACGCGGTCGCGCGGTGAAGGTGGAGCGGCGGGTGTCATCCCGAGCGTGAGCGAGGGACCTGGGCGGGTGGGCGGCACGAGGCTCGTTCCTCGCGCCCCGCCCACCCAGGTCCCTCGCTTCGCTCGGGATGACACAAATTACGGCGTGATCTCCATCGTCGAAACCAGCGCGTCGCTGGGCGAGTAGTTCTCCTGGCGCAGGAAGATCCCGAACTGCGTCGAGTACCACATCAGCGCGTACTTGACCTCCTGGTCGCTCGAGGCCTGCACGGTGCGGATCTTCACCGCCTGCATCGGACCGGCCAGGGTGTTGAGCGTTTCGATGGCCAGGATCTGGCCCGTGGTGGCGGCGCGATTGATGACCTTGGACGGGACCGGAAAGCTGCCGGTGACGACGACGGTCGTGGCGACGGCCGGAACGTCCCAGGTCCGTCCGACGCACCACGGCGTGCCCGGCAGCGGCGCCGTCGGCATGGCCGGGGCGAAGGTCATGTCCGTCTTGACGTTGATGGGGAAGCCGCCCGCGCTGGTCTTGGAGTCCGATACCGCGTGGGTCACGGAGCGCAGATCGTTCGCCACGGTGAAGTCGAAGACGTTGTCGATGTTGACCGTCGGGGCGCCGGGCGTGTTGAAGACGTCCTTCGAGGTGTACTTGCCGGGCGTGTCGGAGTTGACGGTGTTGACCCAGGTCGAGATCGTGCCGCCGCTGTTCGAGCGGTAGTTCGTCACCCGGCCGGCGCTGACGAACGGCACGACCACGCAGTCGCCCGTCTGCGCCGCGGCGGCGACGACGCTGTGCGGGACGTACACGGGATCGCCCGAGCGGTTGTCGACGATCGACGCGTAGGCGGCGTACGGGCCGGTGCCGGAGCTGGTGGTGATCGAGAGCGAGCCGGTGGTGGGCGCGGTCACGCCCATCTGCCCGAAGATGTCGCTCAGCTGCACCATCTGGTTGCCTTCGAGGTGCTGCGCCTTCGTGGCCAGCGAGTTGCCGGCGGCGCCGCGCAGCTCGAGGCTGAGGTCGAGCGGCGAGCTGCCGAGGTTGAACAGGCCGAGATTGGTGCGATAGCCGTCGTTGGTGACGCCGGAGAGACGCGCGACCTGGTTCGCCTGGACCGCCTCCGCCGGCGCCACGGCCCGGACGTCCTGGCCGAACGTGCCGGTCGGAAGGGCGTTGTACGTCCGCGAGGCCGCGAGCAGATCCGTGGTCGAGGAGATGCGCAACGCGCCGACGCCGGCCGACTGGTTGAAGGTCGTGGCGACGAGGTCCTCCAGCACGGCGGTCTGCCTCCCGCCGATGCTGATCACGCGGTCGATGGACCCGCCGCTGTTCGGGTAGTAGGTGAGGGTGACGCTCGCCGCATTCTGCGCCGCGTTGAAGAGGCGGACGTCGGAGCGCCAGACCGAGGCGTTGGCGCCGTCGGCGTGGGCGACGGCCGGGATGGTCAGCTCGCGCGCCGCTTCACTGCGCTTCTGGGACATGACCGCGATCGGGTCGCCGGTGCGGTTGTCGATGACCGAGCCGTAGGCCACCACCGGCACCGTGGCCTGCACTTCCGCGCGCGCGGCGGAGGCCGGACCGGCGCCGACGGCGCCGAAGATATCGTTGACCTGGGCCTGCCCATACGGGGCGATCGGGAAGGTGCCGCTGCCGAGGCGGACGTTGTTGGCGTCGAAGAGCGTGACCGTGACGTTGCCCGCGCTGCCGGTCGTTCCGGCGAAGCCGAGATTGGTGCGGTACTCCCCGCTCTTCTGCAGATAGACGATGTGTGTCGTCTCGCCCGTGGCCTGCTCCACGGCCACGCCGGGGATGAACTGGCCGTAGGTGGACGAGCCGGTGTCGTTGAACGTGCGGCTGGTGACGATCAGCGGCGAGGCCGCGTCGACCAGGAGCGCCCCCGTGCCGGTGACGCCGAATCGCGAGGCCACGACGTCGGCGAGCGCCACCTGACCGTTGGCCGGCACGTCGACGGTGACGCTCGTGCCGAGGGAGGAGTTGTCGCTTCCGGCGCTGAGGTAGTAGATCCTGGCGCTGACGGCCCGCGACGCATCCGGATTCACGAGGCGGAGATCCGTTTTCCAGCGGGTGTTCGACGCGCCGGCGGCGCTCGCCGCCGCCGGCACCATCCAGCGCGCGGCAAAGAGGGGAAGGGTGACAAAAATGGTGAGAAGCAGAAGCAATCGTTTCATCTGAAGGACCTCTCTCTGTTGGTTTGGTCTACCTCAGATCGCGCAAACGGAGGGAAAAGTCCCTCAGGATTTCTTGGGGGAAGTGTGGCCAACGCGGTCGCGCGGGGAACCAAGCCGCGGGAAACCTTTCACTTCGTCCGTCTCTAGGCGTGCATGAAGAAAGCAACTCCGGCCATCGATCGCCTGCTCGACATCCTCACCGTCAGAGACGTTCGCGATCTCATTCGCGAGGTCCTGGCGAAACTGCCGCTCTCGCCGACGACGGTCGAAGTGCTCACCTATCCCGACATCGTCCGCTACACGGTCGACCACGCTCCGCCGAATCTGGACATCGCGCAGTGTCTGGTCATGCGCCAAACGCACCCGAAAGGCTTTCTGATCGTTCAGGCCTTCGCCTCCGCCTCGGGGGAGCCGCTCCGCGACAACGAGGGCGTCGTCTATGGCCGGAGGATCGTGGCGGCGAGCCTCGATGCAGAGCTCAGTGAGCTCTTCGGCAGCAAGGATCTACTGATACTCAAGTGAGGACGCACGAATGATCATCGAGTTCATCATCATGGCCATTTCCAGCATGGGCGTCACCACCGCCATCATCCTGGCGCTGCTCACCCTGGCGGAAGTCTGGGATTGGTTCACGGCACGAGACCGGATCACCGAGCGCGACGCGGACGTTCTGCGCGTCACCGTCGCCGACCACCTGGCCAGCGGTAACTATCGGGTGGTACAGGGGTTGTACAGCAAGCGGACGGATTCTTTCGTCGACTCGCGAACGATCGAGGCCGAAGACCTGGACTCGGATCTCCAGGATTACCACGAGAACGACAAAGTCGTCGTTTACCAGTGAGTGACCGCCGATGCGACTTCTCCTTGCATTGGCAATCGCTTTCGGCGCGGTGCTCACGTTCGTTCTCCGACGCGGTCGGGACACGATCAGGATGGACGACATCGGCTCGTGGTTCACCCGGTTCGACGAGCGATTCGGGGGCGAGGACGCACTGCGCATGACCATCCTGGAGCGGACGGCGTCGGGCGTGCGGTTGACCCAGGGTTACTTCGACAGACAGGCGAACACGTTCCTGCACTCGCGCGTCATTGATGGCGGCGAGTTGGATGAGGCGCTGGCGAAGTTGCACGCGTCGGACAAGATCGTGGTGTACCAGTGAGCCGGGACTGGAAGGTGCGGGTCCAGGGTCTTCCCGACAGCGCGCCGCCCGGAGAGGTCGCGCTCTGCCGGTCGCGCCTGATGACGGCCCTGCAGGAGTTCATCGCCTCCTCGGGGGAGCGCGATCTTCGGGTCGTACTGGAGTCGGGCGCGGCGCCCGGTCGCCTGCCAGCATCGGCTCCGCCCGCATCGAAACGCGGCGACGACGATGTCTTCGACGAGGAAACCCTTGCGGCGCGCGCACGGCAGTATCGCTCGCGACCGCCGAATCATCGATTCGATTTCCTCGTCGTCTCCTCGGCCACGATCGAGGCGCTGCTCGACGCCGTCGCGACGATCGAGCTCCGCCACAGGATTTTCGACGAGTGGAACCTGCGTGCGGTCCAGCCCTATACCGGCATCGCACTGAACTTCTTCGGACCTCCCGGCACCGGGAAAACGCTGGCGGCGGAATGCCTCGCCGATCGCCTGGGCAAACCGTTCATGCCCGCGACGTATGCGCAGATCGAGAGTAAGTTCCACGGTGACGGCCCGAAGAATGTCGACGCGCTCTTTCACGCCGCGGAGCGGGACGATGCGCTGCTGTTCATCGACGAGGCGGACTCGCTGCTGTCGAAGAGGCTCACGAACGTCCGCCAGGGCTCGGAACAGGCCATCAATTCGATGCGCAGTCAGCTGCTTCTCAATCTCGAGACGTTCCACGGCATCGCGGTCTTCGCCACGAATCTCGTCGAGAATTACGACGCCGCGTTCGAGACGCGGATCCAGTACGTGGAGTTCACCCTTCCCGATCTTCCCGCTCGCCGGAAGATCTGGTGGAGGCACCTGCCGCCCGAGCTCCCGCTCGCCCCCGACGTGAACGTCGACGAGCTCGCGGCAGTGGAGGGGATAAGCGGCCGCGACATCCGCAACGCCGTTCTCCGGGCAGCCATTCGGGCAGCGCGTCAGGGCCGTCCGCACGTCTCAGGCGAAGACTTCGCCGCGTTCCTCCCGGCACGGAAGACCACGACGCTTTCGGCCGCAATCGAGTCGCCGGCATCTTGAGGAGGAGCTGGTGTTGCGCGTCCGCGCGCGCCCTAAGCCACGTCGATCGGGCCTAGGGTAGCAGGTTGCGCTGCCTCGAATCCGTGGCACGATCCGTCCATGAAGACGAGCCGTCTGAAAAAGGTCCTGGTGATCCTCGCCGCGGTCGCCGCGGTGATCGTCGTCGCCACGTGGATCACCTTCCGGATGCCGGCGTTCGGCGGAAAGTTCGAGGGGCAGCGGCTCGCGCGCATGCAGGCGTCGCCGCAGTACCGTGGGGGACGGTTCGAGAACACGCCGCCGCAGGACACGGACTCGTCTCCGGTCAGGACGTACAAACTCTATTCGCAGGGACAGGTGCGCGAGCCGCAGTTCGCGGTCCCGGTGGTCGCTCTCGATGCCGCAGCGTTGCGGACGCCGCCCGGGCCTGGCTTGCGCGCGATCTGGTTCGGCCACGCCAGCGTGCTCGTCGAGATCGACGGCGTGCGCGTCATGACCGACCCCGTGCTGTCCGATGTCGTCTCGCCGATCCCCATCGGTCCGAGGCGCATGCACCCGGCTCCGCTTCCGCTCGAGCAGCTCTCGGGCATCGACGCCGTGGTGATCTCGCACGACCACTACGACCATCTGGACATGAAGACGGTGCAGCACCTCGCACCCCGAGGCACGCACTTCTTCCTGCCCCTCGGCGTCGGCGCGCATCTGGAGCGATGGGGTGTGCCCGCGGCGCAGATCCACGAGATGGACTGGTGGGACTCGGTTCCGTTCCGCGGGCTGCGCATCCACTGCACGCCCGCGCGGCACTACTCGGGACGGAAGCGGATGGACAACTCGACGCTCTGGTCGTCGTGGGCCCTGCGAGGGCCGCGGCATTCCTTCTATTTCAGCGGCGACACCGGCTACGCCCCGCACTTCGCCGAGATCCGCAAGCGTCTCGGCGACACCGATCTGACCGCGATGAAGGTCGGCGCCTACGGCGAGACCTGGGCCGACATTCACATGAACCCCGAGCCCGCCGTGCAGGCGCACGCGGACCTCGGCGGCAAGACCATGCTGCCCGTGCACTGGGCGACGTTCAACCTCTCGTATCACGCCTGGGAAGAGCCGATCGTGCGCACGCTGCGGGCGGCCCGGGCGAAGAACGTCCGCGTCATCACCCCGCGGATCGGCGAGACATTTGTGTTCGGCGAGCCGTTCGAGAACGTGGCCTGGTATGCGCGCGGAGGGAGCTGACGGCGGATCCCGCTCCGTGGGACACCAGGCGGGGACCCAGGCACCGGCCGTCAGCATGCAGGGCCTGCCGGGTTTCCTCCATCGCCTCGGCGTAATCGTCATACGTGAGCACGTCCCTCGTCGCGACTACGCCCCGTGCCGCGGCAATCGCCCGGACGCCATCCTCGGTGAGCTGCGCCTTCAAGCGGTCGAACAACGCCAGCAGCCGGGTCTTCATCGCCCGCAGCTGGATCACCTCGCCGGAAAGCCCGGCGTCGTGAATCCGCCATTCGGCGACGACGTCGCTGACGCAGCACATCCCGACTCCCTGATCCGCCAGACGGATCCAGGCCGACCAGTCGTCGAAATGCGCCGCTTCGACGTCGAAGCCGCCGACGGCACGCAAGGCCGCCGTGCGCACGAGAACGGAGTTGACGTGCGGTGCGCACGTCAGCATCGAGCCGCGGCGAGGCCGGCGTTGCGCGCCCGGGCGACGCCGCTCCTGCCGCTGCGAAGCACGCGAATCGTCCGCTCCGGGCTCGCCTCGGGCAGAGCGAACGTGCCGCCATCGTCCACTACCAGGCACTCCACGTCGCGGTACGTTTCGGCGCACACGGACGCCAGCGCCTCATGGGCGGACTGCGGGCGCGCGCGGGTGGTGATGATGGCGGTGACGAGCGGCGACAAGGACTTGCCGAAAGGATACCCGAGATCGCGGGGCCGGTTCCGCGCGACAATGCCGACCATGCGCCGACTTCTCCTCCCCCTCCTCCTGCTCGCATTTGCCCTTCCGCTCGCCGCGCAGTCGCCGACGATCATCGTCGTGCGTCATGCCGAGGCGTTGAGCGGGGACGATCCGGGGCTGAGCGAGGCCGGGACGGCGCGGGCGAACGCGCTGGCGAAGGTCCTGAAGGACGCGGGAGTGACGGCGATTTACGTGACCCAGTACGCGCGGTCGAAAGACACGGCGAAGCCGCTGGCCGCGGCCCTCGACGTGCCGCTCACGCAGTACGACGCGCGCGGGGCGCTGCCGGAGATCAAGGACGGCGTCGTGTTGATCGTGGGGCACAGCAACACGGTGCCGGCGATCGTGAAGGCGGTGAGCGGGAAGGATGTAGAGCCGATCGCCCACGCGGAGTACGATCGGTTGTACATCGTGCGGGGATCGCAGGTGATCGCGGCGAAGTACTGAG
>JBIOTX010000021.1:0-59390 GCA_044866315.1 Thermoanaerobaculia bacterium | reverse complement strand
CTTCGCGGGGAGAAGGGCAGGGGTGAGGCGCTAGTGCCCCGCTCCCCCGTGAACGATGTTCGCCAGCTCCTCCACGTAGTGGATGTACGCGACGTAGGCCTCCACGTACTCCCGGCCGGCCTGGGTGCTCTCGGCCGCGTGGGCCTTGGCCTTGGCCGCTCGGGCGAAGCGCTCGCGCAGGCCTTCCGCGGTGTGCTCTCCCATCGCCTTGGCCAGCTTCTCGATCGATCCGGAGTCGAGCGCGCGGTCGGCTTCGGCGATCCCCGGGGGGATCATGCCGCTCGGCTTGAGGCCGGTGTAGGGCGCCCCTTCTCCGGCGCGGTGAATCCGCACCAGGGTCTCGAGGAACCAGCGGTCGGCGAGCTCCTTCGCCTCCGGCCCGAGCTCGCGAACGGCCAGCGTGCGGGTGAAGGCCTCGCGGATGCGCGCCTCGTCTTCCGGCTTGACCCACTTCAGGACCGGCGTGACGTCCTTTTTCTCCAGGGCGGCGCGGGCGTCGAGCACGACCGGCCCATCGACACTGTCGCAGTGGGCTCGGGCGTGGCCGGCGAAGCCCAGGGCGAGGATGAACGCAATTGCCACAATCCATCGACTCTTCATATCTGCCTCCTTTGCATGTCCGAGGATGGGACCCGAAGGCCCCATCCTCGTCGCTCTACCGAAGGACCGTCCCGGCGTCGGGCCTCAGTAGATGTCGTGTGCTGTGTTGAAGACGTTGAACTTGCCCGTGGGCGTGGGCAGGCCGTAGATCCGGGCCTTCTCGGCCAGCGTGACGCCGTCCAGGATGATCACCCCTCCGTCCGAGGCCCAGTCGGAGACCCAGACCTCGGTGCCCTGCATGTTGAACTCCATGTGCGTGGCCTTGCCGTTGGTGGCCACGTTGAAACAATGATCGAGCGCGCCGGTGGCCTTGGAGATCACGCAGACCTGCTTCTGGAGCACCGGGTCGGCGCTCATGGTCATGTCCACGAAGACCCAGGGCGAATTCTGGTGCGACTTGACGAACAGCGATCCGTTCGACGGCAGGGCGATGTTGCGGACGACGCTCCAGGCGATGCCCGGATTCGCCGCCGGGTCGGCGCCGTACACGGCCAGCTTCGGCTCGCTGATGTGCGCGGTCGCGTTCACCCAGCCGTAGGTCGGGTCGAGCCAGTTCACACCGCGGCCCGGATGCGGAACCAGTCCGGTGTAGAAGCTCCGCACGAAGCTCTTGGTCTCCACGTCGATGACCACCATCTTGTTGCTGGCGTTGGCGGCGAGCATGAAATAGCGGCCCGTGTGATCGAAGCCGCCGTCGTGCAGGAACTTCTCGGTCGCCAGCAGGGAGACCAGCGGATAGCCGGGCAGCGAGTAGTCGATGATGCCGACGTAGCCCGACTCCTTGAGGGCGATCACCCACACGGGCTGGCTGTGTGAGGCCACGATCGCCGCCACCCGGTTCTCGGGCAGGGTCTCGCCGGTGATGCTCTGCATCGGCACGTCCACGCGCGCCTTCGGCTCGAGCGTCAGCCCGTCGTACACCACGTACTGCGGCGGCCAGTAGCAGCCCTGCATGATCAGCAGGTCCTCGTAGCCCGGGGCCTTGCTGCCGTCGACGCTCCTGCCGTCGTGACAGCCTTTGACCGTGGCCACGGTGGTCGGGATCGGGGTCCAGAGGTCGATCAGCGAGACCAGGCCGTCGCGGCCGATGGCGTAGAAGTAACGGCCGGTGGAAGAGGATCGCAGGATGTGCACGGCGAAGCCGGTGTTGAGGCGGACCACCTCTTCATGGGTGTCGCCGTCGAAGATGGCCACCTGCCCGCCGTCGCGCAGGATCACGCCGGTGAAGTTCTGCCAGTTGCGCGTGGTCTGCGGCGCGGTCGGACGCGAGGCCACCGGAACGATGAGGTTCCAGCTGGCCTGGATCTCCGACATCGGCAGCGGCGGAGGATCGGGCGGCGGAAGCTGCAGGTAGGCCGCGAGGTCCGTGATCTGGGCCTCGGTCACCAGGCCGCTGACCCCGAAGTTCGGCATGCCCTTGGGCGTGCCGAAGCGCAGGATCGCGCCCAGACCGTCGGTGCCGATCGCCTGAGACCGGGCCTGGCCGATGTTCGGACCGGTGGCGCCGTTGCGGTACAGGCCGTGGCAGCCGGCGCAGCGGTCGAAGTAGACGTTCTTCGACGCGTCGAACCGTGCGGGCGTCAACGGCACCGGCGGCGTCTCCGCCATCGGCGTCAGTTGCTGGACGATGAACGACGTGGTGTTCCAGACCTCCAGCTCGGTCTGGCCGAGGTCGGGCATCACGTATGGATAAAGGGCCAGCTTCGCCGGGCTGTACGCGCCGGCGGCGACCATCTCCTTCGGATAGGCCGTCCAGGCGGCGATCCAGGTGTCGGACATGGCCGCGCCGATGCCGATCAGGTCCGGACCGACCCGATTGCCGTTGCCGATGGTGTGGCAGTAGGTGCACGCGCCGCGGAAGGTGGCCTGGCCGGCGACGGGATCACCCTGCTGGGGCAGCCGCTCGCCCGACGGAACCGTGCCGAGATACGCGGCGATGCTGTTGATCTCGGCGTTCGAGAGGTAGGACAGGAAGGCCATGTCCGGGCGCATGCCGATGGCCTTGACGATGCGGCTGGCGGTGGTTTTCTTGATGCTGCGGTGGGCGAAGCCCCCCGCCCCTTCGGCACCATGACACATCACGCACTTCTGGCTATACAGCGCCAGCCCCTGCGCGCTCGCGGCACCCGGCAGAACGACGGCCGCAACGAGCGCGAAGGCGATGCTGAGGACGATCACCTTGCTTCGTTTCATTGGGTCACTCCTTCATGGCTCCGCCTGCCGGGTGGCGGTTTCGATTGCCATGGTTGATTTCTTATGTATGGGCGCAGAGATGGGCGGTGATTTGCCGTACGAATAAAAGTGAGCGCGCACGCCAATCCATGGGGCGACGAGCGGCGTACCATAGACGCACCCCTTGTCCGCCATCACCGCCGGCACCCGCCTCGGCTTCTACGAGATCGCTGCGCTCCTCGGCGCGGGCGGCATGGGCGAGGTGTACCGCGCGCGCGACGCCCGCCTCGGCCGCGACGTCGCCCTCAAGATCCTCGCGCCGCGGCTGGCCGGCAACCGCGACGCGGTCGCGCGGTTCGAGCAGGAGGCGCGCTCGGCCTCGGCCCTGAGCCATCCGCACATCCTTCACATCTACGACATCGGGACGGTCGAGATCGCGGGCGAGGCCCTGCGCTACATGACCATGGAGCTCGTCGACGGGGTCACCCTCGCGGCGAAGATCCAGGACCGCTCGGTCGAGCTGCGCGAGATCCTGGAGTGGCTGGCCCAGGTCGCCGACGGCTTGGCCAAGGCCCACGAGGCCGGGATCGTCCACCGCGATCTCAAGCCCGACAACGTGATGGTGACCCGCGACGGCTACGCGAAGATCCTCGACTTCGGCCTGGCCAAGCTCCTCGACCGTCCGTTCTCGTCCGAGGACGCGACCATGGCCGGCCATGCGCCGCATACCGTCGCCGGGGTGATCCTCGGCACCTGCGCCTACATGTCGCCGGAACAGGCTCAGGGCCGTCCCGCCGACGCGCGCAGCGATCTCTTCTCCCTCGGCGCGATGATCTACGAGGCCGCCACGCGCCGGCAGGCGTTCACCGGCCGGTCGACGGTCGACACGCTGCACAACGTCATCCATGCCGAGCCGGACCTCTCCGCGCTCGACGAGCGCCTCGCGCGCATCGTGCGCCGATGCCTGGCGAAGGATCCGGCGGCGCGCTATGCATCGGCGAAGGACATCGCGCACGAGCTGCGTTCGAAAGCGGCGGCGCAGCCGCCGCACTCCAAAACGATCGCCGTGCTTCCCTTCGACGATCTCAGCCCCGACAAAGGCAACGACTACTTCTCCGAGGGCCTCACCGAGGAGATCACCTCGGACCTGTCGAAGGTGGCCTCGCTGCGCGTGCTCTCGCGCGGCGCGGTGCGCAAGTTCCGCGGCGAGGACAAGGACTACGGCCGCGTGGTCGCCGAGCTCGGGGCGGACTACGTCATCGACGGCAGCGTGCGCCGGGCCGGCGCGCAGCTCCGCATCACCGCCCAGCTCGTGGACGCCCGCAGCGCGACCCAGCTCTGGTCGGAAAAGTACAGCGGCACGATGGACGACGTCTTCGACTTCCAGGAGAGCGTGGCCCGCTCCGTCGTCGCCCAGCTGCAGATCAAGCTCACCTCCCGCGAGAGTGAGCTGATCGCGCAGCGGCCGATGTCCAACGTCGAGGCCTACGAATGCTATCTCCGCGCCGCGCGCAACGTGCTGCGCTTCGACGAGGCCGGTCTGGAGACCGCCCTCGCCGAGATCGAGCAGGGCCTGGCCCTGGCCGGCCCGAACATCGCCCTCCTCGCGGCCAAGGCCTACGTCTACTGGCAGTACTACAACCTCGGCCTCCGTCCCGATCCGGAGTACCTCGAGCGGGCGGCGTCCATCGCCCGCACCATTCGCGATCTCGATCCCTCCTCGCCGCACGCGGACCGCCTCCTCGGACTCGTGGCCGTGCATCGCCAGGACGTGCGCGGCGGCATCGAGCATCTCGAGCGGGCGCTGGCCTCCGATCCGAACGACCTCGACGCCATGCTCTGGCTCACGTTCCTCGGGCCCATGGTCGGCCGCGACGTGCAGGCGTACGTCGACAGGCTGGTCGCGGTCGATCCCCTCGCCGCGACCACCACCCTGGCGCGCAGCTTCCGGCTGCTCATGAACGGCGACTTCGAGGCCGCGCTGCCGCTCATGGAGAGCATCGCTCACACCGAGTCGATGTACATGCTGTTCTACGTGCTGGCCCTGGCCTGGGCGGGCCGTGCCGACACGCTGCGCGCGCTCCGGCCGCAGCTCGAAGAGAACCGCGACGGGTTCGTCCCCGCGCTCAGCCTCGCCGTCGCCCGGATGATGACCGGCGATCCCGCCGACGCACGCGCGCTGCTCACCGATGACGTGCTGCAGGCCGCCCGCGGAGACATGCAGTACTCCTCATGGATCGCCGAGATCTACGCGACCATCGGCGACCGCGACCTGGCCCTGGAGTGGCTCGAGCACTCCATCACCCGCGGTTACGTCCCGTGGCCGTTCTTCAGCCGGTACGACCCGCTGCTCGCCCCCATCCGCGACGACCCGCGCTTCGCCGCGCTGATGGAGCGCTGCCGCGCGGCCTGGGAGACCTACCAGTGATCTAGGCCGGGACGGCCGCCCTACTGGAACGTCACCACGCCCGACGGCGGCACGGCTTTGCGCGGAAGCACGAGCTGCCACTCCCGCAGAGCGGCGACGTCGCGGCCCATCAGCTCCGGCGGCAGGTCCTCGTAGAGCGGCACGAGCAGGACCTCGATCGCGCCGGCGGCGATGTCCGCGACCGGCACGTCCTGGCCGCGCAGCACGAGGATCGGCAGCTGCCGCCTGATCTGGTGATTCGTGAGCGCGAGCAGGGGGACGAGCTTTCCGTCGGTGGCGATGGACAGGCGCCCGCCGCGGCTTGCGGCGCTTTCGGGCAGGGCCACGGCGAACGTGCGGGCGGTGGCCGGCTGCGCGGCGGAAACGATCAGCTCTTCGCCGGCCTCTTGCGGCGGCGGGAGGACGAGCATCGGCGCGTCGGAGACGAGGACGCTGTAGGCGACGCGCTCGGGATCGCAGACGCAGTGGAACACTCCGTCCGGACCGACGGGGACGAATTCCAGCAGCTCTCCCTCCGCGCCGGCGAGATAGAGCGCCGCGCCGGCGAGGGCCATGTCCGTGACCACGCGTCCGCGGCGGCTGCCGTTGCGCTGCAAGGCGATGCGCGTCGACCGCTCGACGCAAGCCTCGGCGTATCCGGCCGCGCGCGCGCAGATTTTCAGCTCGCGGTCGGGCGGCGCATCGATCGTGAGCACGCCCTCGCCGTCCGTCTCTCCGGCGCGCGACGCGTAGCGCACCTCGCCGTCGCGCCCAGGCGCCGCGTAGGTGACGGAGGCGCCGCCGATCGGACGGCCACTCGAAGCATCGCGGACCTCGACGCGCAGTCCGCGACCGCCGAGGTCGAAGTCGAAGACGGTGCCGTCCTCGAGAGCGACCGGAACGATCTCCAGCACGCCTTTCGACCCGTCGCACGGCTCGACCCGCACCACCGTCTCCGCGTCCAGCGGCCGGTCGAGCAGCAGCGTGTACTCGCCCGTGACCGTGTCGGTGCGCGCGCTGCCGCGCTCGAAGCGCAGACGCGCGCTCACCGGCGCGCCGTCGCGCGTGGCATGGCCGCGGACGGTCACCGCGCGAGGCGTGACGTCGACCGTGCTCTCCGCGCCGCTGCGGCACTCGACGCTCGCGGGCTCCACCTGCATGCCGCCGACAATCGCGTCCACGCGGTACGACCCCGGCGCGAGGCCGGCGAACTGCACGTCGCCGGCCTCCGCCAGTTCGGCTCGTTCGATCGCCACCAGCTCGCAGCGATCCGCCTCCGGGCATCGCTGCAGCCGCACCAGCACCTCGGACGCCGTGGAATCCGCGCCGGCCGCGCACGGCGGCTCGTCGCCGGTGACGCTTCCGCGCGGCAGCGCCCAGGCCGCGCGCACTTTCGCCGCCGGCCCGCTGGTCAGCGGCTCTTCGAGCACGACCAGATCGCCGCTGAGCGCGATCTCGCGCTGGTACGGCAGCCAGTCGCCGCCGCGGAGCTCGATCTTGGCCTTTCCTTTCGGCACGTCGACGAAGGTGACCAGCGACAGATGCGAGGCCGCGCCGTTCTTCATCGGGAACTGCTGGGCGATCGTCTGCCGGCCCCGCCGCAGGCGGACGTCGAAGGGAGACAGCTTTTCCGGCTCGTCGGTGCGCGTGAGGTCGAGCTGAACCCAGGCCACGACGTCCACCGTGTCTTCGGCGCGTTTTCGCTCCCGCGCCGCGACCGCCTCGCCTCCCTTTGCGTTCACCGGCGCGAGCAGGCGCACGGGGCGTTGATTGCGGACCACGATCGGGATGACGTCGACGCCCGCGGGGATGAGCTGCCGCGTCGTTCCCGCCGGGACGGGATGGATGGCCGAGCCGAAGGCGCTGGTGCGGTTGGCGAAGAAGAGGAAGAGTCGTTCGTCTTCGGCGAGGCGGACGCCGCTCACGTCGAGCGTCGCGGCCTTCTCGGCGAGGAGGATCATCTGCCGATAGCCGCTTTCCGTCTTCGCCTCATCGAGCACGATCAGCTGCGGCATGCTGCTGATCCATCCGTCTTCATGACGGGCGAAGAAGTTCCAGATTCCCGCGGGGAAGTCGAGGATCTCGTCCGCCGGCAGGCAGCGCAGCTCGTCGGACCAGAACCAGCGGCGATAGGTCTCGTCGAGCGCCGCGGCCGGCTGGAAGCAGACCTCCGCTCCGGCGATGCGCTCTCCGTCCCGCATCAGCTCGAACTCCATGCGTGAGGCCGTTGCCGGCGCGCTCCAGAGCGCGCCGGCAAGGCAGAGGGCGAACAGAAGATGTCGGCTCATCAGCAGTTGTAGCAGTTGTAGTAGGAGGTGCCGCAGGAGTAGTAGATCGACGCGTAGTAACAGAAGCCGTTGCTGGCGCAGCGGCTGCCGTACGCGCACCCGCCGCCGCCCGGATCCGGCTCGTACCAGCAGATCAGCACCGGATCGCCGTTCTCGTCGTGCACCGGGACCCCGTTGTTACACATGTAGATGCAGTTGTAGGGGATGCTCGGGTTCGGCCCGCAGGCGTCGTGGTCCTGTGTGGCGAGCTTCGGTCCCGGGTGGGCGGAGATCGGCTGGCGGATCTGATACTTCGAGACCCGCGGGAAGCCGTCGTCGATGCGATCGGCCGCCGGTGCGGCGGCCGCCGAGACGGCGAGCAATAGCAGCAGGAAAACGAGGGAGACGGTTGCAGTTCTCATGAAACTCTCCTTTCGTTTTCGAGAGGACGTGCGATGCCCGCGCGAGATTGGAGGTGTCCTCCACCGACGTGCGAAGGCGTGTTTTATTGGACGCGATCCCGGGCCTCGATTTCAGTAACATCGGGTCCGGCGTGACCGACCCCGTTCTGCTGCCCGTCCTCCAGGCCAGCGACGAAACGTCGCGACAGGAGGCCCTCGAACAGCTGCTCCTCGAGCACGCCCGGCCGACGATCGAAACGGTGATCGGCCGCTTCGCGAGATCGGAGCAGGCCCTCCGCCGCGATGAGGCCGAGGACGTGCTGTCGACGGTCGCCTTGCGGCTCGTGCGCCGGCTGCAGACCCCCGAGGAACAGATCGGCGACTTCGAGAGCTACGTCGCCACGCTGACGTATCACACGATCTACGACTTCATGCGCCGGCGCTTCCCGGAGCGCACGCGCCTCAAGAACCGCATCCGCTATCTGCTCGAGCACGACCGGCGCTTCGCCCTCTGGAGAGCCTCCGACGAGATGGCCTGCGGCCTCTTCGCGTGGCAGGGGCGCACGGACCTCCTGCCCGCGTTCGCCGTCTCGCGCGAGGAGGCCGGCGCGGAGATGCTCGACGCGTCCCGGCCGCACGACGCGGTCGCGGCGCTCTTCGCGCGCGCCGGCGCCCCGCTGCCGCTGGAGACGCTCGTCCGCACGCTCGCCGAGCTGTGGGACGTGCGCGAGACCAGTCTGCGGGTCCTCACCGACGACGCGGCGGCCGAGCACCTCCCCACCCACGCCGCGCGGCACGAGACCCGGCAGTTCCTGGAGATGCTCTGGCGCGAGATCCGGCTCCTTCCGGACAGTCATCGGGCCGCGCTGCTGCTCAACCTCCGCGACGCCGAGGGCGTGAACGCGGTGGCCCTCTTCCTCCTCCTCGGCGTGGCCTCCTTCGAGGAGATCGCCGCGGCCATCGGCGTCGGCGCCGCGGAGCTCGAGTCGATCTGGGAGGGGCTGCCCTGGAGCGATGACGCCATCGCCGCCCGCCTGGGACTGACCCGGCAGCAGGTCATCAATCTCCGCAGAACGGCCCGGGAGAAGCTGGCCCGGCGGATGTCGATGTTCAAGAACAAGTACGAGAGGCGGCGCGGATGAGCGTGCACCCCACCGGCGACGAACTGCTCCTGTTCCTGCGCGGAGGGTTGCGCGCCGAGCGCGTGGCGGCGGTGGCCGCCCACCTGCAGCATTGCCGGGCCTGCGCGGCCGCGGCGATGACGCCGGATCACGTGGCCCGCGCCGGTGCGTCGCTCGCGCAGGCCATCGATCCCGCGGCCGACGAGCATCCCTTCGTCGAGACCCGGCTGACCGCGTACGTCGACGGCCTCCTGTCGCCGGAGGAGCGCGAGGCGATCGAGGATCACCTCCGGCATTGTTCGATCTGCCGCGAAGACGTGGACGACCTCCGTGCCGTCGCCGCCGTGCTGCCCTCGCGCCGCTCCGCGCGCTGGCCGTGGCTCGCCGCGGCTGCCGCGGCCGCGATTCTCATCGCCATGACGCTGTTCATGACGCGCGACACCGTTCTCCCCGAAACCCCGCCGTCGCGGCCGCGCGTCACCGCGACCGCACCGACCCCGCTGCCCCCCGCGCCGCCGCGCGAGCGCTACGCGCGCGCCGAGTGGAACGCCGCCGTCCGCCAGGCCTTGCGCCGCGGCGCACTGGCCATGCCCGCGGTCCTGGCCGAGCTCCAGCTCCCGCCCGATCCCGAGCGCGGGACCGGCCCCGCTCCCGCGCACGTCCTCGAGCCCTCCGCGGCCATCGTCGAAGAGACCCGTCCGCGCTTCCTCTGGACGCCGATCCGCAACGCCACGTACGTCGTCTCCGTCTTCGAAGGGCAGAACCTGGTGATGGAAAGCCCGCCCCTCCGTCAGCCGCAGTGGCAGCCTCCGCGCAACCTGTCGCGCGGGCGGGTCTACCAGTGGCAGGTCTCCGCGCGCGCGGGCGACGCCGCCACGATTCTCCCCGCCCCGCCCGCCCCACCCGCCCTCTTCCGCATCCTCGGCGCACCTGCGCACGCGGAGCTCGACGCCGCGCGCGCCGCCCATGGCGACGACCCGCTCCTCCTCGGCGTCCTCTACGCCCGCCACGGCCTGCGCGCCGAGGCGGAGCGGGAGCTGAGCCGCGTCGCGACCGACGAAGGGCGGCGCCTCCTGCGCAGCGTGCAGGGGTGGCGCACGGGCTCATAGGCGCACAGGCGCACAGGCGCACAGGCGCAAAGGCGCAAAGGCGCAAAGGCGCAGAGGCGCAGAGGCACACCAAGAGCTGCTGTGAGCGCTGCTGCACTCCAAAGGCTTTCGCTGGGGATCGAAACCGAGGTAGCGTGTGGTCCGTGGAGCGGCCAAAGGTCTATGTCGAATCGAGCGTGATCAGCTATCTGGCGGCGCGGCCGAGTCGCGACATCATTGCCACGGCGCATCAGCAAGTCACGCGCGAATGGTGGGACCGGAGCCGGCCCCGTTTCGACTTGTACGTATCCGTCGAGGTGCTGAACGAAATCCGCCGCGGGGATCCGGCGGCAGCCGAGCTTCGAATCCGGTATGTCGAATCGCTTCCTGTTCTCGAAGCAGATGCCGAGGCCCGAGCTCTCGCAGCCGAGATCCTTCGCACATCCACGTTGCCGCAAAAGGCCGCCGCAGATGCGGCTCACATCGCGGTGGCCACCGTCAACGGCATGGACTTCTTGCTAACCTGGAATTGCACGCACATTGCGAATGGTATGGTTCAGCGAGCGATCAGTCGTCTCAGTCGGGATATGGGCTTCGAGCCGCCCACGATCGTCACGCCGGAAGAGCTCATGGAGCCTTGATCATGTCGGAAGATCCTGTAGTCGCCGAGACGCGCGAGCTGCGCAAAGAAATGATGGAAGAAGCCGGGAATGATCTCGATGGCCTCTTCGACCTGCTGCGGAGAGAACAGGAGCACTATCGGGACAGGCTCGTGCGTCTGCCGCCGCGCAAGGCGCTCATCGCGTCGTCATCCTCTCCTCCCCGCAATACACGTTGAACCGCCCTTCCCGCACGAACCCGAGCAGCGTCAGGCCAAACTCCTGCGCCAGGTCCACGGCCAGCGATGACGGCGCGCCGACCGCCGCCAGCACGGGCACGCGCGCGACGAGCGCCTTCTGCACAATCTCGAAGCTCGTCCGGCCGCTGACGACGAGGACGTGCCGGTCGAGGGTCGCGCCCTCGAGGAAGAACGAGCCGAGCACTTTGTCCACGGCGTTGTGGCGTCCGACGTCCTCGCGCATGCGCAGGAGCGTGCCATCGGCGGAGAAGATCGCCGCGGCGTGAATGGCGCCGGTGGCGTCGAAGGTCTTCTGCTGCGCGCGCATGGCGTCGGGAAGCGCGGCCACGAGGTCCGGCGCGAGGCGAAGCTCCGACGCGATCGGCGCGACGTGCACGCGCAGCGCGTCGATGGACACCTTCCCGCACACGCCGCAGGACGAGGTCGAGTAGAAGTGGCGCTCGAGGCGCTGCAGGTCGAGGCGCACGTCCGCACGCACGCCCACGCGCACGACGTTCGGCGAGCCCCAGTGCCGGATCGACTCGATCTCACCCGCGTCGCGGAGGATCGACTCCGTGAACAGGAAGCCCGCGGCGAGATCGAAGTCCTCGCCCGGAGTCCGCAGCGTCACCGACACCGGCCTCTCGCCGACGCGGATCTCCAGCGGCTCCTCGACCACCAGGGTGTCGTCGGCCTCGGCGGACGTCTCGCCGTCGATGCGGAGGATGCGCGTCGTGCTCATGGTCAGCCGCCGAGGTTGCGCGCCACGTAGAGCTCGGAGAGGAATCGGCGGTAGCTGAAGGCGTACGTCTCCAGGTCCATGGCCACGTACACCGGATGGAGGTTCATCACCCCCGCGGGATCGTTCGGCGCGAGGTCGTACCAGAGCGCCCGCTCGCCAGTGTGGAGATCGATGCGCTCGACGCGCGTGGAGATGCGCGACGAGAACTGGTGCACGTACAGCCCGTCGTCCGGCCCCCAGGTCAGCACCTGGTCGCCCTTGGCCGCGCCGCGCACGGGCACCGGCGGGTCGTTGCCGGCGAGGTCGTAGATCGTCAGCACGCGCTCCGGACTGGTCAGCGCCACCCGCCGCCCGTCCGGCGCGATCACCACCGGCCAGATCGCGCCCTCGGGGCCCACCGGGCGCAGCGTGCCGTCGCCGTCCAGGGCGAGCTCGTAGAGGCGCAGGCCGCGGTTCTCTTCGTTGCCCCAGAGCAGGATGCGCTTGCCGTCGGGGAAGAAGTACCACCACAGGGCTTCCTCCAGCCCCTTGCACGGCACGCGGCGCGGCTGTCCCGGGCCGACCGGCAGCAGCTCGAGGGTGCCGTCGTCGCTCGTCTTCGCCAGCACCCACTTGCCGTCGGGAGAGAAGTTGCGCACCCGGCCGTCCCCCAGGTGCACGGCGGGGCTGCCGTCGAGCGGGCGCACGTAGATGCGGGCTTGATGCGTGAGCCGCGCGCCGCGTTGCTCCTCGAACACGATCCGCGATCCGTCGGGCGCGATGCCGGTGGGGAACGACCAGTCGAACCACGACAGATTGCGCCCCGCCACCCCGCGTTTGCCGCCGATGACCTCACGCGTGCCGCTGTCGGACGAGAGCAGCACGCCGCCGTTCGAGGCCGCGTCGTAGATCGTCAGCCGGCCCGGAGCGGCGAAGACGACGCGCTCTTTTCCCGACAGCGAAATCGCCCGAATGGGACGCGTCCCGTCCTCTTCTTCGGCCGCGGTCCAGACCTCATCACCCTTCGGCGACCAGGCCAGGCCGGACATGCTTCCCCATGCCGTTCCCTGGACCCGGCGATTGCCGTCGAGGTCCATGACCGTGACGTAGCCGCCGTCGTCGCCCCAGAGCGGATGCTCGATGAAGGCGACCAGGTCGCCTTTCGGTGAGAGGCGGACGTTGCTCAGAAAGTGCGCGGACTCGTAGATGCGCCGGCCGATCGGGTACTCGATGGCGAACACGTCGCCGATGCGCCGGCTGATGGCGAAGTTCTTTCCGTCCGGGCTCCAGTCCGCATCCTGGATGGCCTCGGCGATCTCGCGCGGCGCGCCGCCGGACTGCGGCACGCGCGCCAGCGTGCCCACGCTCACCCATCCGGCCACGTAGTGGCGGCCGAGAGAAATGGCCAGCTCGCCGGAGGTGGGGGAGACGGCCAGGACGTCGGCGGAAGGGAGACCGAGCGAGCGGTGATGCGGATCGCCGGGCGTGGCGGAGAACACCTCCACCGGCTGGTCTTCCCATGCCGCGCCATAGGCGACGTTGCCGTCGCGCAGGAAACGCGCGCTCATGACGAAGCCGCGGCGGTGGGTGATCTTCTGGAACGAGACCGGCTTCGCCTTCACCGCGGCGCGCTTCTTCTCCGCCCGGCGGGCGGAGGGTCCACCGTTCCAGGTGTCGCTGGACGTGAACGTCTCCAGGGCGAAGATCGCGTCGCGCATCGACTGGAAGCGCAGCGCGGGCTTCTTCTCCAGGGCGTGGCGGATCACGCGCTCCAGCGCCGGCGGGAAGCCGTCCGGGAAGGTTGGGTCGTCGTGGAGCGTGGCGTTCATCGTCTCCACGCGCGACGCCCGGCGGAACGGCTGCGCGCCGCTCAGCATCTCGTACAGCACCACCCCGAAGGAGAAGACGTCCGTGCGCGGGTCGAGCCGCTCGCCGCGGACCTGCTCGGGGGACATGTACCCGGGCGTGCCGATCACCGCGCCGGCGTCGGTGACGATGCGCACCGTGACCTCGTCCGGCGTGCCGACGCTCTCCTCGTCCAGCACCTTCGCCAAGCCGAAGTCGAGCAGCTTCACCCGCTCCTCGGCGGTCACGAAGACGTTCTCCGGCTTGAGGTCGCGGTGGACGATGCCCTTGTCGTGCGCCGCGGCCACGCCCGCGGCGATCTGCACGGCCAGATCGATGGCCTTGCGCTGGCTCAGCGGCCCCGCCGCCATGCGGTCGCGCAGGGTCTCCCCCTCCAGCAGCTCCGAGACGATGAACGGCTGCCGCTCGTGCGTCCCGACGTCGAACACCGTCAGCAGGTTCGGATGATTCAGCACCCCCGCCGCCCGCGCCTCCAGCTCGAACCGCCGCAGCCGGTCCTCGTTCTCCGCGTACAGCGCGGGGAGGACCTTCACCGCGACGTCACGTCCGAGCCGCGCGTCGCGCGCGCGGTACACCTCGCCCATCCCTCCCGCGCCGAGAGGGGAGAGGATCTCGTAGTTGCCGAGGCGGGAGCCCGCGGCTAGCGCCATGGGTGAGAAGGATAGTCGAGCGCGCGGACGCGCGCCCTACGATCGCTGCCGGTAGAACTCCTGAATGTGCTCGTACACGTGCTCGGGGAACTTCAGGTCTCGGTACACGTTGCAGCCTCTCGGATCGGGGCAGATGGGAAAGGACTGCTGCTGATCCCACTCCAGGATGCGCTCCCGGCGCGGCGGGTTGTAGTCGCGCTCCTGGACCTGGCGGCAGAGCGCGCGGGCGTCCTCCTCGGTGACGCCGGGATTCTTCTGCAACCACGCCGAGAGCGCATCCTCGTCGAGAAAGTGACGCCCGATCATCGCGAACACCAGCCTCCCGTAGTGGCCGATGTCCTGGCCGCGCTCGAGGGCGGTCAGCAGGTGATTCATCATCGCGTTGCGGCGGAGATCTTCGATAGCCATGGGCGTAGGGAAGTGCGGTTCGCATTCCAGGACGTCCACCATTTGTAGAGTAAGTGAGCCCGTGTCGTAAGCTGCGATCCGTGAAATTTCGCTGGGATCCGAGGAAAGCACACCAGAATCTTCGAAAGCACGGCGTCTCCTTCGAGGAGGCGCTCACGGTTTTTCGAGACCCGTTGGCACGCATCTATGACGATCCGGACCACTCCGTAGGAGAGCGGCGTGAGATCATCGTCGGCACCTCGATCGCTGGGCGGCTGCTCTTGGTATGCTTCACCGAGCGCGATGACTCGATCAGGTTGATCAATGCGCGCCCGGCGGATCGCGCAGAACGATACGACTATGAAGAAAACCTCTGAAAAGACGTCGAGATCGGTGAACAGCAAGTCACCGACCGTGCGTCGCCGCCGCGCAAAGACGCCGTCAGACGAGATGCGTTCGCACTACGACTTCGACTATTCGAAGGCGCGTCCGAATCGTTTCGCGGAGCGCTTCTCGACAGATACCGTGGCGGTCGTGCTCGATCCGGACGTGGCCGGTGTTTTTCAGTCGTCCGAAGCGGTCAACGCGTTTCTCAGGTCGGCGATCGCGGCGATGCCGGGAATCGAGTCTCGCCGCAAGAAGCGATCAGCGTAGGGCGGGCGGCCGGGCGGGACGCCCGGCCGGAGCGCGCGGGACGCGCGCCTACACGCCCGTCGCCGCGATCCTGGCGATGCTGATGTTCGTGTCGCACGTCATGAACACCATGTCGTTGTTCGCGCCGCCGAAGCAGAAGTTCGCCACGCCGTACGCGAGAATCTCGCCGAGGAGCTTGCCGCTCGGGGCGTAGACCTTCACTCCGCTGAGCGACGAGCTGTAGACGCGGCCGGCGCTGTCGACCTTGAGTCCGTCCGGAATCCCGGGCGTCACCACGGCGAAGAGGCGGTCGGCGTACAGCTGCCCGTCCCGCACGTCGAACGCGCGGATGTGATGGGGGAGATCCACGACGTAGTTGCCTCTTCCATCGTTCGCGGCCGAGTCGTTGATGTACAGGATGCTCTCATCGGGCGAGAACGCCAGCCCGTTCGGCTTCTTGAACGAGTCGGCGACCACGACCACCGACCCGTCGCCCGGGTCGTAGCGATACACGAAGTCGCCGACCAGCGGCGGATTGCGGAAGCCCTGCGGCCAGCCGTAGCTCGGATCGGTGAACCAGATCGTGCCGTCGCTCTTCACCACCACGTCGTTCGGCGAGTTGAACGGCAGCCCGAACCAGCTCTCGACGACGCTCTGGGCTTCTTTCGTCTGAAGGTTCATCCGCGAGATCGCCGCTGCCGTCGTCTTCGTCCCCTGCTCGCAGATCAGGAGGTTCCCTTCCCGATCGAGGGTCATCCCATTGGCCATGTTCGTCACCGCGGCGAACGTGGAGACCTGCAGCGACCCGACGTCGAGTCGGCCGATCGACACGTTGCGGTTTCCGTGGTTCGGAAGGTCGGTGGTCGCAGGGACGGTGGTGAAGAGAACGGCGTCCCACCCCTTCACGTAAACCGGGCCTTCGTGGGCGTTGACGCCCGGCACGACCGTGTATTCGGGCGAGGGACCGAGGACCTCGAGGAACTCCGGCGCGTAGACGACGAACGGGGAGTTATCGCCCGGGTACCGGCGGGAGGTGGGCTGCGTCGACATCTCTCTCTCCTTCGGGGAAGGAGGGTGTAGGGGAGGGGAATCCCTACCCGGGGAACCGTGACGCTCACGATGACAGTAAGCTTCAGCCATGCGATTCGACCGGTTTGCCGAAGAGAAACGCGAGTTTCGGCGATGGACGACGGAGCACCGCGAGGCTCTGCTGGCGACCGGCATTCCGCTGGTGGCCTGGTCGTCCTATGACCACTGGGGCTACTTTCTCGATCACGCCCACCTTCCGTACGGCGTGGATCCGTCGGGGTTCTCGGTCGACGATCTATCGCGAGACGAGGCTCGGGCGCTGCAGACGCTCCTGGAGAAAAAGTACGCCGATCGCAGCGAGCCGTGGATTCTGAGCAGGCTGCGCTTTCTGCTGGCGGAATGACGCCGCGCGGGAGTAAGGCCGTTACTCGATGATCAGCAGCTTCCCAGGATCGAGCTCACTCCAGCGCGCGAAGAGTCGCGGGAGTACGGGCTCGATGTCGGTAATGTCGTTGCTTGGAACACGCAGCAGAACAAAGCTGATGGGATAGGCGCTCAGGTTCTGTTGATGCTGAATGCTCTTATCAATGGTGATGAAGACGTCGAAATCGCCGGAGATCCGTCGCAGGAGCTGCCCGTTCTTATAGCCGCTCAGGCCTGCATCCGTGACGGTCAGCACGAGGCCGCGATCGCGAAAGTGTCTCTTGAGGCGCCGCGGAATGCACTCATCGAGCAGAATGCGCAATCAGCAGTTCCTTCGCCTGCTCGAGTGCCGCAACCGCCTGCTCGCGCGAGACGCTCGGGAAATCTTCGAGAAACTCGGCGAGCGGATGGCCGCCTTCGATGTAGTCCACCAGCGCCTGAAAGGGGACGCGCGTGCCGACGAACACCGGTGTGCCGCCCAGAATCTCCGGATCGGAGTGAATCACTGGATCCATGTCCGCATGATACCGCCCGGCAGACGTCAGTGCCGCTTGAAGTACTGCACCGCGCGCTCGTGCTTCACGGCCGCCTCCCGCGTCGGAAAGGTCCCGAGGTTGCGACGCTTCCCGGTCTTGGGATCTTTCTTGCGCGAGTAGAGCCGATAGCCGCCCGATTTCAGCTTGCGAATCATCGACGTCAAGCCGTGCAACCTGCGAGCCTCGCCACCGGCAACTGGCCACTGGCAACCGGCAACTGCTAACTTGAAACCATGCTCCCGGGTGTCCACTCCAGATGACAGGAGATCGATGACTTCCCCGAAGTGATCGATGACTTCCCCGGAGTGATCGATGACTTCCCCGGAGTGATCGATGACTTCCCCGAAGGGATCGATGACTTCCCCGGAGTGATCGATGACTTCCCCGAAGGGATCGATGACTTCCCCGAAGTGATCGATGACTTCCCCCGAAGTGATCGATGACTTCTCCGAAGGGATCGATGACTTCCCCCGAAGGGATCGATGACTTCTCCGAAGGTATCGATGACTTCCCCCGAAGTGATCGATGACTTCCCCCGAAGTGATCGATGACTTCCCCGAAGTGATCGATGACTTCCCCCGAAGTGATCGATGACTTCCCCGAAGGGATCGATGACTTCCCCCGAACTGATCGATGACTTCTCCGAAGGGATCAATGCCCCGCCTCCGGCAACTGGCCACTGGCAACCGGCAACTACTAAACTGGAAACCATGCTCGCCGAGCTCCTCCTCAAATGGCCCCTCATCCGCCAGTTGCGCGGGGACGAGAACGCGGCCATGAGCGAGCGCACGCGCGGGCTGCGCCGCAAGAACGAGGAAACGCAGGTCGCGCGCTCGGTGTGTCCGTACTGCGGGGTGGGGTGCGGGCAGCTCGTGTTCCACCGCGCGGACCGGGTGGTGAGCATCGAGGGCGATCCGGCCTCGCCGATCTCGCGCGGGCACCTCTGCCCCAAGGGCGCGGCGAGCTACGAGCTGGTGACGCATGCGGGGCGGGCCACGAAGGTGAAGTACCGGGCGCCGCGCAGCCGAGGGTGGGTGGAGATGGACCTGGAGCGGGCGGTGGATCTGGTCGCCGAGCGCATCTGGGCCTCGCGCGAGCGCACGTTCGACGAGGAGCACATGCACACGACCGGCATCGCCCATCTCGGCGGGGCGACGCTGGACGTGGAAGAGAACTACCTCATCAAGAAGCTGTTCACGGCCGGGCTGGGGATGGTCTGCCTCTCCAATCAGGCCCGGATATGACATAGCTCCACGGTGCCCGGTCTGGGCACCTCCCTCGGGCGCGGCGGCGCCACGACCGCGCAGCAGGACCTGGCCTTCGCCGACGCCATCCTGATCATGGGCTCGTCGATGGCGGAGAATCATCCGGTCGGCTTCCAGTGGGTGATCGAGGCCCGGGAGAAGAACGGCGCGAAGGTGATCCATGTCGATCCGCGCTTCACCCGGACCTCGGCGATGGCGGACTACTGGCTGCCGCTCCGCGCCGGCAGCGACCTGGTCTTCCTCGGCGCGCTGATCCGCTACGTCCTCGAGAACGATCGCTGGTTCCGCGAGTACGTCATCCGCTACACGAACGCCGCGGTGATCGTGCGCGACGACTTCCGGGACACCGAGGATCTCGATGGCGTGTTCTCCGACCCGGACACATGGTTGTACCCGAACGCGGAGTCGGGCGCGCGCGACCTCGGTCAGCGCGGCGAGGGACAGGGCACGCCGCAGACGCCGTCCGATCCGCCGCGCGACGAGACGCTCCAGCATCCGCGCTGCGTGTTCCAGGTGATGAAGCGCCACTTCGCGCGCTATACGCCGGAGCTGGTGGAGCGCGCGTGCGGCATTCCGGCCGAGGCGTTCCTGGAGGTGGCGGATGTCTACACGCGCGCGTCAGGCCGGGAGAAGACCGGCGCAATCTGCTACGCCGTCGGCTGGACGCAGCACGCCAGCGGCGTGCAGATCATTCGGGCCGCGTCCATCCTCCAACTGCTGCTCGGCAACATCGGGCGGCCGGGTGGGGGCATCCTCGCGCTGCGCGGGCACGCCTCGATTCAGGGCTCGACCGACGTGCCGACGCTGTACGACATCCTCCCGGGCTATCTGCCGATGCCGTCGTCGAGCGAGCGCAATCTCGCCGCATATCTGAAGAAGCACAAGGCGGCGAAGGGGTGGTGGCACAACATCGACCGGTATCTCATCAGCCTGCTGAAGGCCTACTACGGCGATGCGGCCACGCCCGAGAACGAATTCGGCTTCGCCTGGCTGCCGCGCCTGACCGGCGATCACTCGTACTTCAGCTCCTCCCTGGACATGGCCGACGGCCGGCTCGAGGGGCTGATGGTGATGGGCCAGAATCCCGCCGTCGGCTCGCCGAACGCGAAGCTGCACCGCGCCGCCCTCGGCAAGCTGCAATGGCTGGTGGTGCGGGACATGGTGGAGATCGAGACGGCGACGTTCTGGGAGGAGTCGCCGGACACGATCGACACGGAGGTGTTCTTCTTCCCGGCGGCCTCGCATGTGGAGAAGGACGGCACGTTCACCAACACGCAGCGCCTCCTGCAGTGGCGCGAGAAAGCGGTCGAGCCGCCCGGCGACGCGCGCAGCGAGCTGCAGTTCCTGGTCGCCCTCGGCCGCAAGCTGAAGGCGAAGGCGACCGACCGTGCGCGCGACGCGGCTCTTCGCGCGCTGACCTGGGACTACGCGGACGAAGATGCGGACGAGGTGCTGCGCGAGATCCACGGCGGTCCGGACATCAAGCATTTCGGCCAGCTCAAAGCCGACGGCTCCACCTCCTGCGGCTGCTGGATCTACTCCGGCGTCTACGAGGGGGAGAACAAGGCCAACGCGCGCGCGCCGCGCGGGCGCTACGGTCACGGCTGGGGCTATGCCTGGCCGCTCGACCGGCGCATCCTCTACAACCGCGCCTCCGCCGATCCGGACGGCAGGCCGTGGAGCGAGCGGAAGGCGCTGGTGTGGTGGGACGAGGAGAAGCGCGAGTGGATCGGCCACGACGTCGCCGACTTCACGCGCGGCAAGGCGCCGTCGTACAGGCCTGAGCAGGGGAGCGGCGGGGACGAGGCCCTCGCCGGCGACGCGCCGTTCATCATGCACTCCGACGGCATGGGCTGGCTCTGGGTGCCGTCGGGACTGAAAGACGGTCCGCTGCCGGCGCACTACGAGCCGCTCGAGTCGAACGTCCGCAATCCGCTGTACGCGCAGCAGACCAATCCCGCGGCGCTGAAGCTCGAGCGGCCGGACAATCCTTACGCCGATTCGCCGGACGAGCACTTCCCGCACGTCCTCACCACTTATCGCCTGACCGAGCACCACACCGCCGGCGGGATGAGCCGCACGCTCTCCCATCTGGCCGAGCTCCAGCCCGAGCTCTTCGCCGAGCTCTCCCCCGAGCTCGCCCGCGAGGCCGGCGTGGCGAACGGTGAGGTTGTCAAGATTTCCACCGCCCGTGGATCGATCCGCGCCCGGGCCCTGGTCACCACGCGCATGCCCTCGCTCGACATCGACGGCCGGCGCGTGCACCAGGTCGGCCTGCCGTATCACTGGGGCAACCGCGGCCTCGTGACCGGCGACGTGGTCAACGACCTGCTGGCGATCTCCGAGGAGCCGAACGTGAAGATCTTCGAATCGAAGGGACTCACATGCAGGCTCGAGCGTGCGTAGGGCGACGGCCCGCGCCTTCGCTCCGTACTGACCATTGATGCCCCGGTTTCTCCTGCCTCTCGCCCTCCTCTTCGCCGCGCCGCTCTCGGCCACCGAGTTTCCGATCTCCGAGCCCGACGTCGTGCCGTTCGAGCGCGGCGTCATCGCCGGCGGAGCTCCGACCATCGCCGCGGGCGATGACGGCTTTCTCGTCGTGTGGCACTCGAACACCTTTCCCGGCGGCAGGCCGTCGCCCGGGCCGACGTGGGTGCGCGCGTACGATTCCAATGGGCCGCGTGTCCCGGTGGCGACGCCGATCTTCAGCGGCGCCGGGTCGTTTGCGGTCTGGACGGGGAGTGAGTACCTGGTCATTCGCACCCCGCAGTTCATGGCGTTCGCCGCCCTGCTTCCGTCGCCCGTGATCGAGGTCAGCCGCGTCGATGCGGCGGGACGCGAGATCGCCGCTTCCAAGGTTTCGCTCCAGCTCGGCACGCGCGCCGGCTACGTGCACGGCTTCGCCTGGGACGGCGCGTACGCCGCGGCGCTCGTCCGCTTCTTCGGTGCCCCGATGTTCTCGGTGCTCCTGTTCGATCGCGAGGGTCGGTTCGTCGCGGAGACGCCGCTCACCGGCGAGCCGTCCGCCATCGCCGCGCGGCGGGGCGGCGGCTTCTTCATCCTCCAGCAGGCACAGGGTGATGCCGTGGCGCAGGGCGGGCTCTGGTTCGGTGCGATCGACAACACGGAAGAGGGAGTGATTGCGCGCATCCTCGACGGCAGCGGCGCGGAGCTGGACCGCTTCGTCGTCTCCGCGGCCGGCACCGGCGCGCGCTCCATCGCCTGGACCGGCAGCGAGTGGATCACCATGTTCCGCGGCGAAGGCGACCAGCTCTGCACCGCGCGCTTCAAGAGGGCGTCGGACGTTCGAACGGAGTGCTTCTCGAGACCGGGCGCCGACGCGCCGTTCATCGCGGCCGGACCCGCGGGCGTGCTGCGGGCGTGGTGGGAGCCGGGCGGGCAGGTCGTGACCGAGAAGGGCCTGGCCACGACGGTCTACTCGCGGGCGGGCCTTCCCGCGGCGGCCGTCGACGATACCGGACTGCTGGCCGCGTGGAGCGAGGACACCGACGCCGGCGACCGCATTCACCTCGGCGGACGTGCGAACGACGGCACGCCGCGGCCGGAGGTCGTGCTCCCCGGCGACCAGCGTCAGACCGAGCCGCGGCTCTCGCGCTCCGGCGGACAGACGCTGCTGGTCTGGGTGGAGGGCACGCGCGTGCGCGCCGTGCGCGTCGACGCCGCGGGACAGCTGGTCGCGCCGGCGGTGGAGCTGAGCGGCGACTACGCCGACTCGCCGGCGATCGCGGCGCGCGAGGGCGCGTGGCTCGTGGCCTGGCGGAAAGGAGACGCCATCGAGACCCGGCTGGTCTCGGCGGCGATAACGCTGTCGGAGATTGAGCGCTTCGTCAGCCCTCCCATCGCCGAGTCCCCGGCCCTCGCCGCTACCAGTGACGGCTGGCTCCTGGTCTGGGGCGAGGTCAGCGCCCAGACGCGCATCCTCGGGCAACGCCTCGACGCGGCGGGCAACCCGGTCGGCGAACGCCTGGTGCTGAGCGCGCTCGGCGGCAAATACCCGGCCATCGCCTGCAATGACGACGCGTGTCTGGTGACCTGGCTCGACGAGACCGGATTGCACGCGAAGACCGTGCGCCATGACGGCTCCGAGGCGAGCGCGCCGCGCAGGATTTCCCCGGTGACCAGCGGCAGGCCGCCGGTCATCCTCGTGCTCCGCGACGGCTCGTTCCAGGTGCACCAGGAAGGGTCGATCCTCTATCTCGACCGCGACGGCGCGTTGCGCGATGCGCTGCATTGGGGGAACACGTTCACCATCTTCGGCGACGCGGTGATCTGGAACGGCAGGGTGACCATGGTCTCGATGCAGTCGGCGTTCATGCCGGACGGCTTCGTCGCCACGCGCGTCACGGCCTTCCAGTTCCCGCCGCGCCTCAGATCGGTGCGGCACTGAGGAGTGACCATGACTCGATTTCTGCCGCTCGTCCTCCTTCTGACTGCGTCGCTCCTCGCGGCCGAGTTTCCGATCTCCGAGCCCGACGTCCTGCCGTTCGACCGCGCCGCGATCGACAACGGAGCTCCGACCGTCGCCGCTGGCGATGACGGCTTTCTCGTCCTGTGGGACTCGCTGGTTCCGCATGGCGGCCTGCCGTCGCCCGGGCCGACGTGGGTGCGCGTGTACGATGCCAGCGGGCCGCGCCGTCCGGTGGCGTCGTCGGTCTTCGGCGCCGCCGCCTCGTCGCGTGCGGTCTGGACGGGGAGCGAGTACCTCGTCGCTTCCACGCCGCAGTTTCTGCAGTTCGGCATTCTCGTTCCGGCGCCGATGCTGGTGCTCAGCCGCTTCGACGCGGACGGGGGCCTGATCACCAGGAACGACCCGATCGAGCTCGGTACGCGCGCGGGCCACGTCATCGGCCTGGCCTGGGACGGCGCGCACGCCGCCGCGCTCGTGCAGTTCGTCGGGTCGCCGGCGTCTTCCGTCTTTCTCCTCGACCGCGAAGGGCGGCTGGTCGTGGAGACGCCGTTGACCGGCGAGCCGTCCGACATCGCCGCGCGGCGGGGCGGCGGATTCTTCATCCTCCAGCGATCGCAGGGCGACGCCGTCGCCCCGGGCGGGATCTCCTTCGCCGCGATCGACAACACGGACCAGGGAGTGGTCGCGCGCATCCTCGACGGCAGCGGCGCGGAGCTGGACCGCTTCGTCGTCTCCGCGACCGGCGCCGTCGCGCGCTCGCTGGCCTGGACCGGCAGGGAGTGGATCACCATGTTCCACGACGGCGCGCAGCTCTGCACCGCGCGCTTCACCAGAGCGTCGGACGTTCGCACCGAGTGCGTCCTGAATCCGGCTGCCCAGGGAGCGTTCGTCGCGGCGGGAGCCGCGGGAGTGATGCGAGCGTGGTGGCAGGACGGACAGGTCGTCACCGAGCGCGGCCTGGCCTCGACGCGCTGGTCGCAGGCGGGCATCCCCGCGGCCGTGGTCGATGAAACGGGCCTCTTGGCCGCGTGGGTCGAGGACACCGCCGCCGGTGGGCGCATTCACCTCGGCGGGCGCGCGAACGACGGCACGCCCCGGCCGGAGATCGTGGTCCCCGGCGAGGGGCTGCAGTCGGAGCCGCTGCTCTCGCGCTCCGGCGGCCAGACGCTGCTGGTCTGGGTGGAGGGCACTCGCATCCGCGCGACGCGCGTCGACGCCCAGGGGCAACCGGTCGCGCCGGCGGTGAAGCTGAGCGGCGACTTCGCCGCAATGCCGGCGATCGCGGCGCGCGAGGGGGCGTGGCTCGTGGCCTGGCGGACCGGCGACGCCATCGAGACCCGGCTGGTCTCGGCAGCGATGACTCTGTCCGAGCCGGAGCGCATCGTCAGCCCTCCCGTCGCCCTGACTCCGGCCGTTGCCGCGACCAGAGACGGCTACCTCCTGGTCTGGACCGAGGTCACGGACCAGGCGTCCGTCCTCGCGCAGCGCCTCGATACGACCGGCAGGGCGATCGGCGAGCGCGTGCGGGTCAGCCCGTTCGGCTTCACCCCCGCGATCGCCTGCAGTGACGATGTCTGTCTGGTCACCTTCTTTGCCAATGGAATGCTGGCCCAGACCGTGCGGCACGACGGCTCCGTCGTCGGTGCACCGCGTTCGCTCGGCCCGCTGGAGAGCAACCCGCCGGTCATCCTCGTCCTCCGCGACGGCTCGTTCCAGCTCCACCACGGCGAGTTGATCTTCTATTTCGATCGCGACGGCCGGTTGCGCGACGCGCTGCACTGGGGCGACGGGCTCAACTTCTTCGGCGACGCGGTGATCTGGAACGGCAAGGTCACCATGGTCTCGATGCGCAGCGCGCACATGGGCGACGGTTTCTTCGCCACGCGCGTGACAGCCTTCCAGTTCCCGCCGCGCTTGCGGTCGGTGCGGCACTGATCGTCTAATGACCGCATCATGGTCATGAGCAAAGCGAAGACCGTCGCCGCCTATCTCGACGAGCTCCCCGAGGATCGGCGCAGCGCCATCGCCAAGGTCCGGGACGTCGTGCGCAAGCATCTCCCGAAGGGCTACACCGAGGAGATGCAGGGGATGATCGTCTGGGCAATCCCCCTCAAGACGTATCCCGACACGTACAACGGCCAGCCGCTCTGCGTGGCCGGCCTGGCCTCGCAGAAGAACTACAACTCCCTCTACCTCATGGCCGTCTACGGCGATCCGAAGAAGGAGAAGGAGCTCAAGGAGGCCTTCGCCAAGGCGGGCAAGAAGCTGGACATGGGCAAGTGCTGCGTGCGCTTCAAGAAGGTGGACGACCTGCCGCTCGAGGCCATCGGGAAGATCATCGCCAGCATGCCGCCGGAGGAGCTGATCCGGTGGACCGAGGCGGCGCACCCGCGCAAATGAGCACCACCGGCTTCTTCACCGACTCCACGCTCTGCATCGGCTGCAAGGCGTGCGAGGTGGCGTGCAAGGAGTGGAACGACGTCCCCAGCGACGGCTTCCTCTGGTCCGGCTTCTCCTACGACAACACCCTGGCCCTCGGCCACTCCACCTGGCGTCACGTGAAGTTCGTGGAGCAGCCGACGACCATCGGCGCCGGCGGCAACGCGCCGGAGGTGATGACCTGGCAGTTCTCGTCGGACGTCTGCAAGCACTGCGAGCACGCCGGGTGTCTGGAGGCCTGTCCCACCGGCGCGATCGTGCGGACGGAGTTCGGCGGCGTGTTCATCCAGCCGGACGTCTGCAACGGCTGCGGCTACTGTGTGGTGACCTGTCCGTTCGGCGTGGTCGACCGCCGTCCCGACGACGGCCGGGCCTTCAAGTGCACGTTCTGCTACGACCGGCAGAAGGCGGGCGAGCAGCCGGCCTGCGCGAAGGCCTGCCCGACGCAGTCGATCCTCTTCGGCGATCTCGACGAGTTGGAGCGCGCCGCGGACGCGCGCATCGCCAAGCTGCATGACATGGGCATGACCGACGCGACGATCTGGAACCCGAAGCACACCAGCGTCGGGGGCACGCACGCGTTCTTCCTCGTGCGCGGCGACCCGCGCGCGTACAACCTGCCGGCGAATCCCGAGGCGCCGCAGGTGCTGCTCAAGTCCGCGTGGTCGGCGGCGGCCGCGGCCGCGGGCGTCATCGCCCTCGGTGCGGTGATGGCGTTTGCGTTTGGGAAGCGATGAGCGAGTCGTACCACGACCTTCCGCTCCTCAAGCCTCCCGTCTGGACGTGGGAAGTCCCCGCCTACTTTTTCGTCGGCGGCGCGGCCGGCGCGGCCGCCGTCCTCGGCGCGGCCGCCCAGATCGCCGGCGCGGAGGAGAAGCTCGTCCGCGACGCGCGCTGGATCGCCGCCATCGGCGCCGCCCTCTCTGCCCCGCTCCTCATCGCCGACCTCGGGCGCCCCGAGCGCTTCCTGAACATGCTCCGCGTGTTCAAGCCGCAGTCGCCGATGTCCGTCGGCGCGTGGACGGTGGCCGTCTTCGGCGGAGCTACCACCGCGGCCGTGTTCCTCCCGAACAAGTCACTGCAAAACCTCGCCGGTTGGATCGCCGCCGCCACGGGGCTGGTGATGTCCACGTACACCGGAGTGCTCATCGGCGCGACGGCCATTCCGGTCTGGAAGGAGCACGTGCGCCTCTTGCCCGTCCACTTTGGCGCGTCCGCGCTCGGCTCCGCCGTCTCGCTGCTCGAGCTGCGCGGCCACGAGCATCCCGCTCTGCAGTCGCTCGGCCTCGGCGCATCGATCTTCGAGTCGCTCCCGAGCGCCGAGCGCGGGAAGCTGATGCACCTCTCCGGCGCGCTCGCCGGTCCGATCCCCTTCGCCCTGCGCCTGCTCGGCGCGCGCAAGACCGCCGCCGCGTCGACGCTCCTCGGCTCGCTGCTCACGCGCTTCGCCTGGGTCGCCGCCGGCAAGGCGAGCGCGGCCGACGTCCACGTTGCGCTGGGCGGGAACCAACCGTAGACTCGCCACCGGTCCGATCGGAAGCTTATGTCTTCGCTGCCGCTTGAAGTGCACGAAGTGCTCGAGCAGGAGTACGTCTCGATGTACGGCCCGCTCGAGGAGATCGCGCCGACCTACACCCCGGATCAGATCGTCGACGCGGCCTGGGCGGTGTCGATCCTGGACGCGTGCGGCCTGCCCGCCGTGGCGACGACGAAGGAATCCGTAGCGGAGCAGCTCAACCGGTTCGTCGCGGAGATTCCGCCGGCGCTGGCAGAGTCGCCCGCCCTGACGAGCACGGGCCGATCGCTGCTCGAGAGCCACGGCAAGCGATCGGATGCGCTGCCCGAACTGAATCGGCGCATTGTCGACGACGCTTTCACGGGCGCGGTGACGCCGCTGCGCGATCTTCGTCTGGCGCGCGTTTACGCGGCATTGCATCGCCGTGACGCGGCGGATCCGGCGAAGGGGCGGACGGCGCTCTGCATCTCCGGCGGCGGTATCCCCAGCTCGGCATTTGCGCTGGGCATCCTCCAGGGTCTGGCCAGCGCGAAGGTTCTCGACAAGTTCGACTATCTGTCGACCGTCTCCGGGGGCGGCTACGTCGGGAGCTGGCTCTCGTCGTGGGCCCGGCGCCATCCCCACGGCATCAGCGGCGTGCAGGAAGACCTGGCCGCGGCCGATCCGACGGCGGTGGGCGCGCGTTCGGCCGGCGATGAGGAGAGGCCGAGCCTGTGGCGCGTGAGCGCCGACGTCAGGATTCAGCCGGAGCCGAAGCCCGTCAAGAATCTCCGAGGCGCCGGCAAGCACCTGATGTCCGCGGACGCCTGGTATATCGCCGGGTTGTACTTCCGGAACCTGCTGCTGAATCTACTGGTGATCATCCCGATCGTCACCGCGCTTCTGGCACTCCCGCGAGCGTACGCGTGGCTCGCGCGGACGACGTTCTTCACCCATGAGTGGACATTCCTCGCGGCAATGGTGGTCTTTCTGGCGATGGCCTTCGGCTACGTCGGCCTGCAGCGGCCGGTGCCTTTCGAACCGCCGCGAAAGACTCCGGGCGACACAAGTCTCCTTTGGTTCTGCATTCTGCCGCTGGTCGGTGCAGCCATTTCCCTGAGTTTGTTCTGGGCCGATGTCGCCCCTGACCCGGACGAGCGCAACAACCCGTTGCTGCCCGTCTTTGCCATGGCCGCGATCGCGGTAATCACCGTTTGGCCATTCGTTCTGTATCAGCGGCGCCTGGGTATGGCGTTTCGAAGCGCTCCGCGCACGCACTACGCGACCGAGCGCGAGTGGCGCCTTCACCTTTTGCACAAAGCGCAATTGGAACTACTCGGTGCGGTCCTCGGCTTCGCCATCGCCGGCGCACTTCTCCCGCTGCTGGCGGTGAGAGTGTTCAGCTCTCCGCTGCAGCTCTCGAGTCCACGGTCGGCGCTGTACATCGTTTTCGCCGTTCCGGCGGTTTTGTTCGTCTTCTTCATCCAGATCAACGTCTTCCTGGCCGTGTCCAGCCGCAGAAACGAAGATCAGGACCGGGAGTGGTGGTCTCGCGTGGCCTCGTGGCTGCTCGTGACCGCCACCGTCTGGATCGCGATCGGCGCCATCACGCTCTTCGGACCGGCCGCGTTCTATTACGCGCCGGAGATCTTCGCCTCGGTCGGAGGCGTGTCGGCCCTCATCAGCGCCGTCCTTGGGGCGAGTGGAGGCAAGTCCGGGCTGGCCGATGCCCTGGTGGGCCTCACCTCGGAACGAAGGACTCCGGAAGAACGCGGCAAATGGGCGGCCGTCGCTCGTGCCGCGGTCGGCCTGGCCGTGCCGATCTTCATCGTCACGCTGCTGTGCTTCTGCACCATCGCCACGACCTGGGTCGCGAACGAGCTCGCCCTCACCCGCGGCAACCGTGAGAGCGATCGGGCGGCCGACGCGCCCGCGATGGGCCAGGTCGCCGACCCGCGATACGGCAGGCTGCTCTCGCACCTCGCCACCGTGTACCGAACGTCGGGCGCGGAACTGGCCGCGATCTCTCTCCTCGCTCTGGTCGGACTCTCCCTTTCACGCACTCTGGGCATGGAGAAGTTGTCCATGCATACCTTCTACAGAAACCGCCTGATTCGCGCGTATCTCGGAGCGGCGCGATATGAGCGCCGGCCCAATCCGGTGACCGGTTTCGACGACCGCGACAACCTGCCGATCTATCAGCTGCGGCCGGAGCTGCTCTGGCCGACGAACCTGAAAGACCCACGGAGATTTTTCACTGCCCTACTGGAAGGCAAGCGCGCCGGCGGGACGAGTCTCTCCGGCCAAACTCTCGAGCGCCGCAAGCTCGCGAAATTTCTGTGGGAGAGTTTGTCCGAGAGCACCCGCCTCCAGGTCGAGACCGGCGTCAGTGCGTCAGCCTTCGATGCGGTGATCCAGGACGTCAATGGCATCCTTCTGAATGAAGCAAAACTTCTCGAGAAGGAGGTCAGCCTGCCGGACGACTTCTGGACGAAGACCAGGCCCGGACAGATTCCCTATCCGGCGCTCACCCGCAACCGCGCCGTTCTCGATTACTACTTCAGCGATGTCCTCACGCCGGCGCCGCGCCCGGCGGATGCCGCCGCCGGTACGCCGCGCGTCGTGGGCGACCCTCACGTCACCGAAGGGCCGCGCCGCGCACCGCTGCATGTCCTCAACGCATCCGTCCATCTCCACAGCGATGGAGAAACGAGCATCGGTCCACTGATGCTCTCTCCCTATGACAGCGGCGGCCTTTTCCTCGGCTATCGCGACTCGCGCTCCTATGCCGGGACGATCACCCTCGGAACGGCGATGACGATCTCCAGCGCTGCCACGGGGGCGACCCAGGCCTCCCTTCCCTCACTGCTTCTGACCTTTCTGAGCGCGCGTCCGGAATGGTGGCTCGGGAATCCCGCGACGCCTACCTACCTGAGTCTGGCCCCGCCGTCGCAGCTCGGTGCGCTGCTCGCCGAGGCCATGGGCCGGACGAGCGCCGCCTACGAATGGATCCACGTGTCGGATGGAGGCCATTTCGACAATCTCGGGCTCTACGAAATGGTCCTCCGGCGCTGCCACTCGATCGTCGTCATCGACGCCGGTCCGGATCCGAAGTTCATTTCCGCCGATCTCGGCCACGCCATCCGAAAGATCCGCAACGACCTGGGCGTCCCGATCGACGTCGTGAACCGGTTCATGTCTCCGCGAGGCGAGAAGGGGGAGCCGACGGAAGGCAAATACATCGCCACCGCGAACATCGGCTACAGCGCCGCCGACGGCGCCGACGCGCGGGACGGACGCCTGATCATCCTCAAGCCCGGCTTCTACACGGATCCCTTCTTTCCCCATGACGTGGTCAACTACGCCCTGGCTTCGCCCGACTTCCCACACGAAACGACGACGGAGTTCAGCGACGCGCAGTTCGATGCCTATCGCACGCTCGGCCGCCACGTCGTCAACGAGATCTGCGCCAACTATCCCGATCGGACGCACGCCGGTCCCCGCGCTCCGATCGCCAGGCAATTCCACAGCGTCGGGGAGTTCGCCGCATTCGTGAGCGCCAAGGCTGTCATCGCACCGCGGCCGCGTCCGGAAGAGGTCATCGCGGACGCGATCCTGCGGTTGCGATCGGGCGCCTGACGCCGGCATAGCGAGCGCGGCCGCCGTCCACATTGCGCTCGGCGGAAAGCGCGCGTAAACTGACCATACATCCGCAAAATAAGATTTCCCCGGAGGGCGTCATGTCGTCACTGCCGCGCGAAGTGCACGAAGTGCTCGAACAGGAGTACGTCTCGATGTACGGCCCGCTCGAGAGAGTGGGCGTCGAGTACACGGCCGAGCAGATCGTGGACGTGGACTGGGCGATCTCCATCCTGCGCGCGTGCAGGATCACCGTCAACGGCGAGACCCGGGAGTCGCTGGCCGAGAGGCTGAACTGCTTCGTCCGCGACATCCCGAAGCTGTCCCTGGCCGAGTCGCCGGCGCTGACGAACCTCGGCCACGAGATGCTGGCGGACTACACCGAGCTCGCCTTCAAGGCCAAGAAGGAAGACGCGGTGGACGAGCTCAATCGGCGCATCGTCGACGACGCCTTCACCGGCGCGGTCACGCCGCTGCGCGAGCTCCGCCTGGCCCGCGTGTACGACGCCCTGCACAAGCGCGCCGACGATCCGGCCAAGGCCCGCACGGCGCTCTGCATCTCCGGCGGCGGCATTCGCAGCGCGACCTTCGCCCTCGGAGTGATTCAGGGCCTGGCCAGCGCGAAGATCCTCGACAAGTTCGACTACGTCTCCACCGTTTCCGGCGGCGGCTACATCGGCAGCTGGCTCTCGTCCTGGGTGCGCCGCCATCCGCACGGCATCAGCGGCGTGCAGGAGGACCTGGCCGGATCGGACACCGCGGCCGGCGGCACGCGCCTGGCGACCGACACGGCCAGCGCTCCCGACCTCCCCGTCGAGCGCATGGACAAGATCGAGCCCGAGCCGGAGCCGCTGCGCCACCTCCGCGAGTACAGCAACTACCTGAGCCCGCGCATGGGCATCCTCTCGGGCGACGCCTGGGCGATGGCCGCGCTCTACATCCGCAACCTGCTGCTCAATCTGCTCGTGCTCGTGCCGATCATCGGCGCCCTCCTGGCGCTGCCGCGGCTGTACGCCTGGCTGCAGAGCACGACCCTGAGCATGGACGAATGGGTCTATCCCATCGCCGCGGTGATCTGCCTCTTCGTCTCCTTCGGCTTCATCGGTCTCAAGCGCCCGGTCGACTTCCAGCCCGGGCGGCAGCGAGGCGGCGACAGCCAGTTCATCCTCTGGTGCGTCGTCCCCCTGGTGATCGCGTCAGTCGCGCTGACGCTGTTCTGGACGGACGTCGCCCGCGACGACGACGAGCGCACCAACATCTGGCTGCTCGTCAACGCCGTCGCGGCCGTCCTGGCCATGACCGCCTGGCCGTTTGTTCTCTACCAGCGCCGCCTGCGCCGCGCCTTCCGCAACGCGCCGCGCACGACCCACGCCGACGAGAAGGACCTCGACCGCCATCTCCGGCGCAAGGCCGTCAACGAGGGACTGGCCACGCTTTTCGGCATGGCCACGGCCGGGACCCTGCTGGTTCTCTTCGCCGTGAAAGTGTTCGACTTCCCGCTGCAGGGCTTCGATCAGCTGCTCGAGATCGCCCGCACCGCCCCCGCCCTGCGCGGCAAGGCGTCGATGATCCCCTGGTCCTCGCTCTACACCTGCCTGGCCGTGCCGGCGGTGCTGTTCGTGTTCTTCGTCCAGGCCTCGATCTTCGTCGGCATCTCCAGTCACCTCAACGAAGACTCCGACCGCGAGTGGTGGGGCCGCGCGGGCGCGTGGCTGCTGGTCGCCGCAGCGTCCTGGACCGCGCTCTCCGCCATCGCCCTCTTCGGTCCGGTCGCGCTCTACAACGCGCCCATCCTGCTCGGCTCGATCGGCGGCCTGTCCGGCATCGCCGCATCGGTCCTCGGCTTCAGCGCGAAGACGCCGGCGAACAAGAAGCAGAAGGACGACGCCGGCCCGGCCGCGACCGCGGGCAACGCCGCGCTCGGTCTGGCCGTGCCGCTGTTCGTGGTGTTCTTCCTCTCCGTGATCGCTCTCGGCACGACCTGGCTCATCCAGGAGCTCCGGCCGGTCCCGAAGGACCAACAGGAAGCGGTGGCCAAGACCAAAGAAGACGATGCCTTCCACAAGCAGCTGGAGTCGAAGGCGGAGCGGCAGATCACCACCAAGGTCGACGGCTCGCCGGTGAAGATCATCGATACCTCGGAGGCCGAGCCGCGTATTTCCATGCCCCTGATCCGCTCCTTCGAGCACCTGCAGACGGTCTACAGCACCACGCCGTGGGAGATCCTGATCATCGGCTTCATCGCCCTGGCGGCCTGGGCGCTCTCGCACTACATCGGGGTGAACAAGTTCTCCATGCACGCGTTGTATCGGAACCGCCTGATCCGGGCCTACCTCGGCGCCTCGCGCTACAACCGCCAGCCGAATCCGTTCACCGGCTTCGACGAGCGCGACAATCTGCAGATGTGGCACCTCAGGCCCGAGTTGCTCTGGTCGACGAACCTCAAGAACCCGCAGGCGTTCTTCAACGCCCTGAAGGAGGGCGCGCGGATCACCCAGACCAATCTCTCCGGCGAGCTGCTGGAGAAGCGCAAGCTCGCCCAGCACCTCTGGAAGCGCTTCTACGACAAGACCCGCAAGCAGATCGAGGCCGGCGTCAGCTTCGGCGCGATCGACGCCGTCATCCAGAACCTCAACGCCATCCTCCTCGACGACGACCAGCTGCTCGAGAAAGAGGTGAACCTCCCGAAGGACTTCTGGGCCAAGACGACCCGGGCGGAGATGCCGTATCCCGCGCTCACCCGGAACCGGGCCGTCCTCGATCACTTCTTCAGCGACGTGCTCACGGCGGCGGCGCGGCCCAAGGACGTGAAGAGCGACAGCACCGAGGTCGCGGCGAAGGACCACAGCTACAAGAAGAGCGGCGCGGGCGTCTCCCGCCGTGCGCCGATGCATGTGGTCAACATGGCCCTCAACCTCGTCTCCGGCGAGAAGCTGGCCTGGCAGCAGCGCAAGGCCGAGACCTTCACCTCCTCGCCGTATCACACCGGCAATCTCTTCCTCGGCTATCGCGACTCGCACGACTACGGCGGCGGCGAGGGGATCTCCCTCGGCACCGCCGTGACCATCTCCGGCGCCGCGGCCAGCCCGAACATGGGCTATCACTCCTCGCCGGCGCTGGCCTTCCTGCTCACGCTCTTCAACGTCCGCCTGGGATGGTGGCTCGGGAATCCCGGACCGTCGGGCGGCGAGGCGTACAAGAAGGCCCATCCCGACTCGAACCTGACCCCGATCCTCTACGAGGCCGCGGGGCGCACCAACGACACCTACGACTGGATCTATCTCTCCGACGGCGGCCACTTCGAGAACCTCGGCCTGTACGAGATGGTCCTCCGCCGCGCCCACTACATCATCCTGTCCGACGGCGGCGCCGATCCGAAGTACGTGTTCGAGGACCTCGGCAACGCCATCCGGAAGATCCGCACCGACCTCGGCGTGCCCATCGACATCCAGAGCATGCACATGATCCCGCGCACGCCGGACGGGCGGCCGGGCGAGGGGCGCTACGTGGCTACGGCCACCATCCGCTACACCGCCATCGACGGACCGGCGGCGAAGGACGGGACGCTCATCTATCTCAAGCCCGGCTGCTACAACGACGACTACTTCCCGCGCGACGTCTACAACTACGCGATGGAGTCGCCGGAGTTCCCGCACGAGCCGACCTCGGACCAGTTCTTCAGCGAGTCCCAGTTCGAGAGCTACCGCGCCCTCGGCCGCCACGCCGTGAACGAGATCTGCTCCAACTACGAGGATCCGGTCTACCCGCGCATCCCCATCTCCAAGCAGTTCACCGACGTCGCCGCGTTCGCGAAGTTCGTGGCCGGGAAGGCCGAGTACCAGCGGGCGGGCAAGCCGGAGCACATCATCGCCACGGCCATCCGCGAGCTGAACATTTGGAGTGCGGCGGCATCGCTGCCGCACTCCAAAATCTCAGGCTCGGACGCAGCGGGTGCCGGACAGGCGGTCCGGAAGCGATCGCCGCGCCGGAAGCGCGGCCAGGGCGAAGCCCAGGCCGGCCGTCAGCAGGGAGAGGTAGAAACCTAGCCAGCGCAGCGTCGCGTCTCGCAAGGCCATCGCGCCATCGGCGGCGGCGACGATCTTCACGTCGAAGATCGCTCCGCCGATGGTCTTGCCCCAGAGCATCCACGTGCCGACGTAGTAGTAGTACGAGAGCACGACGGCGAAGCCGGCCAGGGCGGCGATGGGCTGCCAGCCGAGGGGCTCGGGGAGGAGGGGAGAGAGAGCGATGACGAGCGCGGCGAAGAGTGAGAGATCCGTGAGGAGCGCCGCCAGGCGGCGGAGACGCGGAGCGTCGTCGGTGGCGGGGGGCGGTGGGGCCGGCGCTTCCTCGATCCCTCCGAGAGGAACCGCCTCGAGCTCGATCTCATCGAATCGCATCACGCCCTCCCCGCACTCCAAACTATCGCATCGGCAGATATTTTACGTAGATCTTGTACAGCAGGTCTTTCGACTCTCCGTTGTAGCGCGCGGCCAAGTCCCGGGAGCGCTTGGCCAGCTCGTCGGCCGGGTTGGCCTTGAGCACCTCGTCGAACTCGCGGATGGCGTCCTCGGTGCGCTCTTCCTGCAGCGCCGTGGCGCCGAGGTTGAAGTGCGCGTCGGTGATCATCTTCTGGATGTTCTGGTTCTGCGGATCCTGCTCCTGCAGCGGCTGGAGCATGGCCAGGGCGTCGGCGTACTTGCGCTCGGTGAACAGCGTCCGGGCCGACTCCAGCTTCGCCACCTGGTCCGCGGCCGTGTCGTAGAGCGCCTTGACGTCGGGCGGCAGCGGCTTGATCTTGATCGCGTCCTCGTAGGCCGCCTTCGCGCCGGCATAGTCGTGGGCGTCGAAGGCGGTCTTGGCGGCAACAATCTTCTCCTCGTAGAGTTGGTCCGGCGTCTTGCCGTCCACGAGGTTGCCCGCGGTCGACTTCTTCTGCTGCAGGTCGGCGATCATCTCCAGGGCCTTGTCATGCTGGGGATCGCCCGGCTTGACGTCCTGGAGCAGGGTGATGGCCTGGTCGTACTTGCCGCGCGCGGCGAGCGCGCTGGCGCGGGCGAAGATCTGTTCGGTCGCGGCAGGGGTGGCCGTCTCCGGCTTGTTCATGAAGTTCTGCCAGGCGTACCAGCCGCCGGCGCCGACGAGGAGGATGCCCAGAAGCACCACGGCAAGCGTGGCGACCGGCAGCTTGCGCGCGGGTGCCGGCGCCGCCTTCGGCTGCGCGGCGTCCTTGCCCGAGGCCTTGGCCGGGGCGGGGGGCGGGGGCGTGAGCGGGGTGATGCTGCCGAGCGGCTCCTCGTCGAAGAAGTCGAGGTCGATCTTGTCCGCGCTCGGGGTCGGCGGAATGTACGGATTCGACGGGCCGCCGCCCGCGACGTCGCCGATCTGGTCGATGTAGTCCTGGGCGGTGGTGTTGCGCGGGTCGATGCGCAGCGCTTCGCCGAAGAGGTCGCGGGCCTTGGCCTTGTCGCCGCGGTCGAAGGCGTCGGTGGCCTGCGTGAGCAGCGGCTCGACCTTCTGATCGATCTCCCGCCGCTTGCCCTTGGCTTTCTCGATGCGGTCCGAGGCCGGGTCGTTGGTGACGTCGATCAGGAAGATGCGCGACCAGAGGTCGATGGCCTGCTGGTAGTCGCCGGAGTCGTAGGCGCGGTCGCCGTCGGCGAGGTACTGGTCGATCTTCTTCTGGTCGTCCGGGCTGGTGGAGATCGAGGCCGTGGCGAAGTCGAAGTCGTTCGCCCCCGGCGGCGGCCCCGCCGGCGGCGCGGGTGCGGCGGCAGCCGGCGCGCCGAAGGAGAAGTTGGCGAACGACGAGTCCGAGGGCGAGTCGAACGAGAACGCCGGGGTCTTCTCCTCCTCGAAGGTGAAGCCGAAGTCGGACGCGGGCGCGGCCGCGCGGCCGGTGGCCTGCTGCGCGGAGTCGTCCACGATGAACGACGGCGGCGCCCCGCTCCGCGAAGCCTCCGCCTCGGCCGCATCGATGGCCAGTTGCACCCGGGCGATCGTCGGATGGGTGGGGTCGAGGGCCCGGGCCTTGTCCAGCTCCGTGCGCGCGGCGCCGAGGTTGCCGGCGGCGATGTGGTTCTCGCACTTGCGGGCGAACTGCTCGACGAACGGCCCGGCCTCCATGCGCTCGCGGGCCTCGTCGCCGAGGATGCGGGCGTCGTCGTTCAGGAGATCGTCGGTGAGGATGTTCGTGGTGATGTTGACCACCCGCTGAAAATCGCGCGCGACCATGGCCTCGCGGGCCTGCTGGAGGGAGGCCTGCGGATCGGGCGGAAGGAGCGTGTTCACGTCGATCGGCAGGCCCGGATTGCGGGTCTTCTCCAGCAGCTTCTTGGCCGGATCGAACATCGGATCCATCTGCAGGAGGAGGTTGCACCCAGCTACGACCTCATCCGTCCGTCCCTGCTGGAAAAGGGCGATCGTCTGCCGGAACGTGGAGACGACGCGGTCCTTCACCGCAGTGGAGAGAGAGGGGTTCCCGGGATAGGTCATTGGTCGCGGGATTATAGCTATACTGCGCGCGCAGAAAGGATTGCAGCCAATGGACTACGTTGCCACCGACGGCGCGCCGCAGGCGATCGGCCCCTACTCCCAGGCCGTGGTCGCCAATGGCGTGGTCTACACCTCCGGGCAGATCGCCCTCGACCCCGCCAGCGGCAACCTCGTCACCGAGAGCTTCGAGGCCCAGGTCCACCGCGTCTTCCAGAACCTCGACGCCGTCCTGCGCAAAGCCGGAAGCGACTTCAGCCGCGTCCTCAAGGCCACCGTCTACCTGACCGACCTGGCCAACTTCCAGACCCTCAACTCCATCTACACCCACTACATGGGCGACCACAAGCCGGCGAGGTCGACGGTGGGGGTCGCGCAGCTGCCGAAGGGGGCTTCGGTGGAGATCGATCTCATTGCGTTGATTTGAGTTGCATGCAAGTGATTTAGTGGCACCTCGGTTGCAGCCTGGACGCTCATCATGGCCCGCAGATTCGCGGTCGTCTTCCTCACCATCCTCCTCGCCACCACCCTGAGCGCGGCCACGCGCATGACCTACGACATCAAGGGTCAGCCGACGCCGATCGAGTGGGCGCCGACGGCCTTTCCGCTGCCGTACGAGATCGACCAGCGGCTGCAGGCGGCCAATCCGGGCGTGATACAGATGATCGACCGCGCCTTCGATGCCTGGGCCGAGGTTCCGAACACCAAGGTGAGCTTCGAGTCGCGCGGCGTGGTGCCGAGCGTCGGCGCGGAGAGTGTGGGGAAGGTCGTGGTCTCCCTCGCGGACGACCTCTTCCGCAACCAGGGCGCGCTGGCGATGACCACCTACACCTTCGACGACAGCGGCCGCTTCACCGACGCCGACATCCAGATCGACCCGGGCCTGTTCAAGGCCAACTTCAACGTCCAGATGGCTCTCGAGCACGAGATCGGCCACGTCCTCGGCCTCGATCACTCCGCCGTCCTGACGGCGATCATGTATCCGTTCGTCGGCACCGGTGCGACCGGGCCGCCGTTCGACAGCGACGACCTCATCGCCATCTCGACCACGTACCCCAAGGACGATCCGACGCTCCGCGGCGCGACCCTGCAGGGCCGGGTCGTGGGCGACACCGGCGGCATCAGCGCCGCCCAGGTCGTGGCCGTGAACGAGCACGGTGCGCCCGTGGCCACCGCCCTCACCGACGCCCACGGCGAGTTCACCCTCCCCGGCATGCCGAACGGGCGCTATCGGCTCTATGTCGAGCCGCTCGACGGCCCGGTGAACGTGAGTAACCTGCAGGGCTCCTGGCGGCAGGTCAAGGTCACGCCCTTCCCGACCCAGTTCTTCGACGGACCGCCGCTGGAGGTCGAGAGCGGGAAGGTGTACGGGAACCTCATCGTCACCACCACCGGCGGCGTCGTGCAGCTCAACCCGCGCTGGATCGGCGCGTGCGCTGCGAGCTCGCACTCGCTGAGCATGAACACCACACCCGCCGTCGCGCGCGCCGGTGACACCGTGCGCATCGCCGTCGGCGGCGACGGCTTCGTCAGCGGCATGACCCGCTTCGAAGTCCTCAACCCGTCCTTCCGCCGCGTGTCCGACTTCGAGTGGTCATCGAACTACGTGAGCGCCGTCTACGCCGTCGGCCCCGAGGCCGACGTCGGCTCCGCGGTCATCCTCGTCAACAGCGGCAACGAGACCGCCACCCTCACCGGCGCGCTGCGAATTCAGCGTCCGCAGAAGGGGCGGTCGGTGCGGCACTGAGCTCGTAGGAATAGGCTCGCTCCAGGATCTGCACCAGCAGCTCCGCCCCCCGCCCGTCGTGATCCTCGCGCGGATCGTAGATCGTCAGCTCCATCCCGATCGCGTTCGGATGTCCGACCAGCGGCGCGAGCAGCGACACCAGCGCGTCCGGATCCAGTCCGCCCGGCTCCGGTGAGTCGACGAAGGGCATGAACGCCGGATCGAGCGCGTCCACGTCGAGGTGCACGAAGAACGGGCGGTCGCCGAGGAGGGCCAGGACTTCGTCCGCGGTCGTGGCCGTGCGGATGCCCGTCCCGGCAAAGTCTCCGTCGCGCACGCCGACCGCGACCACGTGCTCGTCGCGCACGAGCGGCCGCGCCAGCTCCGACGTCCCGCGCCCGGTGGCCAGGGCGAGATCCATCCCCGCCACCGCCCCGGTCACGGTCGTCTCGATGGTGTTGAAGTCCGTGTGCCCGTCGATGTAGACCAGCCCCACCTCCCGCCCGCGCGCGAGGCCGGGAAGCGCGCCGAGAAGCACGCTGCAGTCCCCGCCGAGGACGAGCGTGAACCCGTCGTGCGCCGCGAGCGCGCGCTCGATCTCCCGGACATGCCCCAGCACGAGGTCTTCGTTGCGGATGCGCCCCGGCACGCGCACGAAGTCGCGATAGCTCGCCGCGGGGACGTCCCCCAGATCACGCGCGCCGAGGCGCTCGACCACGCCGCGCGCGCGGAGGCGCGCCGGCCCGAGCGACGTCCATCGCGCCGTGCCGTCGATCTCGTAAGGGCGGTTGCCGAGGGAGGTGGGGGCGGAGAGGAGGTTCATGGCGATAAGAACACGCGCGGACTCATGCGCGTTCGTCGCGCTGAAGAACGCGGAACACGGAACACGGAACATCACTACCAGTGGGCGGGCGGCGGCGCTCCGTGTTCTGCGTTCCGTGTTCCGCGTTTCCTTACACCCTCACGTACTCGTAATCCACCGGCATGTTGTTGATCCCCCGATCCGGCGGCGCGATCCAGCCCGCCACCTTCCCCGGCTCGTACACCGCGTGCATCACCGAGGCGACGAAGGCCTGGTCGTCCGGCGTGGGGATCCAGTGCGGCAGGCCGGCGGCGAAGGCCTCCGGCGCGATGGGGTTGCCGGCGGGATCGGTCGGGACGTTCGCCCATGCGCCGACGGTGCGGCGGAAGCGCGGGCTGGGCAGACGCAGCTCGAACTCGATGCCGCCCTTCTCGATGATCTTGTTCCAGCGCTTCACGCCGTTCTCGCAGTCGCGGATGTAGGCGGTGCGCATCACCTCGTTCATGGCGTTGCGCATGGAGACCGTCTCGGTGCGCACGCCGCCCTTGCCGTCCGGCATGTCCAGCGCGTAGTCGCCGCCGGCGACGTGGTCCTCGTACAGCGACTCGTCGGGCCGGCCCTTGAGGCCGTTCGCGAAGTAGCTGGCGGCGTTCGAGGAAATCTCCGAGCCGAACAGATCGAGCGCGGAGCTGAACCAGAAGTTCATGTACTTCTGGATGGTCGGCAGGTCGATCGCGCCCGCGGCCCGGACCTTCATCGGATCGTCCGACTTCAGCTCATTCATCACCTCCACCGTGCGCCGGACGATGCGGCCGATGCCGGTGTCGCCCACGAACATGTGGTGCGCCTCCTCGGTGAGCATGAACTGGCAGGTCCGCGCGAGCGGATCGAAGCCGCTCTCGGCGAGGGCCTTGAGCTGGAACTTGCCGTCGCGGTCGGTGAAGTACGCGAACATGTAGAAGGAGAGCCAGTCGTTGATCGGCTCGTTGAAGGTGGAGAGGATGCGCGGCTTGTCGGCGTCGCCGGCGTGGCGCTCGAGCAGCCCCTCGGCTTCCTCGCGGCCGTCGCGGCCGAAGTAGGCGTGGAGAAGGTAGACCATGGCCCAGAGGTGTCGCCCTTCCTCGACGTTCACCTGGAAGAGGTTGCGCAGGTCGTACAGCGACGGCGCGCTCATGCCCAGCTGGCGCTGCTGCTCGACCGAGGCCGGCTCCGTGTCGCCCTGGGTCACGATCAGGCGGCGCAGCGTCGAGCGATGCTCGCCCGGAACCACCTGCCAGGCCGGCTGGCCCATGTTGTCGCCGAAGCCGATGGTGCGGTTCGGATCCTGCTCGGCCAGGAAGATGCCCCAGCGATACTCCGGCATCTTCACCATCCCGAACGTCGCCCAGCCCTCGCGGTCCACCGACGTCGCCGTGCGCAGGTAGACGTCGTTGTGTTGGAAGATGGCCGGCCCGAGGTCCTTCCACCAGTCCAGAAAGCGCGGCTGCCAGTGCTCGAGCGCTCGCTGAAGGGTGCGGTTGGTCGAGAGGTCGACGTTGTTGGGGATCTTCTCGTCGTAGTTGATGGCGGTCATACTCGCTCCCAGGTGAATCGCGGCTTCGTGCCGCTTCCGAACAGCTTCAGCGCGCCTTGCTCGCCGACGGCGTTCGGGCGAATGAAAATCCAGTTCTGCCACGCCGACAGACGGCCGAAGATCTTCGTGGCCATGGTCTCGCGTCCGCCGAAGCGGAGGCTGGCTTCCATGCCGGTGAGCGCGTCGGGGGAGAGCGACGCGCGCTCTTCGACGGCCAGGCGCAGCTCGTCCTCCCAATCCAGCTCGTCCGGCGCGAACGTGACCAGCCCGGTCTCCACCGCCTCCTCGGCATCGAAGAGCTGCTCCCGCTCGATGTTCACCTCCGCGCCGAAGCGCGTGGAGAGGCGGGTCATGCCGTTCACCATCGCGTACGGCCCGAAGTTCATCGCGCTGAGCGCGACCCGCGGCCCTTCCTCCTCGGCGAGGAGCATGTACGAGCGGTCGGCGGCGAGGGCGAGCTCGAAGAGCGTGCCGGCGAAGGACGAGCCCTGGTCGACGACGGCGTAGATGCTGCGCGAGGAGACGTCGAGGCGCGCGAAGGCGCGGCGGAGGAAGCCGATGGTCTCGCGGACGAACCAGTGATCCTTGCGCTGATCCAGCGCGCGATCGATGCGCAGGACGTTGTCGATCTCGCCGCGCGTCTTCACGATCCAGATCCCCGCCTCGCGCACGTTCGCTCGGAGGTGGAGGATGGCGTCGTCGAGCTCGCGGCCCATGGCCAGCGGCCACCACTCGGAGCCGCGCTCGACGATGGCATCGATCTCGGTCGCCTCGTCGGCCGATGGTGCGTTGACGGTGATGATGATCGTGCGCGCGTCGGCGTCGATGGCGACGTCGACGTGCTGATAGTGCAGTCCCTGCTGGTCGATCGTGCGCTTGAGCGGCGTCAGCGTGACGCCCTTCGCGTCCTTGGGGCGATCGGTCTTCGCCGCCAGCGCCAGCGCGCGCTCGCGCACCTTCTCCGCGAAGAGCCGCGGCGGCACCACTTCGTCGACGAGGCCCCACGTCTTCGCTTTCGCCCCGCCGAGTCCCTCGGCGGTCGTGCAGAAGACGTCCGCGAGGTCGCGCCGCACCTTGCGCTTGTCGACCAGCCTCGTGAGGCCGCCCGTCCCGGGCAGCACCGCCAGCAGCGGCACCTCGGGGAAGCTGACCGTGGACGAGCGGTCGTCGACGAGCACGATCTCGTCGCAGGCCAGGGCCAGCTCGTAGCCGCCGCCGGCGGCCGTGCCGTTCACCGCGGCCAGGAACTTGAGGCCGGAGTGCTCGCTGGAGTCCTCGATCCCGTTGCGGGTCTCGTTGGTGAACTTGCAGAAGTTCACCTTCGTGGCGTGCGTGGCCTTGCCCAACATATAGATGTTGGCGCCGGCGCAGAACATGCGCTCCTTGGCGCTGGCGATCACCGCCGCCCCGACCTCCGGGTGCTCGAAGCGGATGCGGTCGAGCGCGTCGCGGAGCTCGATGTCCACGCCGAGGTCGTAGGAGTTCAGCTTCAGCTTGTAGCCGTCGTCGATGCCGGCGTCCTCGTTGACGTCCATGGCGATCGTGGCCACCGGGCCTTCGAAGGTGAGCTTCCAGTGCTGATAGCTGGAGGGGTCACGGTCGAACGTGATCATGCGTACTCCAAAGCGTGACGCGGAATTATAATTCCTGATTACCTGGGAAGCTGTTGCAGCAATTCCCGGACCGAAGCCGCGACTTCCGTATTCGAGGTGTCCAGGACCAGATCGGCCCGTCCGTACAGCTCGCTCCGCTCCTCCAGGATCCGGCGCAGATCGTCCATGGCCTGCTGCGATCCAGCCATGGGCCGGAGATCGCCCTGTTCGAGCACGCGCCGCATGTGCTCTTCCGGCGTCGTGCGGACCCAGACCGTGAAGCAGCTCCGGAGCAGGAGCTCATATGTTCCTGACTCGGAGACCAGGCTCCCGCCCGTGGCCACGATGAACCGCGGCTGGGTCGCCAGCAGCTCCTGCAGCGCCTGCAGCTCATAGCGCCGGTAGGCCTGCTGCCCGTACAGCTCGAGGATCGAGCCGAGGGACGTGCCGGACAGGCGCTCGATCTCCCGATCCAGCTCGAAGAAGGGCACATCCAGCGCCTTCGCCGCCGCTGCGCCAACGGTCGTTTTCCCCGCGCCGCGCAGCCCGACCAGCGCCACCCGATCCGCCCGCGACACCTGCGCGTCGTGGGCAAAGCGGTCGGTCAGCAGCCCGTACGCCTCCCCGAGCTGCTCCGGCGACAGCCGGGCCAGGAACTGCCGGGCCAGGGTCATCTCCGGCGAGGCCGGCTCGTCCTCGACCAGCCGCGCCAGCGGCACCCCCAGCGCCGCGGCGACGTGCCGGAGGAGCAGGACGGACACGTTCCCCTTCCCGGACTCGAGCTGGGTGAGATAGCGCTCGGAGATCCCGGCATGATGGGCGAGCAGCTTGCGGCTCATCCCGCGCCGGGCGCGCTCGCCGCGGATGCGCTCGCCGAAGGCGCGGAGGAATGCCTCGTCGGTCAAGGTGAGGCGAATTATAGTTCCGAGGAGCGCCGGCCGTTCCGCCGGCGGCTCGCCGGCGGTACACTGCCGATGCTGATGAGCACCATCGAAAACCGAGACGCGCTTCACCGGCTGGTGGACGAGCTCCGCCCGGAAGACGTCGGCACTGCCCAAAGGGTCCTGGAAGCGCTCAACGCCAGCAGCGATCCACTCCTGGTCGCTCTTCGCAACGCACCGGTCGATGACGAAGCGGAAACGGACGCAGAGCGTGAAGCCGTAGAACGGGCGCGCCGGGACCTTCGCGAGGGCAAGACGGTGTCCCACGACGAGTTGCGGCGCGCGTGAAGTGGCTGATTCGCTGGAGTCATGAAGCTGCCGGCGAATTTGATCGCCTCGATGCCGACGTCGCGGATCGTATAATCAGCGCGATCGATCGTCTCGCCATCGAAGGACACGGCGATGTGCGGCGCCTTGTTGGAATCGATCCGCCGGAATACCGGCTGCGCGTCGGAAAGTGGCGCGTTCGGTTTCAACTCGACTATGCACACGAAATGATTTACGTGGTCCACGTCCTGCGTCGCGACGAAGCCTACTGAACGAGATCAGACTGTGCCTCCCCCCGGATCGCTTCCTCCACTTCCCGCACCAGATCGGCCGCCGAGACCTTGAACACCTCCGCGACCTCGAAGAGCGCTCCATCACCCAGCGCCTCCACCCCCTCCTGATGTTCACCGGCAACGCCGAGGAGGCGATGACCTTCTACGTCTCCCTCTTCGCCGACGGGCGGGTGATCGACGTCCAGCGTTACGGGGCGGGGGAGGGTGGGGCCGAGGGCTCGGTCAAGCACGCCACCTTCGCCGTGGCCGGGGTGGAGCTGATGTGCATCGACAGCAGCATGAAGCATGACTTCACCTTCACTCCCTCGATCTCCCTCTTCGTGCGCTGCGAAGACGCGGGCGAGTTCGACCGCCTGTTCGGCGCGCTCTCGCAGGGCGGCAGCGTCCTCATGCCGCCCGCGAGCTACGGCTTCAGCGAGCGCTTCGCCTGGGTTGCCGACCGCTTCGGCGTGTCGTGGCAGCTCAATCAGCCGTAGTCACACGTCCGTCACTGCAACGTTTCCAGGGTTGGTGGGATTACATCTACCATTCCTTTCGTTTCCAGTGACTCACCCCCATTCCAGCAGTAAACAATCCGAAGCGCCGTAAGCCCGCGGTCCATCAACCATTTGGAGGATTCCGTTTGAAGCCAACGCTGTTGTTGTGCCTTGCCACAGCTCTGCTCGCTTTTCCCCTCGCCGCCCAGGAAGAAGAAACGTTCCCGCCTCTCCCCGACGTCGACGGCGAGCGCGCCGCCATCACCCTCGTGCAAGACGAGGACGGTGAGACGCACATCGTCGGCAGCGACAACTTCCCCTCGCCGAAGGCCAACGCCAAGGCCGCGCTGCGCCGGGAAGCCATCCGCCAGCAGCTCGCCACGCGCCAGAAGTCGGGCCGGACGCACGAGGTCGCGCGCGGCCAGTACGTCGACTTTCCCGTCGAGCGCACCGACCGCATCTTCGTGATGCTCGTCGAGTACGGAACGCAGGGCGGTTGGATCACCAGCCCCGCCGTGCCCCTGCTCTCCCAGACTCCCGGTCCGCTGCACAACACCATCCCCCAGCCGGACCGGGCGGTGAACAACACCACCATCTGGCAGCCGGACTACAACCGCGAGCACTACGTGGACATGTACTTCAACCAGATGGTGGAGTACTACAAGGCCCAGTCCTCCGGCCGCTACACGTTCAACGGCGACGTGATGCACTGGGTGAAGGTGCCGTTCAACGGCTCGCGCTACGGCGCGAACACGATGGGCGACGCCGGAATGTGGACGCTCATCGCCGACACGATCAACACCTGGACCGCCGTGCAGCTCGCCTCCGGCAAGACCCTCGCCGAGGTCACCGACTACCTCAAGACCTTCGACGTGGCCGACCGCTACGACTACGACAAGGACGGCAACTTCGACGAGCCGGACGGCTACATCGATCACTTCCAGATCGTGCACGCCGGCGCGGGTGAGGAGACCGGCGGCGGCGTTCTCGGCGCCGACGCGATCTGGTCGCACCGCTGGTTCGCCTATTACACCCTCGACACCCGCATCGGCGCGCTGGCCCAGGGCCCGTCGTACAACAAGGACGGCGGCGTGCAGTTCGGCGGCGGCTGGGGCGCGAATCCCACCGGGGCCACCTTCGGCTCCTCGGGCGGCGCGGTCCGCGGCATCAACACGAGCAACGTCAACTCGGCCACGATCCAGACGGCGTACTCCGCCAACCCAACCGGCATCTGGGTCGGCGACTACACCGTGCAGCCGGAGAACGGCGGCCTGGGCGTGTTCGCCCACGAGTACGGCCACGACCTCGGCCTGCCCGACCACTACGACACCGCCGGCGGCAACAACGGCACCGGCTACTGGACGATCATGTCCAGCGGCTCGTACCTCGGCGAAGGCGGCGAGGACGTCGGCGCCCGCCCGGGCGACTTCTCCGGCTGGGACAAGCTGCAGCTCGGCTGGCTGACCTACGACCTCGCCGAAGTCGGCAAGTTCTCGGTCCACAAGCTCGGACCGGCGGAGAACACCACCAAGGCCGCGCAGGCCGTGGTCATCCCCCTGCCCGAGGCGCAGAACTTCAAGTTCGACTACGACGCCGTGGCCGTCGCCAACGCGAACGGCAAGGTCTGGTACAGCGGCTCGGCCAACAACTACGACGCGTCGATGATCCGCTCGATCGACGTTCCGGCCGCGAGCCCGACCCTGACCATGCGCATGGCCTTCAACGCCGAGACGAACTGGGACTACGCCTACGTCTCGATCTCCACCAACGGCGGCACGACCTGGACGAATCTCGCCAGCACCGGCCTGACCACGACCACGAATCCGAACGGCCGCAACCTCGGCAACGGCATCACCGGCAACACCGCCGGCGTGTGGCGCAACGCCTCGTTCAACCTCGCGGCGTACGCGGGACAGACCGTGCTGCTGCGCATCCGCTACGTCACCGACCCGGCCACGTTCCTCTGGGGTCTGGTCGTGGACGACATCGCCGTCGGCACCTTCACCGACGATGCCGAGAACTCGCCGAACGGCTGGACTCTGAACAAGTTCACCACCTCGGCCGGCAAGAGCATTACCAACAAGACCCACTACTACGTTGCCGAGTTCCGCCAGTACCGCGGCTACGACCAGGGTCTGCAGACCGGCCCGTACTCCGGCACGAGCTACCTCAATGGCATGGTCGGACACTACCCGTACCAGGACGGCCTGCTCGTGACCTACGCCGACTTCGACTGGGCGAACAACAACACCTCCCAGCACGCCGGCGAGGGCTTCGCCCTGCCGGTCGATGCCCGCTGGGCGCCGATGACGCGCACCGGCCTCCAGGAGCCGGGCTCGGACCGGATCTGGAACTTCGCGCCGTGGGCGAGCGTGGTCCAGACTTTCGACTCCACCTTCGGCCTCCAGCCGACCGACGCCGTGACGCTCCCGTTCGTCGGCACCCTGCCGCCGCTGCCGGGCAGCCCGGCCGGCTCGCCGAACCGCCGCGTGCAGTTCGAAGTGGGCATCGACTCCAAGCCGGCCGAGCCGGTCTTCAACGACGTGAACGGCTACTGGTCGCCGGCCAAGCCCGACGCCAGCGTGATCATCCCGCAGTCCGGCACGTCCATCCGCATCATCTCCACCAGCGCGCAGGACACCTTCATGCACCTGCACGTGAACGGGCAGTAACTTCCCTCGAGGCGGAGCCGCTAGCGCGGCTCCGCCTCTTTCTTTGCCAGCGCCTCCGCGATCCGCGCGGCCGCTTCTTCCGGCGACGTCACGGACGTGTCGAGGAAGACGTCGTACTCCAGCTGCGAGTGGATGCTCCCGAACTGCGCCTCGGCCAGTCCCACGCGCCGATCGCCCCGCCTCCGCTCCCGCTCGCGCAGGACCTCGGACGGACAGTCCAGTCCCACCAGCAGCACGTCGTGCCCGGCCGTGGCCTCGCGCAGCAGCTCCGCGTGATAGCGCGCCGTCACGGCGTGATCGAAGATCACGTCGTACCCGAGCTCGAGGAGTTGCCGCACGCACGCATAGAACGCGCGGACGAGCTCGGGCAGGCGGAGGTCGGAGAGATCCGCGCTGTGTTCGATGTGGTCGATGTCCTTCTGCGGGAGCGCGTAGAGGATGTTGTCGATCGAGAAGTTGAGGAACCGCCGCGGTGCGACGTTCTGGAAGGCGCGGGCGACGGTGGTCTTGCCCGCGCTCGACGTGCCGTTGAGCATTATTGCGGTGGCCATGCGTCGTCATCCGGCAGCATCGCGATCGCGGACACGCGCTTGCGGATCCCGGCCATGCCCTGCGCCATCATCGGCTCGCGCAGCGTGACCAGCCAGCGCGGGTCGTCGAGGATGGCCAGCTTCAGCACGTCGCGGCGCTTCCACTCGCTCTCCTCGCGGATCTCGGTCATCGAGGCGATGTTCGCCAGCGGTACGTCCAGACTCCAGCGCATGCCGAAGCGGATGCGGAGCGCGCGCTCGTCCATCGAGGAGCGATTCAGGCGGAGGGCGTGGTAGTCGCCGATCAGCCAGATCGCGCCCCACAGATCGAGGCCGGTCCAGACCCACGCCGCGGTGTTGCTCCAGAGGCGGAGGAGGAGATGCATGCCCACCGACTCGGCACCGAGCAGCACGAGCAGGCAGGCCACGATCGTGCCCCAGCCGCTGCGCTGGTGAAAGGTGATGGCCTGACCTTCGACCGCGTGCGGCTTTCGCCGCCAGCAGAAGAGCGCGTACCAGACCATCGACACTTCGCTGGTCACGACGTCCGCGACGCGCGACTCGCCGAACAGCGCGCGCACGGCCGCGGCGACGTCGACGCTCGTTCCGCGCAGCCGCGTAAGTCGCCGCGCGATCGCGCCGAGGAGGACGAGCTCCACGGCGGGAACAGCGAAGCGGCCGAGGTCGCGGAGGAACTGCTGATCGTCGCGCGGCACGAGCGTCGAGGCGGCGAGCACGCCGAGGAGAAACACCGGCGCGAGCGTCAGCGGCCGCGCGCGGCCGGTGCGCACGAGGAAGAACCAGTACAGCGCGGGGATGGAGATCGTCAGATCGAACGTCACGCCCCACGCGGCGACGTCGGGATTCGCGGCGAAGGCGTGCGATCGCAGCACGGCGACGCAGGCCGCGACGACGAGCGCCGCGGAGGCGGCGAACAGGGCGGGTGGGCGGGTGAGGAGTTTATGCAAAGGTCGTCGCGCACGCCCGGCACCGCCGCGCCGCACCGGGCACCATCTCCATGCACTCCGGGCACTGCTTCATCGGCTCGGCCGCCGGAGTGGGGATCGGCTTGATCAGCATCTTCGTGACCGTGAATACCACGAACGCCACGATCACGAAGTCGAGGACGATGCCGAGGAAGCGGCCGTAGTAGATCGCGTTCTCGGTGACCTTCCCGGCGGCGTCGGTGGTGGACTCGAGGACGATCTTCGCGTCCCGCCACCCGCCCCCCGGCAACACGGTTCCGATGATCGGCATGAGGATGTCGGCGACGAGGGAGGAGACGACGTTCCCGACCGCCGCGCCGATGATCACGCCGACGGCGAGAGCCAGGGCGTTGGTCTTGGTGAGGAATCCGCGGAACTCCGAGAGCATGGGGGCACTCCTTTCCAGCGTGACGGAGGGGACGACCGCTCGGGAAGAGTGTACCGCGTGAAACGATCCGCCGCCCGGCTGCACTACATGGGTAAGGGAAGAACGCCGCCCGCGTCCCTCCCACGTACGCGTCCAAACGCGAGGAGCTTCTATGAGCGTCGCCCAGATTGCTGCGCCTCTGCCTGCCCATGCGGCCGAGAACGAACAGCCCGCAAAGTGCGACGTGAAGTACTGCCGGGTCTGCGGGCACGTGCTGCCGTCGAAGGCCCGCAAGTGCGTCAAGTGCACCTCCTGGGAGGGATGGCGGGGATGGCTGCCGGTCACCGATGCCTCGCTCTCGGTCGTGCTGGCGATGATCTCCGTGCTCACGGTGATCGTCCCGCCGGTGCTGCGGTTCCTGGCCCGGGAGTCGTTCACGCGCGTGGCCATCGTCGGCGTCGATGACAAGGACCTGCAGGTCGCGGTGTCGAACGTCGGCCGCCGGCCCACGGTGCTGCGCTCGTACCAGGTGGAGTTCGTCGGCGCCGACTTCCTCCCGGCGATGACCCTGACGCCGCGCAACATCAAGGCCTCCCTGCTGATGCAGGAGCAGCACGAGACGGTGAACCTGCACGGCGCGGCGAAGGTCGTCCTCCCGGTCGACCGCAAGGAGGATCTCGCGGCCTGGATCGCCGAGGGGACGGTCAAGCTGACCGTGTGCGTGAAGGAATCGGGCTCCGGCAGCGGAGAGCCGGACGCCGCCGCGGATCCCGGGTCGTGCGAGAGCCGGGGACTGGCCGCGCGCAGCGACTCCATCGCCGCGGTTCATCTCCAGGACTGGATCGAAGGACAAGTGCAATGGAAAGGAGCGACCCCATGAGCGCCCTCCGTCTTGTATCCCTGACCGCGCTTCTCTTCGCAGCGACGGCTCTCCACGGGCAATGGTGCTCGCATGACACCGGCGCCGACCGGGTGCGCATCATCCTCAGCAGCGACTGCGGCAACCCGGAGAGTTTCGACCTCCGGCGCAACGGCGACGACGGGAGCATCGTCGTGGCCACGCGCGAGGGAAGCGGCGGACGCTGGGTGATCGACCCGTTCACCGAGTCCATCGGGTCGGTGACGCTCTGCACGAAGCTCTGCGGCCATGCCAGCGTCTGCAGGAAAGCGACGCCGAGCAAGGAGAAGGATGCGAATGGCAACAACGTCTGCGTCGCCGTCTTCGACTTCCGCTGCGACGAGGGGGCCTGGACGCTGGCCGTGCAATCGAAGCCGAACGCGACGCTGTCCTACACGCGCAAGCGCGAGGAAGGGACCAAACAGCGGGGCGAGCTGAAGGCCGCGCCGCGCCAGCCGGCGAAGATGTGCGACCTCGCTCCCGACGAGACGGTGGAGATCGTTCCCAAGCCGAAGGCGAGCCGGACCTACACCTTCGCGCCGATCGCGGTCTCGCAGGACGAGCTGGTGGGGAAGAAGAACGTCTGGACCCTGGGGGCGACCCAACTGCTCGACCGGGTCCAAATGCCCGACGGGAAGCGCTCGCGGGCGCTCACCGAGGCGGAGCGGTCGTTCGTGCAGATCGACATCAAGGAGCTGACGCTGACGCTGGTCAGCGACCAGCCGGCCGGAGGCCGGCGATGAGGCCCCTCGCGCTGCTGCTGCTCGTTCTCGCGACCGGCGCTGCGGGCGCGCAGGAGTTCGACATCTTCGAGCTCAGCGACTTTGTCGACCCGCGCGTGCGCGGCGCGGCCTTCGCTCCCGACGGCTGGCGCACCGCCCAGTCGGGTAACCCGTTCCTGGTCTCCCGGATCTCCCTCGGCGCGATCAGCGACTACTACTGGCGCACCACCCCGACCGGCGCGAACGTCGGCGTCCTGCACAAGACCACGAGCCTCTACTGGGGCGCGAACCAGCTCAACCTGAAACTGACGCACCTGAAGACGCGGAACGAGAACGCCCTCCTCCCGACGAACCGCGGCGTCATCCAGTTCGCGCGCTACACCGCCCGTCCCGATCGCAGCGCTCAGGCCAAGGACGGCCCGCCGGCGGTCATCGTCAGCCGCTACCTGTTCGGCATGGCCATGGAGGAGAGCCCGGACGTGCTGGAGAACAGCGAGGGTCATCGGGCGATGAACTACGAGCTGGCCGCGGAGCTCGACGTCCGCCTGCCGCTGACGGACTTCCTCGGCACGGTCTCCTACGTCAAGCGCTTCGCCGGCGAAGGGCAGTCGACCGAGCGGGTGGCGTACGTCTACCACACCGGCCATCGCGAGTATCGGCAGGTCGCCGTGGACATGAACCTCGCCGTCGGCGCCGAGAAGACCAACGGGTGGCGGTGGGGGGACGTCCGCCCGATCGTGCACCTGCGCGTGCCGATCGACAAGGTGGGCACCGTCCTCCACGCGGCGTACGCACCGACGGTCAGTTTCGAGGGAGGCTTCGAGGTCCGCCACGAGGTGGCGCTGTTTCTCGACCGGGCCATCTTCGCCCGGGTGTTCTCGCGCGCCGGAAACGTCCCTTGACATGGCGCGCGATCCTCGGACATCTTTCCGGCATGAAACTGCGCGCCGTCGTCCTCTCGCTCTCGATGCTCCTGCTCGTCGCCGCCCCTACGACTCCGGCCTCGGACTGGGCGTTTTCGGGATGCTTCTCGCTGACCGGCAGCACGCCGTGCTACGACGTCTACACGCACAACGGTGCCCACTGGATCTGCGACCGGTGCGGCACGACCAAGCGCCCCAACGAGAACAAGTGCCGCCAGCTCAGCGCGTACGAGCTGGCGAACGGCCGCTGGTGCTCGTAGGGCGGGCGTCTTCGCCCGCACACCGCCGGGCATCCTGCCCGGCGGTCAGCGCCGCGCGGGACGCGCGCCCTACGTCATCTTCCCAGGACGACGTCGAGACCTTCCAACACGAGTTCGAGTTTCGAGCGGGACAGTTTTCCGACTCGCTCGACCAGGAGCGTCTTGTCGACAGTAATGACTTGAGAGGCGTTTGCGACCGAGTCCTTCGGCAGGTTCGTGACCTGTGACGGGAGCAGCACATTGCCCGGGACATCTGCCCAGACGGTGTTCGTAGTCAGCGGCACGCACACGACCGTCGCAATTCTGCTTCGGTTGAAGGCATCGCCTTGAACGACGACGACGGGCCGCCGAAACCCGGGTCCGGAACCAACCGGCTCCGGGAGGTCCGCCCACCACACCTCGCCTTGCGAGATCACCACTCGGTCTTCTCCAGGATTCGCCGAGCGGCTTCGGCGACGAATTCATCGGTTTCGTCTCCGACCTGTTCACACACGCGGTTGATGGCGTCCGTGACCTCGTCGGGCGAGTGGCGTGCGACGTACTCTCGCAGCGCGGCGCTGTAGATGTCGCTGCGCGATCGTCTGGAGCGGCGCGCGAGACGCTCCGCCTTCTCGAAAATGTCATCGGGGATGGAGACAGCGGTCTTCATACCGCGAGTATAACCGCCGGCAGGCTGCCGGCGGACCGGCCGGCTGGCAGCCGGCGTTACTCCGGGCGCCGCAACATCGTCTGCTGCAGGAACGGGAACACGTCGCCGGCGGGGAGGGGAGCGCTGAAGAGGTAGCCCTGCATCAGGTCGCAGGCGTAGTGACGAAGGAAGGTGTACTGCTCCTCGGTCTCGACGCCCTCGGCGACGACGCGGAGCTGGAGGGTGTGGGCGAGGTTGATCACGTACGACACAATCGCGGCGGCGGTCTCGTCGGAGGTCACCTCGCGGAGGAACTCCTTGTCGATCTTGACCGTGTCGACGGGGAAGTGCTTGAGATAGATCAGCGAGGACTGGCCGGTGCCGAAGTCGTCGACGGCCACGGCGACGCCGAGGTCGCGGAGGTCGCGCAGGACCTTCATCGTCAGCTCGAAGTTCTGCATGGCCGCGCTCTCGGTGATCTCGAGCTGGAGCAGCTGCGGGGCGATGTTGCTCTCCTCGAGCGCGGCCTTCACGGCCTCGAGCAATCCGCGCTGCTGGAGCTGCACGGCGGAGATGTTCACGGCCATGCGCAGCGTGGGCAGGCCCTGGTCGTGCCACTGGCGGAGCTGTTTGCATGCCGTGCGCAGCGCCCACTCGCCCATCTGCACGATCATCCCGGTCTCCTCGGCGAGCTGGATGAACTCGACGGGCATGACCAGGCCGCGGTTCGGGTCGCGCCAGCGCATGAGGGCCTCGACGGAGACCATGCGCCGCCGGGCCCGGTCGTAGATCGGCTGGTACCAGAGCTCGAGCTGGTTGCGCTCGATGGCGTGGTGCAGGTGCTGTTCGAGGGCGAGCCGGCGCACGTAGCGCTCGTTCATGCTGGCGGTGAAGAGCTGGGCCTGATTGCGGCCGAGCTCCTTGGCCCGGTACATGGCCGCGTCGGCGCACTTGAGGAGCGCCTCCGCGTCGTCGCCGTCGGCGGGGTAGCAGCCGATGCCGATGCTGGCGGTGACGAAGAGCTCGTGCCCGTCCACGCGGAAGGGCTGGGTCAGCGAGTCGAGGATCTTCCGGGCTACGCCGGCCACGGCCTCGGCGCTCACGATCTCCGGCAGGAGGATCGAGAACTCGTCGCCGCCGATGCGGGAGATGGTGTCCGAGGCCCGCAGGGTGCTCTGGATGCGGCGGGCGATGTCCGCCAGCAACGCGTCGCCGAGGGAGTGGCCGAGGCCGTCGTTGACCAGCTTGAAGTGATCGACGTCGATGTACATCACCGCCAGGCCGACGCGGTTGCGCCGGGCGTGGGCGAGGCTGTTCACCAGTCGGTCGCGGAAGAGGAGGCGGTTCGGCAATCCGGTGAGCGAGTCGTAGTGAGCGCGGTACTCGAGCTGCTTTTCGGTCTCCTTGCGCTGGGTGACGTCGCGGTAGTTGAGGACGATCGCGCCGACCGTGGGCTCGTGGAGCAAGTTTTGGCCGAAGCCCTCCAGCCACACCCACGATCCGTTCTTGTGGCGGAAGCGCAGCTCGCCGTGGGCCTCCTGGTTGGGCGCGGAGCGCACCCCGCCGAGGACCGAGCGCGCCGTCTCGGCATCGCGCGGGTGGACGAAGTCGAACAGCGAGCGGCCGATGAGCTCCTGCTCCTGGTAGCCGATGATGTACTGGGTGGACGAGCCGGCGAAGGAGAAGCGCATCTCGCCGTCGAGCAGGACCACGCCGCTCCAGCTCTTCTCGACGATGGTGCGGAAGCGCTTCTCGCGCTGCTCGAGGGCGTGCTGGGCGGCCTTGCGCTCGGAGATGTCGCGGATGAAGGCGGTCAGGGTGAGCTCGTTCCCGCTGCCCGCGGGGGCGATGGTGATCTCGACCGGGAACTCCTCGCCGGAGGCGCGGCGGGCCACGGTCTCGAAGCGCTGCCGGAGCATGCGCACGGGACGTCCGGAGCGGAAGCGGTTGGTGAGCGCCTGCAGGAAGGCGATGTGGCGCTCGGGGAAGAACTGCCGGAGCGGCAGGCCGAGAATCGAGGACGCCGGCAGCCCGAAGATCTCCTCGGCGTGCCGGTTCCACTCGATGACGCTCATGGTCCGGTCCACGGTGATGACCGCGTCGAGCGTGGAGGCCACGAGCTGGCGCAGGCGGGCCTCCGATGTGCGGAGCGCATTCTCCGTACGCGCCCGGGCGATGGCCTCGCCGACGATGTTCGCGGTCGAGCGGAGGAAGGCCAGCTCGTAGTCGGTGAACGTCCGCTCGTCGCCGGAGTAGACCAGGAGAACCCCGAAGGGGCCGTACTGCGTGCGGATGACCACGCCCGCGCCGCTGCGGACGCCGTGGTAGCTGCGGAGGTGAGTGGCCTTGAAGCGGGTCTCTTCCTCGAGATTGGCGAAGGTGAACGGGCTGTCGGCGAGGAGGGTGACCATGCCCAGCGACTCGTCCTCGTCCGCGTCGCGGGTGCAGTGCAGGAACGTCGCGTTCGCGCCGAGGGCGGACCGGACGAGCATGCGCCCGCCGGCGGTGATCTCCAGGGCGCGGCAGTGCGAGACCCGCAGGGTCATCTCCACCAGGGCGCAGGCCTGGCCGAGGAGGATCAGCGGGTCGACGCCGGTGAGGGCGGCCTGGCCCAGCTCGGCGATGGCCGTTTCCTGGCGGTCGCGCGCTTCCAGCTCGGCGCGGAGACGGGAAAGCTCGGTCTCACGCGCATCCGTGTGCGCCGCGCCGCCGCGAACGAGGTGGAACGGTGTCGGCTGCTCGGACATCTCTCTCACTGCAATGACGGGGGAACCCGGAACCGCGCCGTTGCGAGATCGTTGCCACTGGCCCTTGACTGTGGAACCGGTTCCAGAGTTTACGTTATGCGGCGATGGAAGACGAGATCCTCACCGGCGAGCTCGCGCGACTGTGCGGCGTCAGCCCCGACACCATCCGCCATTACGAGCGGCTGGGGGTCATCCCCGCGGCCACGCGCGGCGAGAACAGGTATCGGAGTTTTCCGCGGGAGACGGTCCGGCGCGTTCTGCTCATCCGGAGAGCGATCGCCATCGGCTTCTCGCTCGCGGAGATCAGCCGGATCCTCGCCGAGCGCGACGCGGGACGGCCGCCCTGCCGCGGCGTCCGCGCCCTGGCGGCGGAGAAGCTGGCCGACCTGGAGCGCCGCATCGAAGAGATGACGGCCATGCGCGACGAGCTGGTGAAGATCGTCGGGGAGTGGGATGTCCGCCTCGCCGCGGCGAAGGGCGGCGAGCCGGCGCACCTGCTCGAACAACTAAAAGGAGACAACCATGAAACGCATCGCCCTCGGCACCCTGCTCGCGGCCGCGCTCACGCTCGCCGCGGATGACTCGCATCACTGTTCCGACCACGCCAAGCACGTCGATCAGCGCGGCGACAAGGTCATGGGCTTCTCGCACGAGAAGACCAGACACACCTTCCGGCTCCTCGCGGACGGCGGCGCGATCGAAGTGCGCGCCCTCGACGCCAAAGACGCGGAGAGCGTCGCCGCCATCCGCGCCCATCTGAAGGAGATCGAAAAGGAGTTCGCCGCCGGCGCGTTCGCCAAGCCGGAGGCAATCCACGGGAAGGTTCCCGACGGGGTGGAGGTCCTGAAGGAGCTTCGCGGGGCGCTTCGCTATCGCTACGAGGAGCTCGAGGGCGGAGCCCGGCTGCGGATCGTCTCGGCGGACGCGCGCGCGGTCGAGGCCGTCCACGAGTTCCTGCGGTTCCAGATCGCCGATCACCGGACGGGGGATCCGACCCACGTCGAATGATGGACGTGGAACGGCGGACGTGAGCTGGATCACGTCCGCCGGCACCACCGGTGCGTAGACTGCCGGGCCAAGAGGGCGTACCACACGCCCTCTTTTTGTTTTCCGGAGACCGAATGAAACGCGCAAGTGTGATTCTGGCGGTGGCGATGGCCCTCGTGGCGTGCAGGGGAGGGGAGCGGGCGTCGATCACCGGGGCGTACGGCGAGGCCGTGCTCATGGGGCAGGTGGTGATGTCGGGCCTGGAGAATCCGAGCCCGGCGGGCGTGCAGGTCTCCGTGAGGGGGACCGGCATGAGCATGGTCCTCGCCGAGGATGGGCGGTTCACGTTCGCGGGCGTGCCGGAGCGGGCCGTCCTGGACTTCCGCCGCGAGGACGGCATCGAGGCCTCGCTGGCCGTGGCCTCGACCGGGCGGCCGCTGACGGTGGAGCTGACCAAGGCCGGGGCGAAAGAGGGGAAGGGGAACCGCGGCCGGGGCAATGGTCAGAAGAAGTATGAGTTCGAGGGGCTTGTGCGGAGCGCGAGCGAGACCGAGCTGATCGTGTTCACCTCGCACCGCGAGGAAGTGACGATCGGCCTCGACGCCGAGACGGTCATCCGCAAGGGGCACCAGATCCTCACTTCCGGCGCGGACATCACCGTCGGGACGCGCGTGCACGTGCGGGCGCGCCTGGTCGAGGACGCCTACGTGGCCAACCTGGTCATCATCCAGAACCCGGCCGACGACGATGACGACGGGGAGGACGAGGGGCCGGCGGTGCAGCAGTACGAGGGGACGATCGTCAGCGCCGGCGAGGCCGAGCTGGTGATCTATACCTCTCACAAACAGGAAGAGACGTTCGCGATCAACGACGATACGGTAATCCGGAAGGGCAATACGCCGGTGGCTGCGGCGGACCTCCAGGCGGGGTGGCGGGTGCACGTGAAGGCAACCTCGGAGGGCGACACGAAGACGGCAGTCGAAGTCATCGTGCAGAAAGACAAATAGCGGCAGCCCACGGGACGTCGTGGTTTTCCGGTAGAGGCCGGCGAGCGATCGCCGGCTTCCTCTTTTCTGACAACTTTATGACGTTGCGTTCCCTACGCGCAGCTTCCTAAAACTGTTATTATCCCGCCGTCCGCTCCCCGTCTGCCCCGAGCTGTGGCTCGTACAGTCGAGCCATTTAGATATTTTGAGGAAGAAACGATGACCGCGTCCCGTCGTCTCGCCGCAGTGCTGCTGTTCACCGTCCTCGCCCCGGTGCTCGCCTTCGCGGCGACGCCGACCGACTTCCGAGTCTTCATCGACACCGACCGCGACGCCTCGACCGGCTGCGCGATCGGCGGAATGGTGGGCGTCGATCAGGTCTTCGTGACGGTCGTCGAGACCGACGCCGACTCGGCGGAGGTCGTCCAGACCTACCGTCAGGTCTGCAGCGGCGGCAGCTTCGGGCCTCCCATCGACATCAACACCACCGGCTGGCCGGCCGGCTTCAACTCCAGCAGCGGCCAGATCACGGTCGAGACCCGAATCTCCTTCGCCGCCGTGTCCGGCGGCGTGATGCCCGACCGTCTCCACCTCGGCTTCGACGCGGTCCGAGGAGGCGAGGTTTCGAGCATCCTCACCTATCCCAACGGCGACCCGATCCTCTTCCCCGAGCAGAGCCCCCGGCGCCGCTCGGTCGGCTCCACCGGCCCGCAGGACTTCGTCCTCGACGGCCAGGTTCAGGACTGGGGCAACATCAAGAAGCTCGTCTCCGGCAGCGGGGAGGGCGGGCCGGTCGTCCGGCTTCTTCAGGTCTTTGCCCACGCGAATGCGCCCGACGACTTCCTGTACTTCCGGTTCGAGGCGAACCTCGGCGACGTGTGCGTCACGCCCTCGGTGAGCATCGCCGCCAGCGACACGTCCTTCTGCCAGGGCGACACCGTGATCTTCACGGCGACGCCGGTGAACGGCGGCCTCGCTCCGTCCTTCCACTGGACGGTGAACGGTACGTCCGTGCCGGGCGAGAACGACTCCACCTTCGTCTCCTCCACCCTCGCCGACGGCGATGACGTGGCCGTGACGATGTTCAGCAGCGAGAGCTGCACCACGGACAACCCGGTCACCAGTAACACCATTACCGTCACGGTGAATCCGAATCCGGCGCCGCCGGCGATCACGCCGACGCCGGCGCAGGTGTGCGCGAATTCGACGGGCAACAGCGCCTCCGGTCCGGCCGGTGCGGCCTCTTACCTCTGGTCGATCCTGAACGGGACGATCACCTCGGCCAACAACATCCAGACCATCACCTACACCGCCGGCGCCTCCGGCAGCGTGGGTCTCACCCTGACGGTGACCGACGTCCTCGGCTGCTCGGCGACCAACGCCGCCAGCGTTCCCATCAGCGCCGGCCCGACGGCGACCATCGCGGCGACGACGCAGGTTTGCGCGAACTCGACCGGCAACGCCGCTTCCGGTCCGGCCGGCATGGCCAGCTACCTCTGGTCGATCACCAACGGTACGATCACTTCGTCCACGACCACTCAGAACATCACCTGGGATGCGGGTGCCAGCGGTCCGGTCACGCTCCAGCTCACGGTGACGAATGCCGCCGGCTGCTCGGACACGGACACGGCCAACGTGACCGTCAACGCCAATCCGACGGCCACCATCACGACGTCGGTGCAGGCTTGCGCCAGCTCGACCGGCAACACCGCTTCCGGTCCCTCGGGCATGGCCAGCTACCTCTGGTCGATAAGCAACGGCACGATCACCTCGGCGAACAACATCCAGACCATCACCTACACCGTCGGCCCCTCCGGTACGGCCACGCTCACTCTGACCGTGACAAACGCCGCCGGCTGCTCGGACACGAGCACCACCACCGTGACCATCAACGCCAACCCGGCCGCGCCGACCATCACGGCCCCGGCGCAGGTTTGCGAGAACACGAGCGGCCACAGCGCCTCCGGTCCGGCAGGCGCGACGAGCTATCTGTGGTCGATCGCCAGCGGCAACGGCACGATCACCTCGTCGACCACGGCCCAGAACATCACCTGGGATGCGGGCGCCAGCGGCTCGGTCACGCTCCAGCTCACGGTGACGAATGCCGCGGGCTGCT
>JBIOTX010000020.1:0-14358 GCA_044866315.1 Thermoanaerobaculia bacterium | reverse complement strand
AGGAAGACGAGAGCGTGAGCGCCCCTCATCCGGCCTTCGGCCACCTTCTCCCCGCACGCGGGGAGAAGGGCTACCTGCCGTGTTTCCCCTCGCCCCGCTTGCGGGGAGAGGGTGGCGCGTAGCGCCGGGTGAGGGGGGCTCATCGCGTCACCTCGTCCACCACCTTCGCCAGCTTCTCCGATCCCGGAAAGCCGTACAGCCGCGACCACTGGTGGGTCTTGTCCGAGCCGACGATGGTGAGCGGCACGTGGTCCTGCGGGCGGGAGACGCTGGCCCCGAACGCCCGCACGATGCGCTCGATGGCCTCGCGGCTGCCGGTGACGAGCGTCCATCCCGGGTCGGTGCGGAAGCGTTTGCTCCAGGCGGCGAGGCGCTGCGGCGTGTCGTAGGCCGGATCGATGCTGACGGAGATGAGCTGCACGCCCCGGTGCTCCTTCTGCAGGGCCGCGAACAGCGCGCCCGAGGCGGGACAGATCGTGCTGCAGTTCGTGAAGATGAAGTTCACCGCCACCACCCGCCCCTTCACCAGGTCGGAGTAGAAGCGCACCTTCCGACCCTCGTGGGTGATCACTTCCACGTCCGGAACGGACGGCGCGAACGCCGTCGTCTCGGCGGCCGAGGCGGTGAGGGCACAGAAGAGGAGCACGGCGCCAATGCGGACGGTCATCTTCCGGAAGATGGGCGCGTGCCTGCGGCCACGCATCGGACGATGCGTCCAATTTTGACGGGCGGCCGACCCGGCACAAATGTGCCGGTCCCTAGCGAAGCGCCTGGATGCGCCCGAGCAGCTGCGCGTCGTCCGGAAGGAGACCCGAGCGCACCAGCCGCGGCGTCAGCTCGCGCCACGACGGCTCGATCGCGAACGCGCGCGCGAACACCGGCAGGGCCTCGTCGATGCGCTTCATGTTCACCAGCGCCACCGCGTGCCAGTACTGCATCTCCGCCAGGCGGCTGGGCGGCACGCCGGGCGTCGACGACGCGATCCGCTCCGCCGCGCCGTACTCGCGCAGCGCGGCCTCGGCATCCTTCTGCTCCACGGCGACGTCGCCGGCGTTCATGTGGTTGTACGCACGCTGCAGCGCAACCAGGCGCCGCAGCTCCGCCAACGGCTGCGCGTGATCGTCGACGCGCACGTCGAAGACCCGGTCCTGCCACGGCCGCCCGGTCGACTTCGCGCCGACCACGATCAGCGCCGCCGACTGCTTGCCGCGGATGTCCCCACCCGCCGCCTGGGCCGCGTCCAGCGCGGCCAGCATCCGCTCCGCGAGGTCGCCCTTCGTCTCCGCGTATGCCTTGGCCATCGCCGGCCACACCGTGTCGTTGGCCATCAGGTTCGCCTGCACGGCGAAGTCGCGCCCCACGCTCAGCCGCCCGCCCGCCGCCCCGCAGCGAACGTCGCTCGCGTCGCCGGTCGCGCTCCCCGCGATCCCACCCGCGGCGACGATGTCGCGGTTCCCGGTGAATGTCGCCACCGTGCCGCTCGCGTCCACGAACCCCACCTGCCGCACCTCACACGCGGCATCGCCGCCGAGGAGCGCGCGCAGCGCGTCCGGCGCGGACTTGCCCGCGCGCAGCAGATCCAGCCCGAGCTTCCCGTAGGAAGGATCGGCGAAGCTCTGCGTCGCCACCGCTCCCACCCCCGCCTCCGCCCACGGCACGACCTGCCCCACGGCGAACCAGTGCGACTGCACGGCCACGCCGATCTGCCCCGTCGCCGGATCGCGCGCGACGATGGAGAAGGTGTGCACCGGGCGGAGCTGTGCGGCGAGAACGAGGAAAAGAAGCGCTTTCATGAGGCTGGCGATTATGCACCGCGGTACAGACGGCAGTGCCCTCTCGTATGGACGCCCGCAGCCTCATCCGTATGCGTAAGTCCCTCATACGACGTCGCTTCACGCATGGCATCCACACCGCAACAGACCGGGTCATGAACAAGACCCTGACTACCCTGATCTTGACTCTTCTCGTGGCCGCGCCCGCTGCGCTGGCGCTGGACGTGACTTCCGCGTTCTCGCAATTGGACCGCAACCGCGACGGCAGGATCTCGCGCACCGAGTTCCCCGGCGACGCGTACCAGTTCAACCTCGCCGACCGGAACCGGGACGGCGTCATCACCCGCACCGAGGCCCAGCGCGTGGCGTCGGATCCCAACCTGCTCGAGAGCGAGTACCGCCGCCTCGACACCAACCGCGACGGCATGATCTCGCGCAGCGAGTGGCGCGGCGACCTGGCCACGTTCACCCGCCTCGACCGCAACCGCGACGGCGTCCTCTCCCAGGCCGACCGCTCCGGCTACGGCTCCCGCACGAACGCGAATCGCGGCCTGTCCAAGCGCTTCCAGGGCATGGACCGCAACGGCGACGGCAGGATCACCCGCGGCGAGTGGCGCGGCAACGACACGTCGTTCCGCAACCACGACCGCAACCGGGACGGCGTGCTGTCCGGATCGGAGCTGCGCTCGGGGAAGAAGAAGTAACGCGCGTCAGCGCGTCCGCGCGAACAGGTCCACCACGATCTCCGGGAACCGGTGCCCCAGCTGCACGCCCGTGTAGCGCGCCTCGTAGGTCATGCCGAGGCGCGTGGCGACGCGCTTGGAGGGCTCGTTGTCGGGATCGATGATGGCCACCACGCGCGGGCGCGCCAGCGTCTCCAGCACGTGTCGCATCGCCGCCGCGCCGGCCTCGGTCGCGTAGCCGCGGCCCCAGGTCTCGCGGGCGAAGATCCAGCCGATCTCCAGGTCGTCGGTCGTGCCGAGGGGCTGCACGCCGGACAGACCGATCACCCGCCCGCTGCTCTTCTCCACCACCGCGCCCATGCACATATCGAACTGGGTGATCTGGTTGGCCTGGCGCACGAACCACTGTTCCACTTCCTCGTCCGTGTACGGCTTGCCGTGATGGACGTAGCGCGTCACCTCCGGGTCCGCCATCAGCGTCTTGAAGGCGGGGCGGTCGTCGTCGCTCCAGGTGCGGATCACCAGGCGATCAGTTTCGAGGCGGAACATAGGGGGTCATCCTAAAGTACGGGGCCACGTTCGCCGCAATGGTTTTGAATTCCTCCTCCGTCAGCGGCACCGTGGCCCGGAAGTTCAGCCATCCCTGCCGCGGCCGCGGGTTCGGCGGCGACGAATCCGTGCCGTAGAGCACGCGCTTGAGCCCCACCTGCCGGATCCGCTCGGCGAACTTTTTCAGCACCTCCACCGGCTGCTGGTCGGCCACGGTCGCGAAGTCGAAATACAGGTTCTTCGTGCGCGGGTCCTTGGCCGTGATCGCGTCGGCGAACACCGCCAGGGCCTCGTCCGTGTATCCCGGTCCGCCGCCCGCAAAGTGCGCGATCTGCACCGGCACGTCCGGTGCCTCGGGGAGGATGCGGCTGAGAAAGATCTCGGCGTCCTCGCGCCCGTAGTCGCGGCCGTTCCAGAGGTGGGCGACCACGGCCATCCCCTTCTCGTTCGCCGCCCGGAACACGCGCCGCAGCTTCTCCACGTGCTCGGGGTTGCGGACGTCCACGCGCGAGTTGCCGAACTGCATCTTGATCCCGCGAACGACCGGCATCTTCGCGCAGCGCTCGATCTCCCCCACCGCGTAGTCCTGCAGCGGATCCAGTCCGCAGAATCCGACCAGCCGCTGCGGATACTTCGCCACCTCGGCGGCCATCCAGTCGTTCTCCGCTTTCACCTTCTCGTAGTCCGCGCGGAACCAGTACGCCGCCGACAGCACCGCGCCGTACTTCATCCCGGCCTCGTCCAGTTGCGCGATCAGCTGTTCCGCCGGGAGCGTCTCGCGCGTCCACGGCCCCCGGAACGTCGGCGCCTCGGCGGCGATGCGCCACACCCCGTCCGCGCCCTTCTCCAGCGACAGCAGCACGTGCCCGAAGTAGCGCGTCTTCTCCCCGATCGGCCGGGTGTAGTACGCCACCATCCGCGCCATCGACCCTTGGGCCGCGAATTCCACCGGCCGAATCTCGTACGGCTTCGCGAAGATCGCGCCGAGGTACGCCGCGCCGCGCTCCCGCCCGCGGATCCACATCGCGTCGTCCGGATCGAGGACCATGCTGTCCTCGGTGAACAGCTCCGCCAGCGCCTTCGGATCGTTCCAGCGTTTCGTCCGCTCCGCGAGCAGCCGGGCGACGTCCTCCGGCACCTTCACCGCGGGCAGTGGCTTCTCGCTGTTGTGCTCCGCCGCCGCGGGACTGAGCACGTGCATGTGGTGATCGGCGACCGGTGCGAGCTGGGCCAGGGCGGTTGGGACAAGCAGGACGACGACAAGGAGGAGCCGGGACACGAAGGTCATGCCGCGCTCTTACGGAAGCGGACAGGAATGGTTGCTGCACCGCCCTCTCGCCCATGCGACGCATCATGATGTTCAACCGCGTGAGCGCGGACGGCTACTTCGCCGCTGCCGACGGGAATCTCGACTGGGCCGTGCCGGAGCCGAAGCTCGACGAGATGGCCGCGGAGAGCACTTCGCAGTTCGATACCTACCTCTTCGGCCGCCGGACCTACGAGATCATGGCCCAGTTCTGGCCGCACGCCCTGGACAACCCGGCGGCGTCCGACCCGCACGGCGAGGGCGAGCTCTCCCCGGCCACGCGCGCGCTGGCCGTGTCGCTCAACGAGTCGACGAAGCTCGTCTTCTCGCGAACGCTGAAGGACGCGACCTGGAAGAACACGCGCATCCTCCCCGAGCTCGATCCGCGCGAGATCGAGGCCATGAAGCAGCAGTCCGGCCGCGACATCATCATCCTCGGCAGCGGCTCGATCGTCTCCCAGCTCACCGAGCACGGCCTCATCGACGAGTATCACTTCGTCGTCAATCCGGTCTTTCTCGGCGACGGCCAGTCGCTCATCCGCGGCCTGCCGAAGAGCACCAGGCTGAAACTCGTCGAGGTCACGGAGTACGAGTCGGGGAACGTGTCGCTTCGCTACGAGCCTGGGCAAGCGGAAGGCGGACCGTGAACGTCGCTCCGGTGCCGGGACCGCCGCTGTAGGCCGTGACCGTTCCGCCGTGCAGCTCGGCGAGGTCTTTGACGATCGCCAGACCGAGCCCGAGGCCGCCGAGCCTGAGCGAATGCTCGCCGTGAGCCTGTCGGAAACGCTCGAATACCCGAGGAAGCGCATCCGCGTCGATGCCGATGCCGTGATCGATGACCTCCAGCTCGGCAATGCCCTCGCCGTCCTTCACCTCCAGCTCGATCGTTCCCCGCTCAGCGCTGAACTTGATGGCGTTGGAGATCAGATTCCACACGATCTGGCGCAGCCTCTTGGCGTCAGCGAAGACCACCACCTCGTGATCGGGGAGTCGCATGTCGAGAGAAATCTCTTTCGCCGTGAGCGGCGGCTGGAGGGAACGAGCCGTCTCCTCGAGGAGCGAGATCAGATCGACGTTCTCGCGCTCGAGAACGATCTTCCCGCTGGCGATGCGAGTCACGTCGAGGATGTCTTCGATCAGCTCGGCCTGGGCCCTGGCGTTTTCCTCGATCGTTCGCAGCGCCTCGGCCGTGGTCTGCTCGTCGTGCGGCCGGTCGCGCAACAGGCGCGTCCAGCCGAGAATGGCCGTGAGCGGCGTGCGCAGATCGTGCGACAACGTGGCCAGGAACTGATCCTTGGCGTTGTCGGCCTGACGCAGGGCTTTTTCGGCCGCGCGCCTTCGGGTGACGTCGCGAAAGACGAGCACCACGCCGCGCACGCTGCCGTCACCGCTCCGGATCGGCGCGGCCGTGTCGTCGATCGGAACCGCCGCGCCGCCTCGCGCCAGGAGGACCGCGCGCTCGTCGAGCGTCGCGCTTTCGCCCGTGCGCAGCACCTGCGTCACCGGATCGTCGATGACCTCGAGCGTCTCCTCTCTGCGAATGACGAAGACGTCCGCGATCGGTCGCTCCGCTGCTTCCCCCTGGGACCAGCCGGTCAGGGAAGCGGCCACGGGATTGAGGAACACGATCGCACCGCCGGCGTCCGTGACGATGACGCCGTCCCCGATGCTCTGAAGGGTCGTGCCCATCCATTCGCGGAGGAGATCGACGCGCCGGTTTGCAGCGTCGCGAAGACCAACCGCCACGCTCATCGTCGCGGCCCAGATCGCATAGACCGCAATGCGCAGAGCGTCCAGCGGATCACGACCCCGGCTCATGTCCTGCCAGGGAAACTCGAGAAACGCGGCGGCGAAGACGGTCAGTGCAACCGCGAACAGTCCTGCCCCGGTGCCGCCGATGAGAGTGGCGAGCAGGACGGCACCCCAGAAAAACAGAAACCGCATCGGCTCGAGCAACTGCGGAAGCTGCATCGTGGCCACGGTGGCCATGGCCACCAGAAGCAAGCTCGCTCCGTAGCGCGCAGCGAGCGGCAGCGGTTTTCGGGGTGGAGCAGTGAAGGTCCGAATCACCGGGCTTTGGAACGAAGGCTACCTCAATCGGTAGTTGCACGTGCCACAGCCTGCCGCATCGACGCAACGAGCTCGCGCACGCTCACCGTGGCGTTGTCCACCAGCGGCCGCGCCCAGAACCCGATGCTCAGGATGTAGCCGAGGGTGCCGTAGAGCAGCAGCATGCCCGCGCGCAGACCGACGCGCTCCCCTAGCCAGCCCACGGCGAGCGAGACGAAGGCCCCGCCGACGATGCCCGTGCAGAGGATGCCCGAGAACGAGCCGTGATGGCGCTCCACGGAGTTGAGAGCGAGGGCGAAGATCACCGACCACATCACCGACAGGAAGAAGCCGAGGGCCATGAACGCGTAGTAGGACAACGCCGCTCCGCCGGCGAGGGCGGTGGTGAGGGTGAGGATCGCCGCCGCGGCGAAGCCGATCAGCACCTTGCGGCCGTCGAACAGCTTGAGCAGCACCAGCCCGAGCGCGCAGCCCACCGTCATCAGGCCCCAGAACATGGCCACGGCGCGCGCGCCCTCCACCCGCGGATCGAAGCCGTGGTAGGTGGAGAGGAACTTCGACATCCAGTTGGCGATGCCCTGCTCCGATCCCACGTAGCAGAAGATGGCCAGGAAATAGAGATACACGACCGGACGCCGGAGGAGGTCGCGATGCGCGGTCCACGGGCCGATCCGCTCTCCCTCCACGAGCTCGTAGCGCGGCAGCCGGATCACGCCGAGGAGGACCACCATCAGCAGCGTCACGGCGGCGAAGACCCAGTACAGAGCGACCCACGGCAGCGTGCGCGGGACCAGTGACCCGAGCGTGCCGGGGTGCGTCACCAGATACGAGTAGACGAACGGGCTGACGAACGACGCGCCGCCGAAGACCAGCTGCGCTGCCACGGAGCTGGCGGCGAAATGCTCCTCGCCGGCGGCCACGCGCAAGAGAGGATTGATCGTGACCTGGAGCATGGTCATGCCGACCCCGATCAGGAACAGCGACACCAGCGCGATCTCGTACCGCGGAGTCGTCGCGAACAGCAGCGACCCGGCGAACGCGCAGGCGAATGCGGCGATCATCACCGGCTTCTCCCGGAAGCGCTCGAGCAGCATCCCCGCCGGAATGGACATCACCCCATAGGCCACGAAAAAGGCGAAGGGAAGAAAGCCCGCCAGGCCGAGGCTGATATGGAAGCCGCTGATGATGTCGGGGATGAGCGGCCCCAGGATGTTCGTCAGGCACGAGATCACGAAGAAGATCAGGAAGACGAGCAGGACGATCCAGGGGCGACGCTGATGCATCGGCGGTTCTCCGTTCACTTCGACTTGGGGGCTCGGGCCGGACCGGTGGAGTCGCGCACGATCAGCTCCGGCTCGACGACCACGAACGAGTCGTTCGTCTGCGCCGGCGTGTTGATGCGCTCGATCAGCACGCGCGCGGCGATGCGTCCCATCTCCCGCAGCGGCTGGCGCACCGTCGTCAGCCGCGGGTTGTAAAAGGCCGCGTTCTGGATGTCGTCGAATCCCATGACCGAGACGTCCTCGGGCACGCGCAGGCCGGCGTCGAGGAAGGCCCGGATCGCCCCGATGGCCGAGGCGTCGTCGAACGCGAACAGCGCCGTGAAGCGCCGCCCGAGCAGCTTCTGCGCGTATGCGTACCCCTCCTGGTAGGCCGCTTCCGGCAAGAAGACCTGGTCCTGGTCCTCGCCGCTGAGCTGCAGCGTGAGCTCCGGCGGAATGTCCACACCGACGGAGGCGGCCGCCTTGAAGATCGCCCGGGCCCGGTCCGCCGTGTCCGAGCTGCCCGGCTGGCCGCGAAACAGCGCGATCCGGCGGTGGCCGAGCTCCTTGAGATGCGCGAGCGCCAGCCGCGCCGCGCGGTCGTGATCGATGACCACGTTCGACAGGCCTTTCAGACGCGTGTGGCCGGAGATCACCACCGCCGGCAGCAGCGGAGGATCGCGGAGCTCGGTCGCCAGGAGGATCACTCCGTCGACGGCCCGGCTGGTGAGCAGCTCCAGATCCTCGTCCAGCAGCTTCTGCGTGGAGCGCCGGTGGCTGGTGACGAGGTAGTGGTAGCCGTTGGCCAGGAGGTGGCTCTCGATGCCGCTGACGATCTCCGCCGCCCACGGGTCGCTGACCTCGGGCACCACCACGCCGATGGAGTTCGTCCGCCGGCTTCGCAGCGAGACGGCGATGTAGTTGGGGCGGTATCCGAGCTCGCGCGCGGCCGCGAACACCCGCTTGTGGGTCTCCTCCGGAATGGCGTCGGCCACCGGAGAGCGGTTCAGCACGAGCGAGATGGTGGCGGGCGAGAGATCCAGGTGGCTGGCCAGGTCCTTCAGCGTGGGCCGCCCCCGGCGGCTCTTTCCGGGACGCTGCGCGGACCTGGTCTTACGGGCGCTCACGAAGCTCTCTCTCCATCCATACTATCGAGATAGATGGCCGCCGCGCCGAGCAAAGCCACGTCATCGGTATCGCTGCACGCGATCCGGAGCCGGCGCAACGCATGCGGAAAGGCATGTTTCTCGAGCCGCTCGCGCATGGCCGGCTCGAACAGCGAATAGGCCCGGCTGACCGATCCGCCGAGGATGACGATCTCCGGGTCGTAGGCATAGACGACGATCAGGATGGCCTCGCCCAGCGCCGTCCCCAGGGACGCCATCAGCTCCTGCGCCGCCGGGTCGCCGGCGCGCGCGCGATCGTGAACCGTCTGGCCGTCCATCCCGCTGGAGCGCTGCAGAAACGTGCCCGAGCACCAGCTCTCGATCGTGCCTCCCCGGTAAGGGATGTTCCCGATCTCGCCCGCGCCGCAGTTCGTGCCGCTGTAGAGGCGCCCGTTGATCACCACTCCCGCTCCCAGTCCTGTGCCGATGACCACGCCCACCAGGTTCCGGTAGCCGCGCCCCTTGCCGAAATGGAGCTCGCCGACGGTGAAGGCATTCGCATCATTGTTGATGAACGAGCGCACTCCGTACCGCCGCTCCAGCTCCTCCTTCAGCGGCACCTCGCGCCAGGACGGAATGTGCGTGACGGAGTGGACCACGCCCGTGTCGACGTCCACCATGCTCGGCACGCAAAAGCCGATGCCCGAGATGCCGCCGTCGAGGACCGCGTCGATGGCGCCGAAGACTTCGCCGAGCACCACGCCTGCGCCGGCGGAGGAGGAGATCGGCCGGGAGACGCTCGACTCGATCCGCCCGCCGCGGACCCTGCCGGCCCGGACGTTCGTCCCGCCGAGGTCCACTCCTACGATGGCGTCGCTCACTTCCGGGGCCGCTCCACGACGAACGCCTCGGTGCGCCGGACGAAGGACATCAGATATCCGTTGCAGTCCATGATCCCGTCCAGGGCGGCAGGATGGCTGCCCGTGCGCGCCAGGCGGCCGAGCTGCGACGCGTACGAGCGCACCGCCCTCAGTTTCACCGCGTCGTCGCCGAGGTAGAGCCGCTCCGGCAGACAGAGCTGCGTTTCTCTCCCGTAGCGCGCGTCGTCGGGGAGCGCTGCGGGCGAGGACGGCTGGAAGCGGTGGCTGGCCACCCGGTTCACCCAACCGGGATCCGCGAGCGCCTTCGTCTCCTCGGCGAAGCAGGGGCACTCCGGAGCGGTGGGAGTCGGATACCAGCAGTCCGGTTGGGCGGTGTTCTTCGGCGTGTGCGCGTGAATGACCGCGTAGGCGACGGGATGCGGAGATGCGTGCGCCCGGTTCAGGCTACGCACGAAATTTCCCAGCCCTGCGTGATCGGGATGTCCGTCGAGCCAGTGCGTGGTGGCGATGAGCGCTCCGTCGGGTGCGGCGGTGATGAGCTCGCGCAGCGATGCCATCAGCGTGTCCGCGGTGAGCGTCGTCTCGGGTCCCTTCCCGTAGCCGTCCGAGCACGTCTCGCACGAGGTGCAGCGGGAGAAGTCGGAGCGGCGGAGCACGGTGGCCGTCTTGCGCTCACCGAAATTCTTCCAGGCCGCGCCCAGACCCGTGTCGGGGTAGCCGAGAAAACGCGGAGCGGGAAGACCGAGAATCGTCGCCGCGGCAGCGCTCTCGGTCCGCCGGATCTCGGCGAAGCTGTCGACCTCCGGGGTGGCGAAGTTCGACAGCTCCTCGGCGGTGCACGTCGGGCCGGCGACGGTGCTGCTCTTCCACAAGCGGCAAGCCTCGCAGTACGCGTCGCCGTCCGTGACCACGACCACGCTCACCGGCTTGCCGGCCTGGAGATAGGCGTCGATCAATCCGGTGAAGCCGAGGGCCTCGTCGTCGGGATGCGGGGCCAGGACCAGCAGCGCCGGATAGGCGGTGAGGGCCTCGTTGGCGCACGTCGCGGCCGGGTCCGAGCTCCCCGACCGGCACCCGACCGCGAGGAAGACGGCGGCGGCGATCACCTGCTGAAACGTTTTAATTCGTACGCTCATGACCATGATTGTACTTGACCTCGGCCTGAAAGTGAGCTAAAACGTTTTAGCAGGAGGTTAAATCGTATGCGGTCCACGATGCTCCCATGGTTTGCTGCGTTGTTGTTGTGCTGGGCCTCGGTTTCGTCGGCTCAGGCGCCCCCTCAGACCGAACAGCCTCCCTCCGACCAGGATCAGCAGCCTCTCACCGAGGAAATCACCGTGGTCGGCATCGCCGAGTCGCTGCGCGAGGCGGTGAAGGTCAAGCAGGAATCCACGGCCATCGTCGACGCCATCGCCGCCAAGGACGTGAGCAAGCTGCCCGACCGGAACCTCGCCGAGGCGGTGCAGCGCGTCCCGGGAGTGGTCATCAATCGAGAGTTCGGGGAAGGCGAGCGCGTCTCCCTGCGCGGCGTGTCGCCGAACCTCGTGCACACCACCGTCAACGGCCACAACGTGGCCGTGGCCGACTGGTTCGTGCTCGAGCAGCTGGCCGCCACCCGCAGCTTCAACTATCTCCTCCTTCCCTCGGAGCTCATCGGCCTGGTCACCGTGTACAAGAGCCCGACCGCGGAGCTGGATGAAGGGGGCATCGGCGGCACGATCGACGTCCGGACGCGCAAGCCGCTGGACATGAAGCCGTTCGCCATCAGCGCGTCGCTGCAGAACGCCTACACGGAGCGGTCCGGCTCGAACGATCCCAACGCCTCCGCCCTGGTCAGCTGGAGGAACCCCGCGTCCACCGTCGGCGTCCTCTTCTCCGCCGTCTTCGACCGGCGCGACATCCGCCGCGACGGCGTCGAGGTCCTCGGCTACTTCCCGCAGAGCGGAACCGGGCTGCTCGTGCCGTCCCTCATCGGCTCGGCCCTCTTCCAGCAGGAGCGCGAGCGCAAGGCCTTCAACGCGGAGCTGCAGTTCCGGCCCGCCAAGCGCTGGGAGCTCAACATCAACGGCTTCTGGTCCCGCTTCGGGGCCAACAACATCAATCAGAATTACCTGGCCTGGGGCTCCAATGCTCTCGGCGGCGGCGGCACCCTGACCGATGCCACCGTGGTGGACGACACCGTCGTCGCCGGCGTCATCTCCTCCGCGTCCAACGGCACGAGCGGCCGCGGCGTCGTCTTCGACGCCATCGACCGCACCGCCTTCGCCAAGACCTGGTACGGCGACTTCGACGCCACCTGGACGCCGAGCGACACCTGGATCATGCATTTCGACGTCGGCTACACCCAGGCCGACGGCGACACCCAGTCCCAGCCGTTCGTCGAGTTCGGGGCGCCGGCCTCGTTCCGCTACGACCTGCGCGGGCGCTCGCCGCAGGTGCAGTTCATCAACATCAATCCCAAGAACCCCGGGCAGATGGAGTTCGACTTCGCCTCCCTGCACCACATCACCAATGACGACAGCGAGACGTACTCCTATGTCGACGCCGAGAAGGTGCTCAACGCCGGCCCGCTGACGTCGCTCAAGTTCGGCCTCAAGTACAGCGATCACGAGCGCAAGACCGACTTCCAGGCCACGACCTACGGCGGGTTCTTCCTGCCGCTCTTCGCCACGGGCTGCGGCGGCCACCAGTGCACCCCCGCCGACTTCGCCGCCGGCGTCACCCCCAGCGACTTCCTCCGCAACATCGCCGCCTCGGGGACGCTGACCGGCTACTGGTCCGTCGACCGCGGGCGCGTCCAGGACATCCTCTTCAGCAGCTTCAACGGGACGCGCATCCCCAACCCGCCCGAGGTCTTCTCCGTCGAGGAAGTGGTCACGGGCGGCTTCGCCATGGCCAACCTGAAGGCCGGCAAGTGGAAGGGCAACGCCGGCCTCCGGGTCGTGCGCACCGACCAGACCTCCACCGGCAACATCGTCGGCGGCGCCGGCGAGATCGAGAACGCCTTCGGCAACTTCACCCACGTCACCGCCGAGCGGGGCTACTGGGACTACCTGCCCAGCGTCAACTTCGCCCGCGATCTCAGCCCGCAGCTCGTTCTGCGCCTGGCCGCGGCCCGGACCATGGCCCGCCCCGACTTCACCGACGTGTCACCGCGCGTGACCCTCAACCCGGGCGCCCTCACCGGACAGGGCGGCGACCCCGAGATCGACCCCTACCGCGCCAACCAGGCCGACGTCTCCCTGGAGTGGTATCACGGAGAAGACAACCTCGTCGCCGGCGCCCTCTTCTACAAGGATATCGAGTCCTTCGTCACCGACCGCCCCGTGCAGCAGGCCCACCTCATCCAGACCAACACCCCCAACACCTCCCTCTGCACCCCGGCCTTCACGGCCGAGTTCCCGAACCGCTACAGCTGCCTCTTCACCATCAACCAGCGCGTCAACGGCGGCGGCGGCAACGTGAAGGGACTGGAGCTGAACCTCCTGCAGAAGCTCGGCGGCGGCTTCGGATTCCAGGGCAACTACACCTACTCCAACGCCGAAGCCGACGAAGCCGGCCTGGAGATCCCCGGCAACTCCGAGCACTCCGGCAACCTGGTGGGCTTCTTCGAGAACAAGTGGCTCGGTGCCCGCCTCGCGTACAGCTACCGCTCCGAGTTCTTCGTCACCTTCGACCGCTCGACGCGGCTCAACCAGGACGCGCTCAAATCCCTGGACGCGTCCCTGGCCTTCAACGTCTTCCGCGGCCTCACCCTGACCCTCGACGGCGTGAACCTCACGGACGAGAAGATCGTGCAATTCGCGACCGACCGGTTCCGCCCGCGGGCGGTGTATGACAACGGGCGGTATTACTTCATCGGGGTGCGGTATCGCGGGTGAGCGGTGTTTGGGGTGCGGCGGCGGAGCCGCCGCACCCTGAACGGTGGAGCGCCGGCGGCTCGCCGGCCGTTCCGCCGCCGGCCCGGCGGCGGCCGCGTACACGCGGCAGTAACAACCAATCGGCGATACTTGCCCTCGGGGGCGAGGCATGGGCTCGCGTCACTCCGTCAAACCGAGAGGGGGCGCCCTCCTCAAACCAATTGAGCCGGCGTGCAGCCGGACGAGGAGGGGTTATGCGTCGCCATTCCTGGGTTCGCGGTGCGGCTGTATTGATGGTCGTTGGGATTCTCGCGCTCGATGCGTCTGCTGCTCTCATGCGGCGAAATCCACGAGAGGACGACCCCTTCTCGAGGATCGTCACCATCCTCAAGAAGACGGTGAAACCCTTCGGAGACGTGCTGGTCACTCCTCGTCCCTGAGTACAGGCGGCGCTGACGCCCGCGACGAGAACCGATGAGCAAGACCTGCCCTCTGGGGGCGCGGCAAGGCTCGCGTCACTCTGTCAAACGAGGAGGGTCTATGCGTCGGCATTCCCTGGTTCGCAGTGCGGTTGTGTTGATGGTCGTGGCGGTTCTCGCATTCGATGCGTCTGCTGATCTCAGCCCGCGAAATCCACGAGAGAGGAACCCCTTCTCGAGGATCGTCTCCATCCTGAAGAAGACGGTGAAAACCTTCGGAGACGTGCTGGTCACCCCTCGTCCCTGAATACGGGCGGCGCTGACTGTTGGTACCGAGGACATCGAGGACAGAAACCGGAGACATCGAGGACGGCGATTAGCGTACCCGGGTTCTCTCTCCGAATGGATCTTTTTTCCCTCGTCGCTGGCAGGGGCTGTGGGAGGTGTGGG
>JBIOTX010000019.1:0-17488 GCA_044866315.1 Thermoanaerobaculia bacterium | reverse complement strand
TGCTCGCGGGCGCGGCGCGCGCGGCGAATCGCATGGACGTGCCCTCGGTCGACCGCGTGCTCGCGCGCTACGGCGGCGGCTCGCGCATCGCCGCCGCGTATCACGCCCGCCGCGCCCTCGGCCGCTATGGCGCGCACCACCTCGGCTACGACGACTACGAGGAGACCCTCGGCATGTCCCGCACCTACAAGGTGCGCATCGCCGATCCCGAGCGGACCGCGGACGTGCTTCAGGCCCTGCGGGATCTCGACGCGGTGGAAGTGGCTTCGCCGCAGCAGCTAGCGACCGTGCCGTTCGAACGTCTGGAGTGCGGCGGCAAAGCCGCCGCTTTCAAAGCGGCAGCTCCGCTGCCGCACTCCAAACAGCACGAGGTCGCCTGGGAGCCGCATTACCGCATCAAAGCCCCCGAGGCCCACCAGCTGGAGAAGGGCGACGAGCGGGTGACCACCGCAGTGGTGGACACCGGCGTCACCGTCGGCCATCCGGAGTTCCAGCGCAAGTGCCTCGCCGGCTACGACTGCGTCGACCTGGGCATGGGCCAGGTCAACAAGGACGTGCGCCTCCTCGGCGACAGCCGCGGGGTCGACTACAACCCCCACGACGAGGTCGGGCACGGCTGTCACGTGGCCGGCATCATCGGCGGGCAGGGCTGGCACATCCCGTACGGCGTGGCCGGCCTGTCGCTGCTCCTTCCCGTGCGCGTTCTGGCCGCGGCGATGAAGCCGAGCTCGCACAAGCGCATGGGCATCGGCGCGCTGAGCGACATCAACTGCGGCCTCAAGGTGGCCGTGGACCTCGGCGCGGACGTGATCAACATGAGCTTCGGCACGCCGGCGTCGTCGGTCGACCAGGAGGGATCACTGCCGCACGCGCGGGTGATCCGCTACGCCACGCATTACGGATGCATCCTGGTCGCCGCGGCGGGCAACAGCGGCCTGGAAGAAAAGTACTACCCGGCCGCGCATCCCGAGGTCATCGCCGTCGGCTCGGTCGACGGGCAGGGACGGCGCTCGCGCTTCAGCACCTACGGAGACCACATCGCCCTCTGCGCGCCGGGCGAGAACATCGTCAGCGCCAACAACCGCGGCTACCAAGTCAACAGCGGGACGTCCTTCGCCGCGCCGTTCGTGGCCGGAGTGGCCTCGCTGCTCGTGGCCCGGGCCCGGCGCAGAGGAATCCGGTTGAATGGAAGCGAGGTGCGCGAGCTCCTCACGCGCAGCGCCGCGCCGCTCGGTTCCGGATTCAACAACGAAACCGGCCACGGCCTGCTCGACGCGCACGCGGCCATCCGTCTGCTGGACGAGCGGAAGGGGGGAAACGCATGAGCGTCACGCGCGGCCGAACGCCGCTGGAAGTGCAGCTGGCCGAGATCGCGGTCCAGCGCGTGTTCCGCAGAGGCGAGCGCGATCTGGTGAAAGGGCCGCTCACGGCGATCTTCGCCGACGTGCTCTCGACGCTCGACACGCGCCAGCGCCGGGCCGTGGCCCGCAACGTCCGCAACGTGCAGCTCCGGCCCTTCCGCGCGCCCCCAGAGCTTCTCGAATGGATCCTCCGCCAGATCGGGCGAGAGGGGCTGATGCGATGGGTGATCGCCAAGCTCCCCCGCTCCGACCAGGCGGCCGCCGAAAGGATCATCGCCGAGTGGTCGCGGGCCGGTCCGGTCGACGACACACGAAGGAGATTGCTCGAGGCGGCGACCCGCTTCGGACTGAACAGGGCAACGAGACGTGATGAATCCCTCATGGCGCGCTCGTTCGCACAGATCGCAAAGGAGAAAGCAATGGCTACCACATTCGATTTCGACGCGAGAGGGTTGCCGGCGGGATTCGACGGGGCTGCATGGAACAGCGCCGTCGACGCCCTCCTGCAGAACACGTTCGGACTGCCCAAGACCGGCAACGAGAAGGTCTACGCGGCCATCAAAGGCATCGTCCTGCTCAACGACCAGTTCGACCCGGCCTCGATCACCTTCCTCGACTCCATGCGCCAGGCCTGGGACGAGGTCATCGTGCAGAAGGAGACCTTCGTCACCCGCACGACGAAAGACTCCAACCGCAAGGCCTTCGAGAAGGTGGCGGACACGATTCCGGCCATCAGCGGCCGGCCGCCGGACGACAGCGAGAACAACGTGGTGTTCTTCCAGGAGCTGGCCTCCGTCGGCCGCTTCGTCATCGGCAAGTCCGCGGACGTCCCGCTCGACGACGCGAACTTCAACACCCAGGTGCGCATCGGCCTCGACCAGTACGTCGGCAGCGCGCCGGTGTTCGAGTCGCTGGAGCTGCCGCCCCTCGGCGACGACACCCAGATCGTGCCGGACAACGTCCGCGCGGTGGGTACGCTCTCGGCGACCTACTACCTCGAGAAGATCCGCATCATCGACGTCGTCGACCGGATCACCGAGGTCTTCAACAACGGCGCTCTGTCGGTCGGGTTCGACAGCGCGGGGCGCGCGCTCCACGACTACTACTGGTCGCGCGAAGACCGCCTCCGCCCCATCGAGCGCATGTCCGTCTACAGCCGGGTCCTGGGCGTGCCGGGCGGCGACGTGTCGAAGGAAGTGCAGCCGAACAGGGAGTTCGAGCCGCTGCTCAACCGCTTCATCGCCAGCGTGGCCGAGTACGACCGCCAGCGCAGCGTGAGCGGGATGTTCCAGAACAACAACGCCCGCCCGCTGACGTTCCTCGGCGAGCACGTGCGCAAGGCCGGCAACGACCTGGCCCGCAACACGACGCTCTACGGCTACGGCGGCGCGCAGTTCGCGGCCCGGATGATCGCCGAGACCGTCCAGAGCGCGATCCGCATCCTCTCCCTGCCGGCGATCCTGCGCGCGTACGGCGTGCAGTCGCCCTACCAGGTGATCGAGCGCGTGGCCCAGAACGACTTCAACCAGCAGGTCAACGTCGTCAAGTACAAGACCATGGCCGAGGCGGCGAAGGAGATCCACGACATCATCGCCCGCAACGCCGCCCTCTGGTCGAGCACTCTCGGTATCCCGCTGTTCACCGAAGTGGTCAACGGAGCGACCGTGCGCGGCCAGCTGCCCGAGGCCGATCAGTCGCGGCTCTTCACGCACGCCCAGTTCTGGCTGGCCGTCAACGGCGTGGCCGATCAGCAGGTGGAGAAGCTCTCCCAGCCGGTCGAGTCGAAGGCCGGTCCGTCGCTGCCGCTGCTCCACGCGGCCGGCGGCGGGGCGGGTCTGGACGCGATCGCCAAGCTCCAGCAGATGGTCTCCAGCGGCTCGACGCCGTCGCTCGACCAGCTCAAGACCCTGCTGCCCGTGGGTAACGCCTGACGTGACGACGCTCTGACAAGGAGGCCAACCATGCCGCGCCCATCGATCGCCTCAGTGGCCAAACAGCTTCTCTTCCATGCCTCGCAGCGGCTCGGCACGGCCGATCCTCGTCCGCTCGTGAGCGACTATCTCGAGGAGTCGCTCGGAGTGCCGTTCGACGAGCCGCTGCCGGGCCACCCGCGGCTGCTCGAGACCAGCTTCTCAGAGACGGCTCCCGAGAACCTCGCCTTCATGGTCGGCGACGCTCCCCGCCTCTCCCCCGCGGACCGCGTGGAGACGTCGACGAACGCGATGTCGCGGGTGGTCGGCGCGCGCTTCGGCCCGGAGGCCCAGCGCTGGCTGGACTCGCGCACGGAGCCCTTCCGCGGCGCCGGCAACATGCGCACCTCGCACTGGGGGGCGCAGTTCAGCAGCGCCTTCGACCGCAACGGCGTGACCGAGGCGGCGGTGCACTACGAGTGGGGGCCCATGCTCATGGACTCCCTTCCCGCGCCGCTGTACCGGATCGCCCGCGTCGCGCTCGAGTCGCTGCCCGGACTGCGCCCCGCGATCAGCTCCATCCGCTGTGGGCGCTCGGCCGGAAGCCAGCAGATCAGCTTCGAGGTCGAGCGTCCGCTGGCGCTCTCCAGCCTGCAGCCGCTGATGGACCGCCTCGGCATCGGCCACCAGCACGCCAGCCTGATGAGCGCCTGCGCGTTCATCCTCGGCGCGCGCTTCACCCTGCCGCCGGAGACGGCCATGCTCACCCTGCGCCCGGCCCGCGCCGGCGTGGAGATGCGCCTGGACGTGAACCTCGACGCCCTCCCCGACCCGCCCGCCCAGCTCATGGCCCTCACCCGTCTGCAGATGACCGAGCGCCCGCGCAGCCTGCAGGCCCTCGACCGCTGGATGATCGCCATGACCCCGGACGGCTATCCCGGTCCGGGCACCGTGTCGGTGCTCTCGGTCTGGGTGCGGCCGGACCTGCCCGCGCGCGTAGCCCTCTATCTCAACCCCGCGGTGCTCCAACAGCGTGTAGCGGCGGGCTCTCAGCCCGCCGTCGTACCCGCCCCCATCAAACAGCAATCGATCGACGAGCCGTCATGGTCGACGGCCGCCTGGGCCCCCTGAGGCGGAGAGCGGTCATGAACGAGAAGATGCAGAAGTCGGAGATCCTGCCGCTGGTACGGCAGCTCGTGCGCGACCGCCTCACCGCCAGCGAGGCGTTCAAGCAGCTGCCGCCCGAGAAGCGGGCCGCGGTCGCGCACGACACCGTCAACGCCCTGCACTACATCCTCGGCGGCGAGGACGGAACGATGCGGCCCACCGGCGTGTCCTTCGCCGGCAACGCCGAGGCCTTCGCGCCGGCACCCGCTACGGTCGTGAAACCGGTCGCTCCCGGTCGCACCGGACTCGGCGAGGCCGCTCGCGCCGCCGCCGACGTGCTCCCCGCACTCGTCGAAGGCGTGAACTTCCCGGCCTTCGTCGGAGGCCTCATCGACGGCGTCTTCAACTCCATCGTCACCACCTCCATCAAGCAGATGGAGGCCTACGCGGAGATGGTCAAGAACGTCTCCAAGTCGGTCGACCAGTACATGAAGGACAACGTCACCGAGGACAACGCCCGGGACTTCCTGACCGAGAAGTATCCCGATCACCTCGAGCTCGACCTGTCCGGCGAGAAGCCCGCCCTCAAGCCGAAGGAAGGCGCGGACGAGAGCAACATGCCCGACTTCTTCGCCGACCTCGGCCTGAAGATGCCGATCACCTCCCTCGACCAGGACACCGTCGAGCAGCAGCTCGTCCCCGCCGCGCGGCAGCGCATCGCCATGGACCGCCAGCAGCTCCTGGCCACGATGGTGATGATGGGCATCAACCGCCTGGTGGTCACCAACGGCACGATCGAGGCGAGCTGCTTCTTCGAGCTCGACACCACCGACATCCGCAAGCGCCACGACGACATGCAGACGGAGCGCGACCGGACCACGACGACCACCCGCGACACCACACACACGCGCGACCGCAACTTCTCCGGCAAGTGGGCCACCGCCAGCGGCAGGCGCTCCGGCGACTACGGCGGGAAGGACAACTGGTTCACCAAGACCGGCTACAGCGACGTGGCCAAGTTCAACGTCAAGACCAGCAGCACCCGCGACAGCGAGGAGACCCTGAAGATGCACGCGGAGCTGGGGGGAAAGGTCAAGGTCAACTTCAAGAGCGACTTCTTCCCCATGGAGAAGATGATCGACATCCTCCAGGTCCAGCAGATCCGGGAGAAGACCGCGGCGGGCATCGCGCCCCAGACCGGCGCCCCGGCCCCTACCCTTCCCGCGCCCGCCCTGCCGCCGCTGCCGGCCCTGCCCGCTGCTCCCGCGGCTCCGCCGAAGGCCCCGACCACGAGGTAACCGATGCCAGCCGCGGACGACACGCTGCGCGACTCCGAGCTCCTCCCGCTGATCCGGGCCAAGGTGAAGGAGAACCTCCGCCGCAGCCAGGCCTTCAACGAGCTGCCGCCTCAGAAGCGCGCCGAGATCGCTCACCACACGGTGAACGCCATGCACTACATCCTCGGCGGCGCGGACGGCACGGTCCGTCCCGAGTCGGTCACGGTCACTGGATCCACGCCGCTGGCCGAGCCGCTCGCGGATGCGCCGCAGAAGCCCGCCGATCCGGCCGGCGACACGGCCGGGCAGCGCTTCGCCCAGTCCGGCGCCGTTGCCGCGCAGCAGGGCGCCGAGGCCCTCGCCGATCTGGTCGAACAAGTCGACTTCCCCAACTTCGTGGCCGGCCTCATCGACGGCGTCTTCAACGCCATCGTCAGCTCCTCCATCAAGCAGATGGAGGCCTACGGGGAGCTGGTCAAGAACGTGTCCAAGTCGGTCGACCAGTACATGAAGGACAACGTCACCGAGAACAACGCCCGCGACTACCTGGCCGAGCGCTATCCCGATCACCTGGAGATCGACATCGACGGCGAGAAGCCGCGCCTGCGCGCGCGCCAGGGCGCCGACGAAGAGGGCATGCCCGACTTCGCCCAAGACCTCGGCCTCAAGGAGCCCGTGCGCTCGCTCGATGACGAGCAGATCGAGAAGGACCTCGTTCCCGCCGCCCGCCGCCGCATCGCCCTCGACCGCCAGCAGCTCCTGGCCACGATGGTGATGATGGGCGTGAACCGCCTGGTGGTGACCCGCGGGAACATCGAGGCCAGCGTACTCTTCGAGCTCTCCACGCGCGACGAGGTCAAGCGGAAGTATCAGCAGAAGACCACGTCCGACTGGGAGCGTAAGACCCAGTCGCAGTCGAGTGCGTGGGGCGGCCGCGGCTTCTTCAGCCGCAGCGGTCCGCGGAGCTGGTTCACGCGCGGAACCACAGACACCACGGCCAGCTTCAAGGTCAGCACCACGCGCAGCGAAGACTCCACCTCCCGCGTCGACCTGCACGCGAAGCTCGGCGGCAAAGTGAACGTCGAGTTCCGCAGTGACTACTTCCCCATGGAGCGGATGGTCGACGTCTTCCAGATCAACCAGATCCGGGAGAAGACGCCGGCCACACCGAAGCCCCTGCCCGCCGGAGCGCCCGCATGAACGAGATCCTCGCCCTCGTCGCGCAGTGGCTCGAGCGCCGCCCGGTCCTCCTGCACACGCTCGCCTCCGACCCGCTGCGCCTCGACCTCCCGCCCGTCCTCGGGCCGGGGCAGGCGACGTCCATCACCGCGGGCGCGCTGCGCGCGCTGGCGGCGCTGTACCTCGAGGCGGAGCTCGAGCAGACCGGCGTCCTGGTGGTGGCCGAGGCGCTGGCGCAGGCGCGCGACCGCCTGGCGTTCCTGAGCGTCGAGGCCGCGCGCCGGCTCGACGAGATGGTCCGCGCGGAGAACACCTCCTACGAGCGTCCTCGCCGCGAGGCCATCTACGCCCGCGTCTTCGGCATCGGCGCGGTCTCCCGCGACGCGGCCGTGAACCACGAGTTCCAGCAGTCCTTCGCCTCGCTCTGCGCGTCCCTGATCCGCATCGATCAGGCCTTCGCCTTCCCCCTGGGCGGCGCGCCGAGCGCCACGCAGATCGCCACGCTCCGCTTCACCGCCTCGTCCGTCCTCCACAACCTCGCTCCCCGTCACTCCGGCGTGGTCGTCCTCGCCGCGCAGCAGATCCACCGTCAACTGCAGCAGGCCTTCGCGGTCCTCGGCGACCGCTCGGTCATGAGCCACTTCCAGGCGCAGTCGATGTGGGATGTGCTTCGCGCCGTGCTCGCCGAAGCCACGCCCGACCTGGGCCGCATCATCCGCCGCGCCGAGAGCGGCGTGCGGGTCTTCGATTGGCTGGCCACGGTCATGGGCAACCTCACTCAGTCTTCCACCACGCCGATCGTCGGCCCCGGCGCACCGGTGTTCGTCAGCGCCGCGCAGTGGCTGGAGGCCACGGGCCTCACCTCGATCGGTCCGAATCCCGTCGAGCGGAGGGCCACTGCATGACCGCCGTGCCGCTCGCCGTCGATCCGCCGCTGAGCGCCCCGTTCAATACGCCGCCCTCGCCCGACGCACTGCGTCCCTCGCCGGCCACGATGGGTCTGGTGCGCAGCCAGGTGCAGGCGCTCCTCGACTCCACCCCCTCGTATCACGCCCTCGCCGAGCCGGAGCGGCGCTCGGTGGCGGCGAACGTGACCAAGATCGCCGGCTACGCCGCCGAGTGCATGCGCGAGATCTGCTGGCAATCCGACCGCCTCGGGCAGATCCCGGTCTCGCGCCAGCGCCAGCAGGTCCGCGCCCCGATGGCTCAGGCCCAGGACACGCTGCAGCCCGCGGCCGCCAACCAGGTCGCGCGCGTCACCCAGGAGACCCTGCGCGCCATCGCCTTCCCCACCTTCGTCGCGGACCTCATCGGCGGCACCTTCCGGGCCATCACCGAGACCACCATCCGCCAGATGGAAGCCTTCAGCACGATGGTGGCGAACGTGAGCGGCACGGTCGACCAGTTCATGAGCGCGAACATCTCCGACAACCAGGCCAAGGACTGGCTGGCGGCGCGCTATCCGGAGCTCTTCCAGGTGCGCAGCGGCGAGATCACCATCCGCGACGGCGCCGACGAGCGCCCGGCGCCGGACTTCAAGAGTGATCTCAATCTCAACGAGGATGTCTCCCTCGACGAGAGCACGCTCGAGGAGGTCCTCCTCCCCGCGGCGCGGCGGCGTCTGGCCGAGACCCGCCTGCAGATGCTCTCCACGCTCGTGCTCATGGGCATGAACCGCATCGTCATCACCGGCGGAAAGATCCGGGCCACGATGGGCTTCCACATCGACACCACCGACCGCCTGCGCCAGGAGAGCGCCTCCGAGGCCGACCTGCGCGTGCAGGCCGCGGCGCAGTACGGATTTGCGGCCTGGAGCGTGTCCGCCTCGACCTCGCTGACCTACGTCAGCAGCTCGCGCACGACCAGCGACTCGGAGATCAACGTGGAGACCGACCTCACCGGCGAGGTGGAGCTGCACTTCAAGAGCGACTACTTCCCCCTCAACCGCTTCGCCAACTCCGGACAGATCGGCCGCATCGCCGGCAACACCGCCGCGCCGGAAGCGAACGCGCCGTCGCCCGAGGCGGGCGGAGGCGGGCCGTTTGAACAGGCGCCGGCGGTGGGAGGAAACGTCGAGCGCTTCCGCTCCACGCGCACCCGCCGCACCCCCCCGCAGCCGTCCCAGCTGCGCCCGATCGGCCAGGTCGGCGAAGTCCGCCGCCCCGACTCCGTCACCGCCCCCGATCCCGTACGCACCCCGCCGAATCAACCGGCCGACCAAACCACCCCCCAGCAACCGAGCAACTCAGCAACCCAGCCACCCCCCGACTCCACCACCACGCAACCCAGCAACCCCGAAACCCCGCAACCCGCCGACTCCGCGCAACCCACGAATCCCGAAACTCCCACTCCCACACCCACCACCACTTCGTCATGGAGGACCCTCCCATGACCACCCGAACCCCGCGTCCGGACGCGCTGCCGGGACCGTTCGCGGCACCGCCCAAGCCCGGCGGCGTCGTCCCCTCGCCGGCCGTGAACAACCTCGTGCACGCCCAGGTCGCGGCCCTGCTCGCGGCCAGCCCCGCGTTCTACGAGCTTCCGCCGGAGCGCCGCGAGCAGATGCGGCACGACCTGGAGAAGATCGCCGCCTACAGCGCCGCCCTGGTGCAGGACGAATGGGCCTCCGCGAAGCGCCTCGGCCAGACGCCGGTGCTGCGCGAAGAGGCGCCCGTCGCCGCCGCACTCGCGGACAAGCCGGACGACAAGAAACCGAAGGCCGACGAGTTCGACACCCGTGCCGCCGGCGCCGTCGGGCAGATCACCAAGGAAGTCCTCAACGCCGTGTCCTTCCCGACCTTCGTCGCGGACCTGATCCAGGGGACCTTCCAGGCCATCGTCAACGCCAGCATCCAGCAGATGGAGGCCTACGGGCGGCTGCTCTCCAACGTCGCCAAGACCGTCGACCAGTTCATGTCCGACAACATCACCGACAACAACGCCCGCGACTATCTGGTCGAGTCGCACCCCGGGCACTTCCAGATCGAGAGCGACGAAGAGGGGCCGCGCGTGAAAGTGCGCGAGGGCGCCGACGACCTGGCCAAGCCCGACTTCAAGGCCGAGTTCGGACTGAACGCGGACGTCGCCCTCGACGACGACGCCGTGGAGAAGACCCTCGTGCCGGCCGCGCGCCGGCGCCTGGCCCAGAGCCGCCACTCCATGCTCTCCACCATGGTGCTCATGGGCATCAACCGCATCGTCGTCACCAGCGGGCGCATCAAGGCCTCGATGGGCTTCCACATCGACGCCCGCGACACCGGCGCGGCGCAGTCGGCCAGCCAGCGTGACGAGCGCCGCGACACCGCCTCCTTCGCCCACGGCTTCTTCGGCTTCGGCGGCGGCGGCACGGCCAGGCGCAGCTCGGTGGCCTACGTCAGCTCCACCAAGCGCGACTCCTCCGATGAGATCAACGTCAGGACCGACCTCACGGGCGAGGTCGATCTCAAGTTCAAGAGTGACTACTTCCCGATGGAGCGCTTCGCCAAGCCCGAGATGATCGCGCTCATCCAGGCACACACCCCCAACCCGCAGGCCAACCCCGCCGTGAAGGGCGGACCGGAAGGACGGGAGGCCGCGGGCGGGAGCGCAGCAGGAGGTCAACCATGAGCGAACTGCCAGTCGTCGTACTCGATCCCGGACATGGAGGGCCGCAAGGCTCGCAGAACCGCGGCTCGTCGTGGAACCGCGCCCGCGGCCCGAACGGGCTGCTCGAGAAAGACGTGGCCTTCGATCTGGCCCTGCGCGTCGCCGCGCGGCTGCGCAATCACGCCCGGGTCGAGCTCACGCGCTCCGAGGAGAGCAACCCCAGCCTCGGCGAGCGGGCGGACGTGGCCCGGCGCAGCAATGCCGCGGTCTTCCTCTCCCTGCATCTCAACGGCTCGAACAACCCCAGCGACGACGGCACGGACGTCTACGTCGCCCCCGAGGCCATGCAGGCCTCCCGGGCGCTCGGCGAGAGCGTCCTGCGCAACCTCGTCGGCGTCACCGGCGTCCGCCGCCACGGTCTCTCCGCGCGCGACCTCGGCATGCTCCACAGCAGACGTCACGCCCTGCGCACGGCGGCGGTGCTCGCGGAGATCGCCCATCTCACGAACGAGCGCCAGGCCCGGGCCTTCGAGCAGGAGGACTACCGCAACCGCATCGCCGACGCGCTCAGCGACGCCATTCGCGAGCATCTCGCCGCACCGGCGGAGTCCATGGCCGAGGCCCTCGACCTCGGCGACGGCGGTCCGGACACCTCCCGGGCCGTGGCCGACTGCTGGAAGCGCTGCGAGCAGCATCGCGACAACCACACGATCCCGACCGCCGCCCAGAACATCCTGAGCGAGACGGGCGTGCGCGTCGGCGGGAATCCCTATTCCACCATCACCCAGAGCGAGGTCGAGGCGGTCGTCCGCGCCGCCTATCACAGCGGCGTCGCGCCGGAGATCCTCCTCGCCTTGTGGCAGAAGAAGGGGCTCACGACCTCCGTCACTGTTCCATTCACCATTGGGCAGGCCACGACGGACGCGAATGCGAAGTCGATCTTCCGCAGCGGGGTCTTCGCGAAGGACCTCGGGCTCGATCACTTCGTGGTCACGTACCACAACCGTGACGCCCGGGCCGAGGTGTGGGACGATCGCGATGAGTCCGCGTCGCGGCAGGAGGCGCGCTTCACCCAGGGCGTCCGCGACCTGGTGACCTCGCGTCATCTCAGCCAGGACATCGCCGGGGCGATCAACCGCGAGCTGACCGTCACCCGCACCGGCAGCGGCCCGCGCTCGGTCCAGCCCTCGACGCGCTTTTACGCGCTCTGCCTCATCCTCGCCGGCGCGCGCTGGCGCCAGCTGCAATCGAGCTCGTTCCCTCAAGTGCCGGCGATCACCGATGGCCTCAATTACCTGCAGTGGAACGAAGGCAATTCGTTCGCCACGTTCCTCAGAACCGCCGATGCGTTCCGGAACGAGCCGCGCAATTACAGGGGCGGCCTACCGGTCCCGCTGCTCGAGGAGTGGCTGCTCCACACCCCCCCGAAGGCGAGCGAGCTCGGTCCGGCGCGCACCGTCGGCATCGAGTTCCTGTACTTCCTGGAGTGCTACCGGCCGCTCTTCGCGCCGGCGCAGCCGCAGCCGGCGACGACCCGTCCGCCGCAGCAGCCGGTCACGCGCCCGCACGAGATCGAGATCGAAGAGCAGAGCGCGATCGCGGAGCAGTTGGCGGCACCGATCTTCATTCCGAACATCAACGTGATCGACATCCCGGCCGAGCCTCCGATCGACTTCGATCTGAAGTTCGACATCGCCACGGCGGGAGCAGCACACGCGTTCACGTTCGGGATAGCCACGGTGCGGACGAGGGCCGAGCTCCTTGCGCGCTTGGGACCATTCCGGTTCCAGGAGACTGCCCCCGGCTCGAACATCTTCGATCGCTTCCCCCAGGGCGCGGCCCTCGACCTCGTGCCGTTCTTCAACGTGACGAACCCTGCGCAGATTCGGGTCGTGCTCCGCTCCGTCATGGCCTATCCCGCCGATCCTGCGAACCGCGACCGCGTGCTCGGGACCGACCGCCTGCCGGTCGTGGTGATCGTTCACGGCAACCATCAGGCGGTCAACTTCGCGTCCACACCGGCCGGAGCACCCATCGTGACCGGGTCCGGCCAGACGATCCGGCCCGCGAACCCGACGGGGGCAACGGCAATCGACAGCTTCCGGGGCTACTCGACGCGCACGGCTCCGAACAACGTCGAATATCTGCAGGAGGAGCTGGCTCATCGAGGGTTCATCTCCATGAGCATCGATCACAACCCCGCGAATTACGTGGGCGGCAACTTCACCATGCGCGCGGAGCTGATCTTCAAATATCTGGAGCAGCTCGACCGCATGAACAGCACGCCCGGAAATCGTTTCTTCAACCGTCTCGATCTATCGAAGATCGGTCTGGTCGGCCACTCCCGCGGCGGCGAGGCAGTGGTGGCGGCGGCCAAGTTGAACAGCAGCCGCACGGGAAGGCGTTTCGGCATTCGCTCCGTGGTCTCCCTGGCGCCGACGGACCTTTCCAGCGAAATGGCCGTCACGGCCACGCAGCGGCCCTTGCGGATGACCATGTGCGACGGCTTCTACTGCGTCGTGCTCGGGTCTCATGACGGCGACGTCGGATCGGGCGAAGGTTCGGACGGCTCTTTCGTCGGCAATGGCTTCGGCCTCTACAACCGCGCCGCGTCCCACAGGGCCATGGTCTTCATCCACGGGGCCACTCACAATCGCTTCAACCGGGTCTGGAACAACTTCCCCGGCGACGGCGATCCGAGCCACAACGCGTCCGACGGCCGCATCCGCACCCGCCGCGAGCACGAGCAGCTCGCCATTCAGTACATCGGCGGCTGGCTGCGCTACACGATGAACCAGGATTTCGCGCAGCAGAACAACTTCCTCGGCGTCACCGCGCCCGTCGTCAACACGCCCGTCTCCCTGCAATGGAAGTTCGGCACCGATCTGCGGACGGTGGAAGACTCCGAGGCCGGTCCGGACACGATCAACACGATGTTCGGAACGGTCACTCCGGCACCGGCGGCCAACGTGCGGGAATTGGCCGTTCATGGTGAGAACGACGCCGACGCGGAGGTCGCGGCCGTGGCGGGCGCCCCGGCGATGCAGCGGCCGACCTTCCCCGGGAACGAGACCCTGCTGCGGGCGACCAACGTGACGGCCGGCGGACGGGCCACCGTGCGCGAAGAGGTGCCGGCGTTCTTCCAGGACGTGAGCGCGTTCACGGATCTCACCTTCCGCATTACGAAGAAGTATCCGATCACCGCGCCGGCCGCGACGCTCGCGACCGCGGCGTTTCCCGATATCGAGGTCACGCTCATCAACAACGCGGGAGTCCGCCGGACGGTCAACAACGCGACCATCCTCGCCCAGAACCCCCGCCGGCAGCGGCCTTATCAGCGAATCGAGTCCACGCCGATCACGGTCGGCGCGACGGTCACGAACGTGATGCGCAACATCACTCACTGTCCTCTCGAGACCTGGCGCATTCCGCTGCGGCTCTTCACCACCGGCGGGTTCACTCTGAATCAGATCCGGGCGGTGGAACTCTCGTTCAACGCCGTCGCCAGTCAACCGATCTACGTCGACACGATTACGTTCGTAAGACTCTAGGAGACGCACATGGCTACTTCAGTGACTCGTCCGCCGAGGGAAGGCGGGAATCCGGAACAGCCGCGGATCACGGCGATGTTCGAACCGATCGCCGGCTCCCGCGGCGCGTTCGCCATCACCGTCTTTTCGCGCGGTTTCATGGCCAGGGCCCTCCAGCTCTTCGCCCGCGTGGGCACCCAGCCCGTGAACGGCATCATCCCCTTCGACCGCGGAGGCGGCTTCACCGGCGTCCTCGAAGGCCCGCCGCATGAAGGCGACCGCCTCTACATTCGCTACAGCGGCGGCGCCGAAATGCCGACGCCGGTCGTCTACCACGGCGGGAACGGCGGGCGGGTGGTGGCGTGATCTTTGGAGTGCGGCACTCCAAATCACTCCGGCAGCCGGTACGCCAGCACCTTCCCGTTCAGCGTCCCCACGTAGAGCATGCCGCCGGCGGTGCCGAGGCCGCGCGGGACCTGGGGGACGGGGGTGCACCAGCGGACGGCGCCGTCGGCGAGGGCGAAGGCGCAGAGCTCCTTCGCCTCCGTTCCGGCGATGACGGCGTCGCCGTGCACGAGCGGCTTCATCGTCGTCCACTCCCGTTCGGCGGGACGCTCCCAGCGGACGCGGTGCGTGCCGAGGTCGATGGCCACGAGTCGGGGCTGCTTGCCGCCGACGAGGGTGATGAGAAGCGGCGGTGCGACGACGAGCGTGCCGGACGGGGTGCCGCCGAGCGCGATGCGCTGGCGGACCTCGCCCGAGGCGGCATCGAAGGCGTAGAGGTTCCCGTCATCCGCGCCGGCGTAGAGCAGCTTCCCGGACAGGGCCAGCGAGGTGTTGATCCGTGCGGCGATGTCTTTCTTCCAGACGCTCTCGCCGCTCGCGGCGTCGAGGGCGAACAGCTTCGGCTGGTTGCTGGCGAAGTAGACGCGCGTCGCGTCCGCGGCCGGCGCGGGGATGCGCGGGAGCAGGGGACGCGCGCCGTCGGGAGCGGCGGTCCACGCGGCCTTGCCGCTGTCCGCATCGATGCGCGCGAGCTTGCCGGTGGCGCCGGCGACGATCACCGCCCGGCCCGCGAGCTGCGGTGTGGTGCCCACCCCTCCCTCGAAGGCCATGCGCCAGCGCACGTCACCGGTGGCGGGGTCGAATGCGTAGACGTGCGCCACGAGGTCTCCGTCGCTCGGCATCACCAGGCTCTTTCCGACGAGCACGGCCTCGCCGTGAAACTGCGAGCGCGGCCCATCCTCGGCGGTGTCATACGTCCACGCCGGCTTGCCGGTGCTGCGATCGAGCGCGTGCACCGAGCCGGCGCAGGAGGCCACGATCAGATGATCGCCGGCGACCGCCGGCGAGATGAAGACTCAGCCTCCGGTGTCGAATTGCCAGACCGGCTGCCAGGCCTCGGAACTGAGCAGAGCGAGGGTCAAAAAAAATAGCGTGGACATACGCGCGGAAATTGTACGGCGATGACGAAGTGCGCTTTGACGCTCTCCAGCCGTCCTCCTAGATTGCGTGGCCAGACACCATGCATCCCTTCCGAACAGCAGTCGCCGCGCTCTTCATCCTCGCATGCATGCCGGCGTACTTAGCGAAGACTCGCGTCGTCGTCGAGCGAGGCGCGTACACCGGCTCGCTCGAGATCCGCATCGGCGTCCCGCAGGAGGACAACGAGCCGAAGTGGATCGAGGCCAAGCGCCTGACCACCGAGTCGGCCGTCGACTGCGCTCCCCTCTCCCCCGGCACCTACATCGTGCTCCTCTCCGGCGAGGGGCCGTTCGAGCGCTTCGCGGCCATGGTCGGCGTGCGCGGCGAGGTTGAGGAGGAGCTGCGCCTGACCTTGCCGCAGCCCCGGCGTCTCCGCGGGACGATCCGCCTCGGCAACGCCTCCGCCGGCGACGCGGTGCTGAACTTCGACCACAAACGCTTCGCCTGGAAGACCGCGCTGAGTGCGAGCGCCGATGGCACGTTCGAGACCACGCTGTGGCAGGACGGGGAGTTCACGCTCCTCGCCCGCGGCGGCGCCCTGACCTCCCCCGTGCACCGGCCCGTACGGATCGACGGCCCCACGGTCACGGTCGATCTCTCGCCGCTGCGCATCACCGGCGTGGTCAGCGATGCCGACGGCCTGCCCATCCCCGAGGCCAGCGTCAGTCTGCGCAATGAGGTCGGACGAGAAGCGGTCACCGTTCGTCTCCTGACCGACGGCCACGGCATGTTCGACTTCGTCGACGTGAAGCCGGGGCCCTACAACCTCAGCGTGAGCACCGACGGCTATCTCATCGCCACCGATCACCGCGTGATCGTGACGGGCGAGACGGCTGTGGAGCGCGTCGGGATCACCATGTCTTCCGGTCTGCCGCGGCCATTGCGCATCGTCGATGGGGCGGGCAAACCGATCGCGAATGCGGCCGTGAACGTCGTCAGCGACGGGCGGCTCCGCTCGAATACGACCACCAACCTGGAAGGGCGGGCCACGGCCACCCTTCCGGATTCGGGATCCGCCGCGGCCTGGGTGCTTCCACCGGGCGGCTCGCTCGCCGTCGTCCGATTCGATGCCGGCCAGGCCGCGCCCGAGCCGCGAACCATCGTCGTTCCGAAGGGATCGGCCTCGGTGGTGATCGACGTGCTCACCCCCGACCGCTCCGGCGTGCCGGGCCTCACGCTGCTGATGCGCTACAACGGCGAGCTTCTGCTTCCGGGCGCCAGCGCGGCCTTCGGCCTGCGCACGAACGAGAAAGGGCGGGCCCGGCTCGAGCGCGTCCCTCCGGGACTGTACGAGTTCTGGCCCTTCGCCTCCACCGAGGAGGCGGCGGAGCTGATGGAGGCCCAGGCCTTCTCGCCCGCCCCCGCGCCGATCACGGTCGAAGCCGCGGAGGGAGAGAGCCGGGCCGTGGTGGTGGTGGAGAAAAAAGAATCAAAGCGTGGCGTCGTCCAGTGACGTGGAGCCAAGGAGGACTCTTGAAAACCATTCGACTGTTGATACCAGTGATTCTGTTGTCGCTCGCCGCGCCGGCGTTCGCGATCTGCGGGTATTGCGGCGGCCCCGAGAACAACACGTGCACCTTCTCCCCCGGCCTGGGAACGAGTTGCCGTTACAAGCACTTCATCTGTTACTCGCTGTGCGTGGAAGGGTTCGATTCGGGCTGCAGCCCGAGCCCCCCCTCGCAGTCGTTCGGCAGCGAGTACCGCATTCTCTCCGTGACGGTCGAGGACGAAAAAGCGTCCCTGGCCAAGAACGAATCCGCGGTCATTCCACCGAAGAAGCTGAAGAAGACGACATAAGCCGGCTCCCGCAGCGCTGTACGACGCCACGAAAAAAAACTTCGGCCGCCGCCAATCTCGATTCCCGTTCCCACGTCCTTCCCCGGGTGAATGGCGGAACGGGCCTTCCGGTTCTGGGTCGCAGCGCTCATCCTCTGCGCGTGCCTGCCGGCGTACGCAGGGAAGACTCGCGTCGTCGTCGAGCGAGGCGCATACATCGGCGCGCTCGAGATCCGCATCGGCATCCCCCAGGAAGACGATGAGCCGAAGTGGATCGA
>JBIOTX010000018.1:0-37762 GCA_044866315.1 Thermoanaerobaculia bacterium | reverse complement strand
GGTCCGCTCGCTCCGGGGACGATGCGCGTCCGTGCGCGAATGGTCCGTGTTGCTGCACGCAGCATCGGCGACCGTACGCGTACGATGCGCATTGCTGCGTGAATCACTTGCGACCGTAGGCCTACGATGCGGATCGCGAATTTTGGCAACCGCCGCGCTGGCGCGATGCGACGGGCGGCTTCGGCCAGCCCGAAGTGTGCTCCGCGGAGGACACAAACGGCTGCAAAAACCTGCAGTTTTGATCCCGCGACGCCTGTCGCGTCATTCGCGCAGCAACGGGGCTCATTCCCACAGCCTGCGGATTGCTTCCCGCAGCAGTGCGCATCGTACGCGTACGGTCGCGAGTGATTCCCGCAGCAACACGCACCGTAGGGCTACCGTCGCACTCGCTAGGAATGGAAACACTTGCGGCGGGCTAAAGCCCGCCGCTCCACGTTTCCTAGTGCCTCACGCTTCGCTTCCGACCGGCGCCATCATCCGGAACCCTGAGGTACGTCACGATCACCGAGTCCTCGAAGGTGGTGATCAGCAGCGGCGCGCGCTTGTCGGACAGGCTCGCGAACAGCTGCGCGGCCTGCGTGACATTATCGAAGCGCTCCACCACGTAGTTCTCGTCCTCGGGTGGGACGTACGCGGAGTCGCGGTCGAGCCGTTGCAGGATCACCCAGGGATGCTTCTCCGAGGTGGTGGACAGGATCAGGATGGCTGGATTGCCCTGCGACCAGGTCATCTCCAACATGGCGCAATTCCAGTCGGGACAGGAGCGCGAGACCCAGGTATAGCGCGGCTGTTCCTGCGCGACGGCCGTGGTGGCCGCCACCAGCAGTAAAGCAATGAAAATACGGCGCATGTGCCTGTGCTCTCCTGCCGCCTAAGGAGTGGAAGGGGCGTGCCATCTTGCTCAAAATAACCAGTTTTTCGGAGAAATTTTGACTGGCGCTAAGTCCTTGTTGCCGTAGTATCTTAGGCAGACCGATGGAGAGCGCGCGGACCCTCCCGGACCGGGACCTCAAGCGAGCCAGCCTCGAGCGGCTCACCACCCTCGTCTCCGAGCACCTGCCGGCGCTCTTCGAGGACGAGGCCCTGGCCATCATCGACAACCCCTACGTCACCCCCCAGATCCTGTCGAAGATCGCCCAGACCCAGCGCCTCACCGCCTTCCACTCCGTCCGCCTCAAGCTCGTCAGCCACCGGCAGACCCCGCTGGCGCACTCGACCAAGCTCATTCATTACCTCTACTGGTTCGACCTCCTCCCCCTGTCGATCAACGTACAGGTCCCGGCGCCCGTGCGGCGGGCCATCGACACCCAACTCCTCCTGCGCGTCGAGAAACTCACCATCGGCGAGAAGGTCGCCTCCGCCCGCCGCTGCAGCCACGCCCTGATCAAGGCCTTCCTCTTCGACTCCGACCCGAAGGTGTTCGAGTCCCTGCTGGTCAACAAGCGCCTGCGCGAGGACGACCTCTTGTCGCTCATCAGCTCTGGGCGTGCGACGGAGGAGCAGCTACGGATGGTGGCGGCGGATGCGAAATGGTCGTACCGGTACGAGATCCGGAAGGCGCTGCTGCTCAACCCCGACACGCCGCGATCGGCGGCGGCGTCACAGCTGCGGTATCTGTCGCAGAAGGATCTGCGGCGGATTCATGCGAATCCGCAGACGTCGGTGTATCTGCGAAAGTGTATTGAGCGGCTGACTACATAGGTGGTTAATCCACCTGCCGTATCGCGTACACCGACGTCGCCCGCGCCACCACCCGCCCCTCCGCATCCTCCAGATCGCACTCCAGATGCGCGGTCGTCTTCCCCCGCCGGATTACCCGCGCATGCGCACTGAGTCGCCCGCTCACGACGGGGAGGAAATAGCTCGTCTGCATTTGCAGGGTCGTGAATGTCTCGCCTTCGGCGGCGAGCGTTGCGAGCGCAACGCCCATGGCCACGTCGGCGACCGCGCCGAGGATGCCGCCGTGGACGGTGCCCATGGCGTTGTGCAGGCGCTCGCTGGCGGTCAGCTCGACGCGGGCCTGTCCTTCGCCGAGCTCCACGGGCCGCACTTCCAGGAGTTTGGTGATCGGCGCGAGCTCCACCTTGCCGGCGAGCCATTGTTCGACGAAGTCGGAGAGTTTGGTCATGGGCGTTCGAACCGTTGCAGCCACTCGTGATCGTTACGCCGCGGCTGCGCGCCGGTCGCGTGGGCGATCACGCGCTCGAGCGCGCGAAAGAGGCCGGCGCGGCCGAGGGTGTGGTCGGCCCAGCCGTTGATCAGGCAGTAGTTGAAGTCGTGGTTGCCGCCGTGATGCTGGCTGTGGTGGGCGGCGGAGATCAGGAGACGCACCTTCTGGAGGAGAAGGATCCAGCGCGGCTGGCGGGCGCGGTGTCCGATCTTGTGAAAGGCCAGCATGGTGACGAGGAGGATACTGAAGACCGCGGAGCCGAGGACCACGGTGCCGGCGTCGAAGAGGATGGCCAGGAAGACGACCGGGGCGGTGAGGAGGAAGGCGATCCACGACAGGGTGCCGGCGTCGTGGAGGAAGTGGATGCGGAAGATGCGGTTCGGATAGACGTGGTGCTCGCGCACCTGCAAGACCATGCGCCGCAGAAACGCGATGTTCTCGTCGAACCAGGTGTCGAAGGCCCAGTGCAGCAGGCCGGAGACGAGATCGGCCGCGTAGACGCCCGCGAGCGCAGCGAGCGCAATCCACGGCCAGGACGGAAAGCCGCGCAGGAAGAGCCACGCCAGGCCTCCGAGGAACACGGCGCCATGGAGCACCGCGCCCAATACGTGGAAGCGGATCTCGCCGCGCGTGTAGGGTGCGACGGCGAACGCGGACTCGTTCACGCCCACGACTCCAGCCCCGCGCGCGGAGCGTCGCCCGCCGAGGGGAGCTGCAGGATCATGTGATGCGCGGAGAGGGTCCCGGTCTCGAACGAGTTCGCCGCCGACCACAGATAGAGGACGAAGCGGCGGTAGAGGTGCGGGCCCCAGCGCTCGATGACTTCGTCGCGATGCGCCTCCAGGTTCTCGGCCCACTTCTTACAGCTGAGGAAGTAGTTGTGACGGTCGTTCTTGATCACCACGACCTCGAACGGTGTGCGCGCCACCTCGGCGAGGTAGTCCTCGAGGCAGAGGGGCGAGGTGTTGCCCTGGAACACCCACTTGGAGATGAACGAGGGCATCCCGTGTTTCCGCCCGGAGTAGGCGTCGAGATAGACGCGCCGACCGGGCTTCAGAAGGCGCTGGTACTGGGCGAGGGTGCGGCGGTAGTCGGGGAGATGCTCGGTCACGCCGAGGTTGACGATGGCGTCGAACGGCTCGGAGGGGCGGTATTCGAGGAAGTGCTCCTGCACGACCTCGCAGCCGTCCAGACCGCGGGTGCGGATGAGATCGCGCATGGTGCGCGCGGACGCGTCGGAGATGGTGATCGACGTGACCCGCACTCCCTGCTCGCCGGCGAACTGGAGGAACGATCCCCAGCCGCCGCCAATGTCGAGGACGCGCTGGCCGGGACGGATGCCGCAGGCGTCGAAGGCGTAGCGGAACTTGCGCTCCATGCCCGCTTCCAGGGTCTCGGCGTCGTCTTCGAAGAAGCCGTGCGAGTACGCGCGCAGCTTCGCGTCGAGCCAGAGCAGGAAGAACTCCGGGTCGACGTCGTAGTGGCTGCGGATCCACTTCTTGTCCCGCCCGACCTGTCCGAGGAGCGGCTCGAGATAGGTCGCGGCGAGATAGCGGAAGGGATGGGGATCGGTGAGCACGGGCCGCAGCTTGAGCGCAGCCAGCAGCGACCCCTCGAGGTCCAGATCGCCGTCCATGTACGCCTCGGCGATCGCCAGCTCATCGAACTTCTCCAGGGCCGCGCGCCCCTTGTCCGTGACGATGCGGACGCTGAAGGCGACTTTGCCGTCCCCGCCGATGGAGTAGCAGGCGCCGTCCTGCATCCGGATCTCGAACGGCGGAAGAGTCCGTTCGGTGTGGCGGCGCCGGAGCGCCGTGACGAGCGGAGGATCGATCGCCGCGGTCCCGGGGCTCGACGCATGGGTGAGCTCGTTCATACGACCCCTCGAATTTTTCGGCTTTCCCCCGAATGTAGCGAAGGAGGAAGCGTTCGGCAACCGCGTGCCGAAGACCGCTAAAATGCCTCTCCGGATGCCTGACCAGGAAACCCAGCCGCACGCGGGCGGATCGGAGCTCGCCTCGTTCGGCGAAGAGCTCCGCCGGGAACGGGAGATCCGCGGCATCTCGCTCAAGGAAATCTCCGACGCCACGAAGATCAGCAAGCGCTTCCTCGAGGCCATCGAGCGCAACGACCACCGCACCCTGCCCGCGCCGGTCTTCACCCGCGGGTTCGTCCGCGAGTACGCCCGCTACCTCGGCCTGAACGCCGAGGAGATGGTCAACCGCTACAACTACGCCGCGGCCAACGACGACCGGATCGAGAAGCCGCCGCAGATCCCCGTCCACCCGAACGTTCCGATCCGGGACATTTCTCCCAAGCCGCCGCCCAAGCGCGGCATCCCGTCCCCGTTCGCGCGGGTGGACCGCAACTTCGTCTTTCTCATCCTCATCGCCGTCGCTCTGGCCGCGGTCGTTTTCTGGGTCATCCGCAGCAAACGCTTCGAGGGCGAGGCCGACACCGAGACCACGACCATGGTCCCCATCACCACCACCCGCCCGGCGCCCCCGCCGCCCACCGAGACCGCGGCCCCCACGCCCGACGACTCCACGCTGCGCATGAACATCGAGGCCATCGGGGACTCCTGGGTGGTGCTCGAAGCCGACGGGAAGGTGGTCTATCAGGACTCGATGACGCGCGGCGCGCGGCACGACTTCGAGGCCAAGGACCGGTTCCGCTTCCGATCCATCGGGAACGCGGCCGGCCTGAAGATCACCCTCAACGGCGTGGACGTCCCGCTCCTCGGCGACGAGGGCGAAGTGGTCAAGAACCGCGTCTTCAATCGGGAGACTCTCGGCGAGCTGCGCGGCGGAGGCGCTCCGCCATGACCAACACCACGACGTCCGGAGAGCTGAGCGCGGGCGCGATCATCGAGCTGATCGAGTCGGGCGCCTATCCGCGCGACGTCATCGCCACCATCGCCCGCGGCTTCCTCCCCCTGGGACAGGAAGATCTGATCAGCGTGCTCGCGTATCTCGCCACCTACCAGGACGAAGAGATCGCTGCCTTCGCCCGAGCGTCGCTGGGCGAGGTCCCGACGCGCATCGTGCACGCCTTCGCCTCGAACGAGAGCATGGATCCCGCGTTCCTCGTGCGCCTCCTGTACGCGATCCAGGACAACTTCGTGCTCGAGGCCCTGATCCGCAATCGCGCCGTGCCGGATGATGCCGTTGTCGATCTCGCCGCGCGCGCCGAGGGCCCGCTGCAGGAAGTCATCGTCATCAACCAGGCCCGCATCCTCCGCGCGCCGGAGATCCTCGAGGCCCTGCTCGCCAATCCCGCCCTGACCGGAGAGACGCGCCGGCGCGCCCTGGAGACGCGCGAGGAGTTCTTCGAGAAGAAGGCCCGGCTCAAGGAGCTCGAGGAGATCATGGAGCCGGAGCTGGTGGACGAGCCGCTCGACGCCATCGCCGACCTCCTGGCCCGGGCCGAGGAGCAGCAGCCCGAGGAGAAGGGGACCCTGCAGCCGCTCACCGAGTCGGAGAGGCTCGACCCCCACAAGGCCGCGGTCTGGGCCAAGCTTTCCTACCTGAGCGTGGCCGAGAAGGTCCAGCTGGCATTCCGCGGCGACCGGATGATCCGGCTCCTCCTGGTGCGCGACCGCAACCGCCTGATCTGCAGCTCGGTCATGCGCAACCCGCGCATGAACGAGCAGGAGGCCGAGGCCATCGCCGGAATGCGCAATGTCGACGAGGAGGTTCTGCGCATCCTCGGCTCCCGGCGGGACTGGATCTCCAAGTACAACATCATGCTCACCCTCTGCCGCAATCCGAAGGCCCCGGTAGGGGTTGTCCTGCCATTCATCAATCGATTAACCTTACGTGATTTGAAAGGGTTGAGGGACGATAAGGGTGTCCAGGCCGTCGTTCGTGAGATGGCCAAGAAGATCTATCTCTCCCGAACCCAGAAAACCTGATGAAGGTCAACTACTACGAGGTCCTTGGCGTGGATCGGTCCGCCAACGATCAGGCAATCCGCGATAGGTTCCGGCAATTGGCGCGGGAGAATCATCCCGACCGCTATCGCGGTCCGGACAAGGCCGAGGCCGAGCGGAAGTTCCAGACCCTGACCGAGGCCGTGAACGTGCTGACCAATCCGGACAAGCGGAAGCAGCACGACTCCGAGCTCTTCGGCGGGGGCCTGGGCAGCGGCGCCGTCGACTACGTGCAGATCGCCAAGGCCTACCTCCAGAAAGGCGTGAAGGCCTACAAGGACGGCGACTACCGCGGCGCCTACGAGAACTTCGACATGGCGGTGAAGCACAACCAGCATGACGCCAAGGCCTTTCACTATCTGGCCATGTCCGCGGCGCGCATCCCCGCCTACACCCGCCAGGCCGTGCAGGCCATCGAGAGCGCGGTGCAGCGGGAGCCGATGAATCCTCTCTATCTCAAGGATGCGGGCCTGCTGTGCAAGCGCGCGGGCCTGGTGGCCAAGGCCGAGCGCTATCTCGAGGAGGCGTTGAAGTGGGACGCCACCAATGCCGAGGTCCAGACCGCGCTGGCGGAACTACGCGAGGCGAGGGAGGCGGGGAAAGGCGGCTTCTCGATTTTCGGGAAGCGCTGACGCGCTCATGCAAGTGAAGGCATACGGTCTTACCCACGTGGGCCGGCAGCGGCAGCATAACGAGGACGCCTTCCTCGTCGAGGACGAGCACCGGCTGTTTCTCGTCGCCGACGGCATGGGCGGCCACGCCGCAGGGGAGATCGCCTCACGCATCGCCGTCGACTCCATCTCCGAGTTCATCCTGCACACGAAGGAAGACGACGGCACCTGGCCGCACGCCTACGACGAGCATTACAAGCGGACCACGAACCGGCTCATGGCCGCGGTGCGCATGGCCAACACCCGCGTGCTCGAGGCCATGCGCAAGGACGCCCGCCTGCGGGGCATGGGCACGACCATCGTGGCCTGTCTGGCCGATGACGACACCGTGTCCGTGGCCCACGTCGGCGACTCCCGCGCGTATCTGATCCGCTCCGGCCAGCTCTCGCGCATCACCAACGATCACTCCTGGGTCTTCGAGCAGGTGCAGGCGGGGATGCTCACCGAGGCCGAGGCGGAGAAGCATCCGCTGCGCAACGTGATCACCCGCGCCCTCGGTGGCGCGCTGCAGGTCACTCCCGACGCCTCGGAGATCGAGGCCCAGCCCGGCGACGTGTTCCTGCTCTGCTCCGACGGACTCACTGGCATGGTTCCCGAACAAGAGATCCTGCGCGTGGTGAACGACAACGACAGCGACCTGCAGAAGGCCTGTCAGCAGCTCATCGACGCGGCGAATGAGCGCGGCGGTCTGGACAACGTGACCGCCGTTCTGGTGAAGACGATCTGATGCACGTTCGAATCGACTACTGCGGCGTTTGAAACTATCTCCCCAGGGCTGCCAGTCTGGCGGCCGAGATCAAGCGGGAGACGGGGTTCGACAGCGAGCTCGTGCGCGGCAGCGGCGGCATCTTCAAGGTCACCGTCGACAACCGCCTGCTCTTCTCCAAGAAGGAAGAGGGGCGATTCCCCTCCGAGGCGGAGATCATCGCCAAACTGCGCGAGATCGCCTGACAGGTCCCACCTTACAATTCCCGGCCGTGCACCCCGAGGTGGAGGAGCTTCGCCCGAAACTCAAGGAGATCCTGTACGACTGCGCGGTCGACATCCGCGCCACCAAGGCCGCGCTCTTCCTGTTCGACGGACAGAGCCGCTTCGAGCTCGTCACCGAGTACGGATTCCGCGGCGCCATCCGCCACGCCGCCGACTTCAATGATCCGCTCGTCGACCGCTGCGGCCGCGCGCGCAATCCCTTCTTCGTGAACGGCGTGGCCGTCGAGCCTCGGTTCGCGGAGCTGCTGTTCGAGTCGTCGACGGACCGCCTTCTGGCCGCACCCCTGTACACGCGGGGAAAACTGATCGGTTTCCTCGACATGCGCGACAAAGCCGGAAAGGTGCCGTTCACCAACAACGATGTCGCCATCGCGCAGCAGATCGCCGACCGTATCGTGGCCCTCTTCGGCGACATGAACGTCTTTGGCCACCGCTTCATCACTCTCTCGAGGATGAGCGGCCAGCATCCGGCTGTGAATCCGAACGCGCTGGTGAATCCGGCGCCGCCGGTGCGGGACAAGCCGGTCACCGCGGCGATGCCGGCGGTCGCTGCGCCCGCGCGCAAGCCGGAGCCGCCACCGAGCCCCGCGCCCGTTGCCGTACCTGCCGTACCGCGCATGGCCACCGTCGTCATCGAGGCCCGCTCGGCCGCGGGCCGCATCGCTTCCGGCCCTCCGCCCGAGACCCTCGGCGAAGCGGAGATCGCCGCGGCGACCGAGAGCCTGCGCGCGTTCCTCCTGATCCCGGATGCCGCCGCGGCCATGTTCTCCGCGTTCGGTCATCAGGGAGGCGTGCAGGAGATCGCCGCGCGCTCGGTTCTCTCCGACGAGGCCGCGAACCTGTTGCAGTCCAAGCTGAGCGTGTGGCTCACCCGGCGCGGCGAGAGCGGCGGTTACCTGCGCACCTCGGTCCACGCCCCTCTCGGCACGAGCGGCCCGGCGGTCAAGGCCACCGACCTGCAGAAGGTCTTCACCGCGCCGCTGAATGTCGGATCGCTGCATGGGCTCTATCTCACCGTCGCCTTCTCCGGCACGCCCGACCGCGCCGCGCACGAGCTCCTGGCCGTGCTGCACAACCATCTGCAGCTCGTGCTCGAGCAGGCCATGCAGCGCGGGGCGATGAACGCGGTGCGGGCAACGATCGCCGAGAAGCTCCTCGAGCCGAATCTCACGCGCTATCCCGAGTTGCGCCGCCACTCCGAGGCCACGGCGAGCCTGGCCGAGTCCTTCGCCCGCTTCCTGGCCCTCTCGCCGGCGGAAGTCGAGAGCGCGCGCATCGTGGCCATGGTCCACGACGCCGGGATGCGCCTCCTCGACTACGACCGCCTCTACCGGAAGAAGGACCTGACCAGCGAGGAGCTCGGATTCCTGCGCGAGCACCCCGTGATCGGCGCCGCCCTGGTCGAGCCGCTCCTCGGCCCCGAGATCGCGCGCGCCGTCCTCTGCCATCACGAGCGCGTCGACGGCCGCGGCTACCCCGGCGAGCTGCACGGCGCCGAGATCCCCATGCTCTCGCGCATCGTCCAGATCTGCGACGCCTGGGTGGCCATGACCGATCCCGACAGCTACCAGCCCCCCGAGCCGCGCGACTCCGCACTCTCGACCATCGCCACCGCCGCCGGCACGCAGTTCGACGCTGAGCTGGCCGGGCGGTTCATCGAGATGATGCGATCGATGCGGTGAGGTTTTGGAGTGCGGTGGCGCAGCCACCGCTTTCGAAACGCCACAAAACGCGGGGGAGCGTGTCCGAAGCGCCAAGGGAGGCGCCATGGCCGAGGAAATTGCGATCTATCAGGATCCGAACATTCAGGTGACCAATCTCCGGGCCATCCTGCAGGGGAGAACCTATGCGATGGCGAATGTGACGTCTGTTTCGATGTTCACGCAGGCCGCGAACCACGCGCCGGGTGCGATCGCGGCGGTCCTCGGCGGATTGTTTCTGCTCGTTGGATGGGGTGCGGAGGAGCTGGAGGGTTGCTTTATTTTCTTTGGCCTTCCTCTGCTGCTCATCGGCATTGCGGTCCTGGCTTCCCAGAAGGACGTCTATTGGGTTCGCATCGGCAGCGCGTCGGGCGAAACGAACGCCCTGAGCTCCCGCGACCGCGAGTACATCCTGCGCATCGTCAACGCAATGAATGAGGCGATCGTGCGCCGAGGGTGAGAGGAGCGCCGGCAAGCTGCCGGCGCTCCGCGATAAGCTCCGTCCTCATGAAGATCGACCTCACCGAGGCCCGCCGCGTGGCGGACCTCGCCCATCTCGAGTTCGACGATCCCGGCCTGGAGCGCATGGCCGCGGAGATGACCAAGATCCTGACCTACATCGACCAACTCCGCGAGGTCGACGTGGAGGGGTTCGAGGAGCGCGATGCCACGGTCACCCCGCTGCGAGAGGACGAGCCGCGGGCGTCGATCGATCGCGAGGAGGTCGCCCGCAATGCGCCGGCGTGGCGCGACGGGTTCTTCGTCGTGCCGAAGGTGATCGGCGGTGAGTGACCTGCTCGCGCTGCCGTGGACCGAGGCGCGGACGCAGGTCTCGCCGCGCGAGTACCTCGACGCCTGCCTCGGCGCGATCGACGCGCTGAATCCGAAGCTGAATGCCTTCCTGCGCGTGAATCACGACGCGCCGCCGACCGGCATGCCCATCGCCGTCAAGGACAACATCGTCACCACCGACCTGCCCGCCACCTGCGGCTCGCGCATCCTCGGCGACTTCCGCTCGCCGTTCGACGCCACCGCCATCAAGCGCCTGCGCTCGTCGGGCGCGACGCTGGCCGGCAAGACCAATCTCGACGAGTTCGCGATGGGCTCCTCGAACGAGCACTCCGCGTTCGGTCCCGCACGCAATCCGTGGGACCCGGCGCGCGTGCCGGGCGGCTCGTCCGGCGGCTCCGCGGCCGCGGTCGCGGCGCGCATGGTGCCTGCGGCGCTCGGGTCGGAGACCGGCGGCTCGGTGCGCCAGCCGGCGGCGCTCTGCGGCGTGGTGGGATTCAAGCCGACCTACGGCCGGGTGAGCCGCTCCGGCCTCGTGGCCTTCGCCTCCGGCCTCGACCAGATCGGCATCGTCACCAAGACCGTGCGCGAGTGCGCCGAGGTCCTCGGCATCATCGCCGGTCACGATCCGCTCGACTCGACCTCCAGTTCGGAGCCCGTCGGCGATTACACCGCGGACCTCGGCCGCGGGGTGAAGGGCTTGCGCTTCGGCATCGTGCGCGAGGCGCTCGCGCAGCTCGCCGGCGAGGTGAGGGAGAACTTCGACGCCGCGGTCGACGTCCTCCGCCGCGGCGGCGCGGTCATCGAAGAGGCGAGCGTGCCGACCATCGGCTACTCCATCGCCATCTACTACATCGTCGCCAACGCCGAGGCCAGCGCGAACCTGTCGCGATTCGACGGCATCCGCTACGGTCACCGCAGTTCGCGCGCGCGCACGTTGCGCGACGTCTACTTCGACTCCCGCGGCGAGGGCTTCGGCGCGGAGGTGAAGCGCCGGATCATGCTCGGCACCTTCGCCCTCTCGGCCGGCTACTACGACGCCTACTACGGCCGCGCCCAGCGCGTGCGGGCGAAGCTGCGCCACGAGTTCGCCGAGGCCTTCCGGGCCTTCGACTATCTCATCACGCCGACCACGCCCGAGCCGGCATTCCCCATCGGCGCGAAAACCGAGGACCCGCTGGCGATGTATCTGTCCGACATCTTCACCGCCCCGGCCAACCTCGTCGGCATCCCCGCCATCGCCGTGCCCTCGGGATTCAGCCGCGAGGGGCTCCCGCTCTCGCTGCAGATCATGGGGACGCACTTTGCGGAGGGCGCGCTCTTCCGGGCGGCGGACTGGTTCGAGGGGGAGACGGGCTACTGGAAGCGTGCGCCGGGCGTATAGTTCACCCGATCGGAGGTGCCGCATGCGTCGCCGCCTGGCTCTCGTTCTCATCGCCTTCCTGTCGCTGCCGCTGATGTCCTGTCTCTCGCCCGCCGCGTGGGACAACGGGCAGCCGTCCTTCGGCCGCCGTCCGCGCAGCGCTCCCTATGCGCCCTGCCGCGAGATCAGCCGCCTGCGCTGTGACAGCGCGCGGTGCAAAGGGGCGAAGATGGACTGGGTGGAGCTGCAGTGCGCGGGCGGGAAGATGAGCCGGTGCGTGATGACGAAGGGGTGCGGGGCGGGCGAGTGACCGGTGTACAATTTCCATCGTGCGTAAGTGGTGGGTGGCCTTCCTCCTGAGCCTTCAGGGCTCGGTTCTCGTCTCCGCCACCACAGAAGCGCCCATCGCCACGGCCCGGATCACGCCCGAGCTGCGCGCCACGCTGACGCGCGACTACCAGATCGAAGTGACGGCCGTGCCTCACGACGGCGACGCCTGGACGCGCCTGGCCCGGCGCCTCACCGGCGACGCCGCGCACTGGGAAGACATCGCCGCCATCAACCAATCCGACGAGACGCTGCAGAAGGGGCAGGAGGTGCGCGTGCCGTTCGCGCTGCTCCGCCCGAACCTGCAGCGCGACATCATGGCCACGCTGTTCCCGAAAGACGGCCCCACCGCTGGCGGCTGGAAGCACGTCGTCGTCGGCTCGCGCGGCGTCGAAGGGGAGTCGCTCTGGAACATCGCCGAGTGGCTCACCGGCGACGGCGCCAACTACACCCTCATCCGCAAAGCCAACCCCGGTCAGGGACTCTCGACCCGCAAAGGTGACGTGATCCTCGTTCCAACGCGACTGCTCACCGCCGCATTCGGCGGTGGGACGGAGGGAGAGAATGCACCGACGACGGCAGCAGAGGTTCGGCAACCATCGGACGATCCGGCTCAGCGTACAGCAGCGCATGAGGATGTACCGGAGGCGAGCGCGCCTCCTGTGGGAGGCCTCCCGTCGCTGACCTACGAGCGGAGCGCCGCCGAACCGTATGCCGTGTACCGGCTGCAGAAAGGCGAGGCGTTGTACTCCTCCGTCGGCATCCGCTTCACCGGCCGCGTCTACGCCCGGGACGTGCACGACGTCGTCGACCGCATCGTGAAGTTCAACGAGATCGAGGACGTGGCCCGGATCCCCGTCGGCTACGCCGTCAGGATCCCGATGGACCTGCTCCTCCCCGAGTTCCTGCCGCAGGACGATCCCGAGCGGCTGGCCCAGGAGGAGACCCGCCGCGCCAGCGCGAAGCTCGCCAAGCGCGCGCGGGCCACGGGCCTCGCCGGCGTGCACGTGATCCTCGACGCCGGCCACGGCGGCCGTGACGTCGGCACCGAGCACGACGACGTCTGGGAGTCGACCTACGTCTACGACGTGGCCTGTCGTCTCAAACGCATCCTGGAGAAGCAGAGCGCGGCCAGGGTGTCGATGACCACGCGGTCGAAGAGCAACGGCTTCTCGATCCTGGAGAAGAACGTCCTCCCCGGCGCGGGCGATCACTACGTGCAGACCACGCCGCGATACCTCCTCGACGACGCCATCGTCGGGGTGAACCTGCGCTGGTACCTCGCCAACTCGATCTTCCGGACCTCGATGAAGAAGGGCGTGCCGCAGGAGAAGGTGATCTTCCTCTCCATCCACGCCGACTCCCTCCATCCCTCGCTGCGCGGGGCCATGGCCTACATCCCCGGCGCGGGCTACGTCACCGGCACGTTTCGCAAGAAAGGCGACGTCTACCTCGCCCGCGCCGAGGTCCGCGAGCAGCCGAGCGTGAGCCACACCCGCGAGCAGGCATTGCGGGCGGAAGGCCTCTCCCGCGACTTCGCCGAGTCCGTGGTCGACGCCTTCGAGCGCAGCGGTCTGAAGGTCCACCCTTTCGAGCCCGTGCGCGACAACGTCATCCGCCGCGGCCACGAGTGGGTCCCCGCCGTCATCCGCCACAACCAGATCCCCACCCGCATGCTCCTCGAGGTCTGCAACCTCGGCAACGAGAAAGACCGCCAGCTGATCCAGACCCGCAAGTACCGCCAGCAGCTCGCCGAGGCGATCTATCAGGGGATCGTGGAGTTCTACGCGACGCCGCGCGAGCCGGGGAAGACGCCGGCGGTGGTGGCGAGCGGTGGCAGCTAGTCGCAACCTATAATCCGCACCGCAATGCCACGCTCTTTCGAAGGCGACCTGAGTGCCGAAGGCTTGCGCTTCGGCGTGATCGCCAGCCGCTTCAACGACGAGATCGTGTCCGGGCTGCTGGACGGCGCGATCGAGTGCCTGACCCGTCACGGTGCCGAGGAGTACGCCATCGCCGTGTATCGCGTGCCGGGGGCGTTCGAGATTCCCACCCTCGCGGCGAAGCTCGTCGGCACTTGCGACGCGCTGATCGCCCTCGGCTGTCTCCTTCGCGGCGACACGCCGCACTTCGACTTCATCTCCGCCCAGGTGACCAACGAGCTCTCGCGCGTGGCCGTCGACACCGGCTTCCCGATCGCCTTCGGCGTGATCACCTGCAACACGCGCGAGCAAGCCGTGGAGCGCTCGTCGCCGGGGACGTCGAACAAGGGCTGGGAGGCCGCGCTGGCGGCCATCGAGATGGCCAATCTCTGGCGGACACTGGCCCGCGAATCGCAACCCGGAGGCTTTTGATGGGTGCCCGCAGAAAGGCGCGCGAGCTCGCGCTGCAGATGCTCTTTCAGCACGACATGTCCGGCAACACCCCCGACGACATCATCGACACCTTCGAGGAGCTGCAGAAGTCGAAGCCGAACACCCGCGAGTTCGCCACCAAGATCTTCCGCGGCACGGTGGCGAACCTGCCCTCCATCGACGACATGATCCAGAACCAGGCCGAGAACTGGCGCCTCTCGCGCATGGCCGCCGTCGACCGCAACATCATCCGCATGTCCGTCTACGAGTTCCTCCATGAGAGCGACACGCCCAAGCTCGTGGTCATCGACGAGGCCATCGAGATCGCCAAAAAGTACGGCACGCAGAAGTCCAGTCAGTTCATCAACGGGATATTGGACGGGATACTGAAACGCTACAATCTCGCCGGTGCGTAACGTTCGATGAGTCTTCTCGGCCGGCTCGAGGATCTCTCCCTCACCGACATCGTCCAGATCGTCTATCTCTCCCGTCGCACCGGCGTCCTGGAGATCATCAATGACGCCGGCCGGCACACCGTGCTCTTTCGCCACGGCCTGGTCGTCAACGCCGCCTCGCCCGAGCAGCCGGACCTCGTCTCCTACCTGCACGGCGCGGGGCTGCTGCGGCAGGATAACGTCGATGTCCTCAGGCGGATGGAGGAGCAGGGGATCCCGTACGGCACGGCCGTCCTGGAGCTGAACCTGCTCTCGCGCGACGATCTGGCCAACGCGCTGCGCGAGCGCATCCTCGCCGTGGTCACGCCTCTCCTGGAGAGCAAGGAGGGGGAGTTCAACTTCATCCTCAGCGACTCCATGAGCGGGCTCGATCTGGAGTACGACCCGGACCAGATCTTCCGCGAGGGCGGCATCGCCCCGAACAAGCTCCTCGGCACCGGCGACGGGGAGAAGATCAAGCCCCTCAAGGGCCTCGAGGAGTCGCTGAAGGTGGGCAAGGCGCTCCTGCGCGGCTCCGCGCCCGCGGAGACGACGCCGGCCTCGCTCAACCTCGGTCTGGGGCAGCCGATCACGCCGGCTCCGACTCCCGTGCCCGCACCGGCACCGCCCGCGAACGTGGTTCAGTTCCCGAGCCGCGAGGAGTTCACGCCCATCGAGGAAGACTTCAAACGCGTCGAACCGCCCCTCGTGCCGCGCGAGCGAACGACCCCGCCGCCCGCCGGCTCCGGCCAGTTCAAGGTTGCCGGCGGCCTGTTCGAAGTGGAGACTCCCGACGCCGCGTTCCGCAACGTCGTCCTCTTCGAGCGCAACCCCCTCATCCGCGTGGCCGCGCGGCGCGCGTTCACCAAGGCAAACGTGAAGATCTCCCAGTTCGGATCGCTCGAAGACGTCCGCTCGGCGATGACGGACCTCTTCCGCGCGAACAGCTTCTTTGTCACCTTCCTCGAGCTCACCGACGACGACGCGACCGTGCGAGTGATGCAGCAGATCAAGCGCAGAAACGCGCGCCTGCCGGTCGTGCTCATCGACCGCGAGGCCGACCTGCGCCGGCGCCACAACCTCCTCCGCGCCGGCGCGGACCTCTACGTCACCAAGCCGTCCGCTGCCCGCCTGCAGCCGGGTCTGGCCGAGGAGGAGCTGGCGCTGTTCGCGGACGAGCTGGTGCTCTTCGCCGAGCGCTCCTTCGAGAACTGGGAGCAGATCACCGGCGGCGGCACCGAGGCCGGGAAGAAGTTCTACGAGCTGGCCACCAAGGAGACCATCGACCGCTCCTTCACCCTCCTCCGCCAGCTCATCAACGAGCTGTCGAACCCGAACGACATCGGGCAAGTCTCGGCCACCATCCTGCGCCTGTCGGCCGAGTATCTCGACCGCGGCGCGCTGTTCATGGCCAGGGACGACGCCTTTGTCGGTCTGGGCGGCTTCGGCCGCACGGGCGGCGGGGAGGAGATGGACGCGCGCGTGCGCCAGCTGACCCTTCGCCGCGATCAGCCCTCGGTCCTCGCCGACGTCGCCCAGGGCGGCGAGGCCCACCGCGGGAAGATGCGCCGCACGCCCGCCAACGTGGAGCTGATCGACCGCCTCGGCGGCCTGCTGCCGACCGAAGTCGTTGCCCTTCCGATCATGCACGGCCAGCGGGCCATTGGTATCCTGTACGGCGACAACGCCGAGCACCGCGCGCCTATCGAGAGCATGACCGGTCTGGAGATTTTCCTGTCGCAGGCGGGGTACGCCTTCGGGAACGCGGTGTTCGCATCGGAGAGGGCTGGGCGGCGCTGATGAAGATCCTGGTCGTCGAAGATTCATCGTCGATGCGGGCGTACCTGACGACCATCATCGAGGGCGGCACGGAGTCCTACGACCTCGAGATCGTCGAGGCCGCCAGCGGCTTCGAGGCCCTCAAGACTCTCCCGCACCACAAGTTCGACGCCATCCTCACCGACATCAACATGCCGGACATCAACGGCCTGGAGCTGGTGAGCTTCCTCAAGAACCACCCCGTCTACCGCTCCATCCCGATCATGGTCATCTCCACGGAGTCCACCGAGGAGGACCGCCGCCGCGCCGCCGCCCTGGGGGCGGAGGAGTACCTGGTCAAGCCGTTCCAGGCCGGGGATCTGGTGGAAAAGCTGAGGCGGCTTCTGCGGGTGGCATAGCGCGTCCCGCCCACACAACGTGGCGATGAGCTTGCACGGTTGATCCGCAGGGCAGAAGTGAGAGGGAGCCGCCTGGAGGACACCCGTGGAGCGACTCCTTCAAACATTCGAAACGCCGTTCACCGCGCGCGGCGGTGAGATCTACGATGTTCACCTGTATGGCCAGGGCCGCCCGGGAGACACATGGCAGGGCTGGCTCGTGTTCACCCGTCGCGCGGACGGGCAGACCTTCACCACGGACAGCGAGACCACCCAGCCGTCGGAGGCGGCGGTCCTCTACTGGGCCGCGGGGCTGACGTTTACTTATCTCGAGGGGGCGCTGGACCGCGCGCAATGGCGCGCGCGCAAGCCGGCGGATGCCGGCGACACGGTGCACGTGGATCCGCTGTCGAGTTTGGAGCACGCCATCCTGCTCTCGTTCAGCCGGCGCGGGACGACGCACTTGTCGACCGATACTCTGCTGCGGGATCTGCCGCAGTCGAGCGCCGACGTGATGCGCGCGGTCAAGGAGTTGCAGACCCGGCGGCGGCTCCTGCTGCGCAAGACGGAGATGGGACAGGACTGGCTGATCCTGACCGATCAGGGCGTGAGGGCGATCGCCGAGTAATGCCGCGGCTGTGGGTACGGGTCACGAGGTTTACGACTGCGCGAAGTCCCCGTGACCCGAATGCCGAGACCGTTCCCCGTACAATGATGTGACGGATGGCCAAAGAGGACGATCGGGCCCGGGAAGAGTTCACCAGCGAAGCCGAGGAGCTCCTCGACACCCTCTCGCGCGACCTCTCGGACTTCGAGGCCCAGGGCAAGGACGTCCGGCCGGAGCTGGTCAACAAGATCTTCCGCGAGGTGCACTCGCTCAAGGGGCTGGCCGGCATGCTCGGCTTCGCCGAGATCTCCGAGCTCTCCCACAGCCTCGAGGACATGCTCGACCGGCTGCGCATGGGGAAGATCGAGATCACCCGCGACCTGATCGATCTCCTCTACGACGGGGTGGACAGCCTCAATCGCCTGGTCATCGCCATCAACGATCCCTCGCTCAGCGGTCTGGTGGACATGACCTCCCTGACCAGCCGCATCCACCACATCATCACCGCCCAGCCCCAGCGCAAGGGCGGTGACCCGTTCGCCGAGCTCACCCTCGACGAGCAGACCAAGAAGTCGCTCACCGAGTACGAGGAGCATCGCCTCCTGGAGAACGTCCGCAGCGGGAAGTACATCCTCTCCCTGGAGGTGACGTTCGACTTCTCCGACTTCGACGAGCGTCTGCGTACCCTCACCCAGAACCTCAGCGAGGCCGGGGAGGTGATCTCCACCCTGCCCGCGCTCCCCACCGGCAACGTGAACGGCATCGCCTTCCGCCTCCTCTACGGCTCGATGCTGAACGAGCCGGCGGTGCAGGCCATCGCGCCGGATGCGGCGGTGACTTCGCTGCGACGAGACCGTGGAGCGGCGGGCTCTCAGCCCGCCGGCGCGCCGGCAGCGCCGGTGGCCGAGGCGGTCGAGGAGGAGATGTCCCTCCGCTCGCTCTCCCAGACCGTGCGCGTGGACATCTCCCGGCTCGACCACGTGATGAACATCGTGGGGGAGCTGATCATCGAGAAGACCCAGCTCGAGGCCCTGGCCCGGGCCATCGGCGCGCAGCAGGTGCGCATGGCCTCGCACGAGCTGGGGAAGATCGCCCGCAATCTCGATCGCAAGCTCAACGAGCTGCAGAAGTCGGTGATCGAGATCCGCATGGTGCCGGTGGGGCAGATCTACTCGAAGATCTCCCGCACCGCGCGCAAGCTCGCCCGCGAGCTCAATAAAGAGATCGAGCTGGTCCTCCGCGGCGAGGACACGGAGCTCGACAAGATGATGGTCGAGGAGCTGACCGACCCGCTGATGCACATCATCCGCAACGCCCTCGACCACGGCATCGAGCCGGCCGACGAGCGGCGCGCGGCCGGCAAGAGCGTGGTCGGACGAGTGACCCTGACCGCGTACCAGCAGGGCAACTCCGTCGTCCTCGACGTCACCGACGATGGGCGCGGGATCGATCCCGAGCGCATCCGCCGGGTGGCCGTCCAGCGCGGGCTGATCGGCGACAAGGAAGTGGTCGACCAGTCCCGGGCCTACGAGCTGATGTTCACCCCCGGCTTCTCCACGGCCAGCGCGGTGAGCGAGATCTCCGGACGCGGCGTCGGTCTGGACGTGGTGAAGAAGAACATCCAGGACCTCAAGGGGACCATCGAGATCATCTCCCGGGTGGGGGAGGGGACGACCTTCCGCATCTCCCTGCCCATCACCCTGGCCATCATCCAGGCCCTGATCGTCGAGGCCGGCGGCGAGAAGTTCGCCATCCCGCTCACCTCCGTCGAGGAATCGCTGCGCATCTACTCGCGCGACATCCGCACGGTTGAGCGGCGCGAGGTCTTCACCCTCCGCGACTTCACCCTCCCCCTGCTCCGCCTCGCCGACGCCTTCAACCTCACCGACGACCACGACCTCGGTCCGCACACGAAGTGGTTCGTCGTCGTCACCCGCGCAGGCGAGAAGGTCGTGGGCATCCTCGTGAACTCCCTCGTGCGCCAGCAGGAAGTGGTCATCAAGTCCATCGGCGAGCGGCTGAAGACCATTCCCGGCGTCGCGGGCGCGACCGAGATTGGCGAGGGCGAGATCGTGCTGGTGGTGGATGTGGGCTCGCTGATCGATCACTTCGGGGGAAGGGCGCGCGAGCTGAGGGCGCAGGCCGCGCATGTTTGAGGAGTTCTTCGGCCTGGCCACCAAACCCTTCGGCAAGACGCCCGACCCGAACTTCCTCTACGAAAGCCCCCAACACAAAGAGGCCCTGGCCCGCCTCGAGTACGCCGTCGAGGAAAAGGAGCTCGCGCTCCTGGTCGGCGACATCGGCTCCGGCAAGACCACCCTCTCCCGCGCCCTGATCGACCGGCTCGGGGACACGCGTCCGGTGATCCTGCTGATCAACCCGCGGCTCACGCCGGTGCAGCTCCTGCGCGCGATCGCCAAAGGGTTGGGGATCGAGCCGGCGCGGTTCCGCAATGACCTGCTCGACCAGATCCACACTCGCCTCTATGAGCTGTACGAGGAGAAGCGCGAGCCGGTGCTGATGATCGACGAGGCCCAGCTCATCCCGACCAAGGCCACCTTCGACGAGATCCGGCTTCTCACGAACTTCCAGCTCGACGACCAGAACCTGCTCTCGGTGGTCCTCATCGGGCAGCCCGAGCTGGAGGCGCGGATCGAGCGCGATGCCTACGCGCCGCTTCGCCAGCGCATCGGCTTGCGCTACTCTCTCGGGCCCTTGTCGCTGGACGAGACCATTGAATACATCGAGCACCGCATCCGCGTCGCCGGCGGCGCGCGGAATCCGTTCAGCCGGAAAGCCATGGAAGAGATCCACGCCCTGAGCGGGGGCATCCCCCGCCTGATCAACACCCTCGCCACCACCGCCCTCCTGGATGCCTTCGGCGAGGACGCCGAGGTCATCGACCCGAGCCGCGTCGCCTCGGCTGCACGCGAGCACCGCATGGAGGCGGCCACGCATGGTTGATCTGGTCAAGATCCGCAAGAAAGCGAAGAAGAAAGAGGAAGGAGCGCCGGCGGCTCCGCCGGCCGTACCGCCGGCGGCCCCGCCGGCACCGGTAGAAGAGGCACCAGCCGGCGAGGCCGCCGGCGCTCCCAGCAAGCTCGAAAAGTTCCGCGAGCAGGCCGGCAAGCGCCGGGAGGCCGAGGCGGCGAAGGTCGAGGCCGCGCCGACCGACGTCCTCGAGCTCCTCACCTTTCACATCGCCGGCGAGCAGTACGCGGTGGACATCGAGCGCATCGTGGAGATCGTCACTCCCAAGCCCCTCACCCGCATCCCCAACGCCGACGCCTCGATCGTGGGGATCATCTCCCTCCGCGGGACGATCGTGACCCTCGTCGACGTCCGCGGGAAGCTGCGCCACCCGCCCGCCGGCGAGCCCACGGCGGACACGCGGATCGTGGTCATCGACTTCCACGAAGAGACGGTCGGCTTCGTCGTCGACCGCGTGTTGCGCGTGGTCAAGGCCGCCGCGACGGACATCGAATCCCACCCGGTCGTGCACACCACCGAGCTCGACGAGGCCGTCCGGGGGGTGTTCCGGGCCGGCGGCGCGTTGACGATCCTGCTCGATTTGGACAAGCTACTCGCCACCAGGGCGCTCGCGGCTGGCAACGCGTGACCGATCCCTCCGGAAAATCACCATGGATCTGACTTGCAGGAAGTGCGGCTCGAGCTTCCGGGCGGCGGTGGCGTTGCCGCTCACCGCGGCCGTGCGCGTGGTCTGTCCGCGCTGCCAATACCAGATGGTCGTCAAGCCGCGCACCGCCAGCGGCATGCATCCCGTCGCCGAAGACGCGCCTCCGCCGCCCACGCCCATGCCCCGCCGGCGCGTGGCCGCCGTGGTCGAGGAGCCGCGCCCGTTCCGCCAGTTCCTCGGCGAGCATCTGCGCCGGCTCGGCTTCGAGGTCGCCTACTTCGAGACCGGCGATCCGGCCCTGGAGTTCATCCGCCGCTCGCGCGCCGACCTGGTCATCGTCAACGTCTACCTGAAGGGCAAGCTCGGCGTCGAGGTCACCGAGGAGATCAAGGCCGACCGGACCCTCGACCATACGCGCGTGATCCTGATCGGCGCGCTCTTCCGGGCCAACCGCTTCCGGGCCAACCCCACGAACCTCTACGGCGCGGACGAGTACATCGAGGAGCAGATCCCGGAGAAAGAGTTCCGCCAGATCCTCCGCAAGCTCTTCCCCGAGCTGGGCGACACCAGCGAGATCCCGATCGAGCCGCGTGAATACGACGAGGCCCGGCGTCTGGCCCGGCTCATCCTCTCCGACATCATCATCTACCACCAGGCCAAGGTGGAGCGCGGCATCCGCGAGAACAGCTTCTTCGAGCTGCTGCACGAGGAGATCGAGGAGGGCCGCCAGTACTACGACTCCCGCGTGCCCCTGCGCGTGCGCCGCGATACCGAGATCTACACCGAGACCCTGCAGCAGTTCGTGCAGATGAAGCGCGAGGAGCTGGACCGGCTCCGGACGGGAACGCAATGACCGCCGACCCGCACATTGTCGAGCAGGCCCGCTCCGCCGATCCGGACGCACGGCAGAAGGCGGCCTTCCTGGTCGCCCACTCCACCGACGACCGGAACCTGCCGCTGATGTTCGAGCTCCTCGGCGACAAGGACTGGCGCGTGCGCAAGACCATCGTCGACGGTCTGGTGCGCGACGCCCGTCCGGAGATCGTGAACGGTCTCCTCGACTCCCTGGCCGACGCCGAGAACGCCGGCAAGCGCAACTCGTCCACCGAGGCGCTGGTGCGGATCGGCGAGCGGGCCATCGAGCCGATCGTGTCCCGCCTGCGCACGGAGACGGACATCGACGTCCGCCTCTCCCTGGTCAACCTCCTCGGCGACCTGCGCAGCAAGGAAGGATTCCAGATCCTCATCGAGCTCCTGGACCGGGAGAGCGACGTCAACCTGGCCTCGTCCATCGTCTCCTCGCTCGGCAAGTACCGCGACGCCGGTGCGCTGCCGCACCTGATGCGCGTCCTGCGCACGCGCGAGGACCTCTGGCTCAAGTTCCACATCGTCGAGGCCCTGGGCGAGATCGGCGACCGCTCCGCGCTGCCGGCCATCCTCCCGCTGTACGCCGAGAAGTCGCTGCGCAAGCCGGTGCTCGAGGCCATCGGCAAGATCGCCGACGTCGGCACGGTCAACTTCCTCCTGCGCATCATCAGCGAGGAGGAGAAGCTGAACCTGACCGCCCTGCGGGCACTCGTCCGGATCGCCGAGGCCTCCAAGCCGCGGATCGTGGAAGAGGCGGAGCGGCAGCTGATCCAGAGCCGCTTCCGGGAGTCTTTCCCCCACGAGAAGATCGGCGCGCTGATCGAGCACCTCCACACCACGCCCAAGCGCGAGGTGAAGGCCTTCATCCTCAAGTTCCTCGGCTGGTCCGGCGACGAGCACGCCCTGCCGGTGCTCATCGCCCATCTCGATCATCCCGACACCGCGGAGGTCGCGGCCCAGGGACTGATCGACTTCGGATCGGGGGCCATTCCCTCGATCCTCGAGGCCCTGCAGAACGTGGAGGAGGACGAGATCCTGGCCCTCCTGCTGCGGGTCATCAACGTCATCGGCGGGCGGGAGACCATCCCGAGCATGATCCCGCTGCTCGACCACGAGAACCCGATGGTGCGGCGGCTGGCGATCGAGACTCTCGGCGAGATCCCCGACCCGGCCTCGGTCGACTATCTCCTGGCCAAGCTCGACGACCACGACATCGCCTCGCAGCAGGCCGCGGTCAACTCCATCTCCGCGCTGGTCGCGGCCTTCCCGCAGATCCAGAGCGACGTGCTGTCGAAGATCCGGCGCCTCCTGCAGTCGCCGTCCGTTCCCATCAAGCTCAATTCGCTCTCCGTGTACGTGAACATCCAGGGCGAGGGCTTCCACGACGAGCTGCTCCTGGCCTCGAAGGACCCCGATCCGGTCATCCGCCAGAAGGCCGTCTCGCTCATGGGCAAGTTCGGCGAGGAGCGCTTCGCCGACCAGCTCGTGCTCTCGCTGGCCGACGAGTCGACGGCGGTGCGCCTCGCGGCCATCAACGCCATCGTGCACCTGCGCCCGGAGACCGGACTCGATCCCCTCATCAGCGCCCTCGACGACGGCGACATCTGGATCCGCACCGCCGCGGCGCAGGCCCTGGGCGAGTATCACCACTCGGCGACCATCGAGCCGCTGATGCGGCACCTGATGCACGACCCGCCGCCGGTGCGCATCGCCGTGATCGAGGCCCTCGGCAAATCCGAGGATGCAGAGGTCAAGGACGTGCTCTTCCGGTGTCTGGGCGAGCTCGATCCGGAGATCCAGCGCGCGGCCATGCTGGCCCTGGCGCGCATCCCGGGGCGCGACGTCTTCGACCGGCTCCTGTCCGCGCTGGCGAACGAGGACTGGCGCATCCGCGCCGCGGCCGCGACCGCCCTCGGCATCCGCGGCGACCGAAACGCCCTGACCATGCTCCACCGGGCGCTCGAAGACCGCGACACGTACGTGCAGCAGTCGGCGGTGCTGGCCCTGGACAAGGTCGCCGACCGCTCCTCGTTCCCGTTCCTGTTCAAGGCGCTCGAAAACACGGCGATCCTCGATGACGTCAGCGAGGTCTTCGTGCGGCACAAGGATCAGTACCGCGACCTGCTCGAAGAGGCGTGGCGGACGGCGGACAGCAGGAGGGAAGTGGTGATCGCCGCGATTCTGCAGGCGATGAAGAAGAAGGATGAGTAGTCATCCTTTATGAGTACATTCGGTCTCTCGCTCAACCATCACATGGAGCTTCCGGACGATGTCTTCCGGTTGCTGCGGGACCAGATCTACAGGCGCTCCGGCATCTGGTTCAATGACACCTCGAAGTACCTCCTCCAGAAGCGGCTCTCCCCGCGGGCCCGGGAGCTGAACTTCGACTCCTTCCAGAAGTACTTCTACTTCCTCCAGTACGACCCCCGCGCCGACGCCGAGTTCGACCAGATCTTCGACCTCGTCACCACCAACGAGACCTACTTCTTCCGCGAGCCCGCCCAGCTGCAGGCGTTCGTGGAGGAGATCGTCCCCGACATCCTCTCCCGCAAGTCGGTCAAGAAAGTGCGCATCTGGTCGGCGGGCTGCTCGTCGGGAGAGGAGCCGTACTCGATCGCCATCCTGCTCAAGGAGACGGGCTGGTACGAGCACGCCGCCTTCGAGATCTTCGCCAGCGACATCAATCAGCAAGTCCTGGTCAAGGCCCGCAAGGGCAACTATCGCGAGAACGCCTTCCGGGCCATCCCGCCCGGCCTGCGCGAGCGCCACTTCACCCGCGCGTCCGACAACTCCTGGCACGTCAGCGACGACATCCGCAACCGGGTCTCCTTCGGCCGCCTCAACCTCTACGACGAAGGCCGGGTCTCCCTCCTCGGCCAGCTCGACATCGTCTTCTGCCGCAACGTCATCATCTACTTCGACGACGCCTCGAAGAAGGTGGTGGTGAACAACTTCTACAACCGGCTCTCCGAGGGTGGATACCTGCTCCTCGGGCACAGCGAGTCGCTGATCTCGCTGTCCACGCAGTTCAAGCTGCGGCATCTGAAGAACGACATGGTGTACCAGAAATAAGCGAATGCACTCAGATGCTAAAATCGAACAATGGCCAAGGCTAAGCCTTCAAAGGCACACCATGTCGTGCCGGCGCTCGACGGTGGGTGGACGGTCAGGAAGTACGGTTCTGGCCGTGCGTCCAAGCACTTCCGTACGAAGGAAGCCGCCGAAGTGTGGGGCCGTACGCAAAGCATCAAAGAGGGCTCCGAGCTCGTGATTCACCGCCGTGACGGTACCATCGCCGAGAAAAACTCATACGGCAGTGATCCGCATCCGCCTCGCGATCGGAAGAGGTAATCCACTCTCCCGTGGCTGGACGTCGCGACGAATTCTCCCGCAGCGTCTTCGTCAACTGTCCGTTCGATTCCGACTACCTGCCGCTTCTACGGCCTTTGCTTTTCACGATCCTCGACCTCCGATTCATACCGCGGATCGCCTCGGAGCGTTCCGATTCCGGCGAGAGCCGCATCGAGAAGATTTCCGGCTTGATCGGTGATTGTCGGTACAGCATCCATGATCTCTCCCGCCTCCGCGCGTCGCAGGCAGGTGAGTTCTCCCGAATGAATATGCCGTTCGAGCTCGGGATCGAGTACGGAAGCCGGCTGTTCGGTCCCGCTCTTCTCGAGACGGTCGGATTGCGGCGCGTCCACAGCGCAACGACAATTTGGTATCGCTTCACGGACTTCGCGTCGGATTTCTACGATGCGCGCGTCGCGGATGGCTTCACCGACGATGACCTGAACTTGATGCCTGTTCCCGAGTACATCGACTTCATCCAGTCCTGGGTGAGCAAGCATCAGTAGAATTGCGGTCCGTGTCGTCCACCCCCCCGCCCATCCGCGCGCTCGTCATCGACGACTCCGCGTACAACCGGGTGACCATCACCCGGATGCTGGAGTCCGATTCGCGGATCCGGGTGGTGGGGACGGCGGTGAACGGGGAGGACGGGATCAAGCAGGCCATGAAGCATCGGCCGGACGTGATCACGCTCGACCTGGAGATGCCGATCATGGACGGCTTCGCCTTCCTGCGCTGGCTGATGGTGAACCTGCCCACGGCCGTCATCGCCGTCTCCTCGCGCGCCAGCGACCGGAGCGTGTTCAAGGCCCTGGAGCTGGGGGCCCTCGACTTCATCGCCAAGCCGGGCGGGCGGGTGTCGCCGCGGCTCGAGGAGATCCGCAAGGACCTGGTCTCGAAGATCATGCAGGTGGCCGAGCTGCGGATGGAGAACCTCCGCCGGCGCGTGCAAGAGCATCACGACGAGCAGCCGCTGGAGGCGGTGGCGGGGGTCTGTCCCAAAGGCATCGAGCTGGTGGCCATCGGCTGCTCGACCGGCGGACCGCCGGCGCTCCAGCATCTCTTCCAGTCCCTGCCCGTGCTGCCGCTGCCGTTCGTGGTCGCCCAGCACATGCCGCCGGCCTTCACCCGCCTCTTCGCCGAGCGAGTGAACAAGCTGACTTCTTACGAGGTCCGCGAGGCCAGCGACGGCGAGATGCTCGTCCCCGGCACGGTCTACATTGCCCCGGGCGGGATGCAGAGCGAAGTGCGCCGGATCCCCGAGGGGCTGCAGATCCGGGTCCTGCCCGCGGGGAGCAACGACCTCTACGCCCCTTCGGTCGACCGCCTTCTCCGCAGCGCCAGCGAGGCCTGCAAGGAGCGGATGATCGCCGTGATCCTGACCGGCATGGGCGACGACGGCGCGGAAGCCATCCGCGACGTGCGCGAGGCCGGCGGCCGCACCATCGCCGAATCCTCCGAGAGCGCGATCATCTTCGGCATGCCCGCCGAGGCCATCAAAACAGGAGCGGTGGACGAGGTCGTGCCGCTCTCCGGCATTCCGGAAACCATTCGCAAGATGTGCGTTGGATGACTTGTGCTACATTCGTCCGACTTTATCGGGTCCGAGAGAGATGAGCGACGAGCAGAGAGCAGAAAAGTTCCTCGAGCTGTTCAACAAGGGCAAGGAGTTCACCGAGGAGCTCATGCGTGACAACCAGCGCCTGCGCTATCGCGTGGCCGCGCTCGAGAGCGAAGCCGTCTCGGCCGATGAAGTGAGCCGCCTGCGCGAGCAGATCGCCACCCTCAGCGAGGAGAACCGGCGCATCCAGCTGCGCTTCCGCGAGGTCGAGGAAGAGAACAAGGACTTCGCCAACCGCTACATCGAGATCGAGGAGCAGAACAACAACCTGGCCAACCTCTACGTGGCCAGCTACCAGCTCCACTCCACCCTGGACTTCCGGGAAGTGATCCAGATCGTCCAGGAAATCGTGATCAACCTCGTCGGCTCGGAGTCGTTCGCCATCCTCCTCCTGGACGAGAAGACGAACGAGCTCAAGACCATCGCCTTCGAGGGCGAGGACACCTTCCCCGGCATCGAGACCATCTCCACGCGCCTAGGCGAGGGGATCCTCGGCAACGTCGCCAAGACCGGCGAGAGCTACTACGTGAATCAGGACATCGACGGCGGGGCGATCACCCTGGAGAAGCCGCTGGCCGCGGTGCCGCTCAAGATCAAGGAGCACGTGATCGGCCTGATCGTGATCTACCGGCTGCTGCAGCAGAAGGACGCCTTCTCGGCCGTCGATTACGAGCTCTTTTCGCTGCTCGCCGCCCACGCGGCGACGGCGATCTTCTCGTCCAAACTCTACTCGCAGTCCGAGCGGAAGCTGAACACGATCCAGAGCTTCCTCGACCTGCTCACCACGACAAGTTAGGGAGAGTCGAACCGGTGGGGATGGAGAACGCGAATTTTCTGGTCGTCGAGGACTCGCCGACCATGCGCCAGTTGATCTCGTTTTCGCTGAAGCGATTCAAGAACGCGAAGATCCTCGAGGCCGTCGACGGCGTGGACGCGCTCAAGAAGCTGTCCGGGCCGGAGAAGATCGACCTGATCCTGACCGACATCAACATGCCGGTCATGGACGGGCTCAAGCTGGTCTCGCTGGTGCGCCAGAACGCCCAGCTCAAGAACATCCCCATCATCATCATCACCACCGAGGGGGCGGAGGAGGATCGTGAGCGCGGCCTGGCTTTAGGCGCGAACGCGTACATCTCCAAGCCCATCCAGTCGTCGCACCTGATCAAGACGATCTCGGAGCTCCTGAGCGTGTGAGCCCCCGGCAACGCGAGATCCTCCTCGGCATCTCGATCGTCGCCGTCTTCTTCGCCGTCCGCATCGCCCTGCTCGTCGTCCGCGAGCCGTTCTTCGACGAGCTGTTCACCGTCTGGCTGGCGCAGAAGCCGTTCGGAGAGATCCTGCCCGCGCTGCGGCTCGACTCCGGCCCGCCCCTCTACTACTTCCTGGCCCGCATCCCAAGCGTCACCGCCCTGCGCGTGCTCTCGCTGGCCTTCGCCACCGTGCCGCTCGTGCTCCTGCTGCAGCGGAAGCATTTCGGCGCCGCGGCGCTGCTGGCGGTCTATCCGCCGGCGGCACTGTACGCCGTCGATGCCCGCGCGTACGCGCTCTGCGGCGCGCTGGTCGCGGTCGGGGTACTGCTGATGGATGACGACCGGCCGTACGCGTCGGCTCTCGCCTTCGCCGGCGCGGCCTACACCCACTACCTCGGCCTGCTCTTCCTGCCGGCGCTGTACCGCAAGCCGCGGGCGCTGGCGCTGGCGGCCGTGCTGGTGATCCCGGCCGTGCTCCTGGCCTGGAGCCAGCCGGCCGAGGCCATGGCCTGGGTGGGAGGGCGGAGCGCGCTCGAGCCGCTGCAGACCTTCGCCTTCGTCGGCAACTACGTGCCCACGCTCCTCCGTCCGGCACCGCTGTGGCTGATCCTCGCCTCCGCGGCGCTCGTGCTTCTCGCGGTCGTACGGACGTGGCGTTACGGCCCGTACGTGGTCATCCCCGTCGCCCTCGCGATCCTCGCCGCCCTCGCCGGCCGCGGCGTCTACTTCCCGCTGCGCTTCGAGTCCGTCGTGGCCGTGCCGCTGCTGCTCTGGATCGCCGCGGCGCGGAAGACCTGGATCGTGGCCGCGCTCTGTGCCATCGGCGCGTTCGTCACCATCCGCGGCGCCTACGAGCACTTCCGCGCGCCGCGGCATCCGTACGCGGAGGCGGCGAACGCCGCCGTAGCCCAGGCCCGGCCGGGGGAGACCGTCGTCGCCGCCGGCTACCTGTACCTGCCCGTGGCGGTGCAGCGGAGCGCGAGGGCGTTCCCGGCGGATCAGGCGCTGCATCCGGGGTGGCGGTCGCGGACGGTCGGGAAGGCCGCGGAGCTGCCGCCGGCGTTCCTCTTCGTGGGGGAGCGAGCCGGGCCGGAAGCGCGGGTAGTTCGGGAAAATCGCCGCTGTAGCGTTCTCTACGTGAATACCGCGGCCGTGGTCGCGCGTTGTCGGGATTGACCATTCATGTAAACTGCGAGCCCAGCCAATGCCTCACTTCATCACGGATAAATGTATCGGTTGCTCGGTCTGCGAGATCAAGTGCCCGACCAACACCATTTGGGGCGAGGCCAAGGGGCAGTACTACATCCACCCCGAGCGCTGCATCGACTGCTCCGTCTGCGGCATCTACTGCCCGGTCGACGCCATCCAGAACCAGCACGGCGAGTTCATCCCCCGCATCAAGCCCAAGGACATCCCCAAGGCCGAGGTCATCAAGGACCTCTGCACCGGCTGCGAGTTCTGCGTCGACATCTGCCCCTTCGAGTGCATCCGGATGATCGATGCCGAGGACGAGACCCTGGCCAACCACTACAAGATCGCCTTCGTCGAGAAGAACAAGTGCGTGGCCTGCCGCCTCTGCGAGAGCGTTTGCGACAAGGACGCGATCGTCGTGCCGGACGCGCCCACGCAGCTCAAGACCTACCTGCCGGACTTTGTGGTGGCTGGCACCGGGCGGTGAGAAAAAGCGGAATGAAGAGGTTCGAATGAAGAGGGAAGAGGTCAGAATTCGTCTCTCCGGTTCTTCATTCTGACCTCTTCATTCGAACCTCTTCATTCAATGTCCATGACCCAATCCTCCTCCGACATCCCCAAGGAATCGTCGCGCACCATCCTCTTCCAGTTCGTGGTGTTCCCCCTCGGCATCGTTGCCATCGCGGTGGGGATCTTCTTCCTCTTCGGCAGGCTGGCCACGGACGAGCAGACCGTTCCGGACTATCTCAACGAGGTCCGCAACGGCGGGCAGCGCGAGCGGTGGCAGGCGGCCTATCAGCTCTCGCAGCTGATCAACGTCGGCGAGGCGAAAAAGTATCCGGACCTGGTGGTGAAGGTCGGGCAGGTCTACACCTCCGCGAAGAACGATGACCCGCGCGTCCGCCGCTACCTGTCGATGGTCCTCGGCAACCTCGGCGATCGCCGGGCGACGCCGCTCCTGGTCGAGGCGCTGAAGGATCAGGACCCGGAGACGCGCATCTACGCCGTGCTCGCCCTGGGACGCCTGCGCGACCCGGCTGCCGTCCCGCCGCTCCTGGGCTTGTTCGCTCGCGACGAGCGTGACGTCCGCAAGGCCGCTGCATACTCCCTGGGGGAGATCGGCGACCGCCGCGCCGTTCCTGCTCTGGCCGCTTCGCTCAGCGATCCGATCGCCGACGTCCGCTACAACGCGGCCATCGCCATGGCCCGCTTCGGCGACACCCGGGCCATCGGCGTGGTGCGGGAGATGCTCGACCGCTCGCGCCTCGATCGCGTGGCCGGGATGCGCCCGGATCAGAAGGAAGCGACCATGCTCGCCGCGATTCCGGCGCTGCTGCGGATCGCCCCCGAGGAGGGGCGGAAGGTGCTCGGGCCCCTCGCGCAGAACGATCCTTCTCTGCAGGTGCGCTCGGCCGCGAAAGAAGCGCTCCGGCGCTGAAGCGCTTGCCTTGACTCCCTTCCCTTTTTCACCGATAGTACCGCCGCACCACGACTCAGAATGTCTGAGCCAATCACGCCATATCAGGTGGCCCCGAAAACCCCCCTAGCGGGGAGTGCTGCGGCGGACATCCGCGAGCAGGGAGAGATCACCCGGCGCAAGTTCCCCGTGGTCCTGACCACGGCCTGGGTGGCCCTGGCCGCCGCCGTCGGCGGGCTGGCCAGCGTCCTCGGCCGGTTCATGTTCCCGAACGTCCTCTTCGAGCCGGTCCAGAAGTTCAAGGCCGGGCTGCCGACCGACTACTCGGTGGGCGAGGTCGACGAGCGCTGGAAGGACAAGTACGGCATCTGGATCGTGCGGAACGAGGAGCAGATGTACGCCCTCATCACCATCTGCACGCACCTCGGGTGCACGCCGAACTGGCTTCCCTCCCAGAACAAGTTCAAGTGCCCCTGCCACGGCAGCGGCTACTACCGGACCGGGGTCAACTTCGAAGGCCCGGCCCCGCGCCCGCTGGAGCGGGCCAAGATCAGCATCGACCCGGCGGACGGCCAGATCATCGTCGACAAGTCGGTGCAGTACCACCAGGAACGCGGTGAGTGGACGAATCCTGAGAGCTTTTTGAAGGTGTAGCGGTGGGCTCTCAGCCCACCGGGACGGCGGGCTGAGAGCCCGCCGCTCCACGTAAAAAATCGGGGGTCGAATTGACGCTGAAGCAAGTCCAGCAAGGCATCGTCAACTCGCAGGTCTGGAAGTCGATCTTCCGGGTCGGAGTCCCCAACACCAACCGCAAGCGCGTCCTGGCCGTCCTCGGCTCCCTGATCCTCCACCTCCACCCGGTCAAGGTGCGCCGCTCGGGCGTGCGCATGAGCTACACCTGGTGCATGGGCGGGACCTCGTTCTTCCTCTTCCTGGTCGAGACGGTGACCGGCCTGCTGCTGATGTTCTACTACCGGCCGACGATCGAGTACGCCTTCACCGACATCATGGACCTGCGCGAGCAGGCCCCGTTCGGGATCATGCGCGAGATGCACCGCTGGGGCGCCCACGCCATGGTCATCGCCGTCTGGCTGCACATGTTCCGGGTGTTCATGACCGGCTCGTACAAGCCGCCCCGCGAGTTCAACTGGAACGTCGGGGTCATCCTCCTCGTGCTGACGCTGCTGCTCTCCTTTACCGGGTACCTGCTGCCGTGGGACCAGCTCGCGATCTGGGCCATCACCGTCGGCTCGAACATGGCCCGGGCCACACCAGGGGCAGGAACAGAAGGGCCCATGTCGAGTCTCATCACATTGGGCGACGTCCCGCTCATCCATGCGGGTGATGACGCACGCTTCGGCTTGATCGCCGGCAGGAGCATCGGCGCGGCCACGCTGCTCCGCTTCTACGTGCTGCACTGCATGGTCATCCCCCTGGCGGCCGGGTTCCTGATGGCCATTCACTTCTGGCGCGTGCGCAAGGACGGAGGGATCTCCGGGCCTCTCTAGGACGGAAGACGGGCGATGACATTCCTCAAGAACTTCATCAACGTCCTCTCCGTCGCGTCGATCTCGTTCATCCTGCTGTCGGCGACCTTCGCCTTCCTCGTCTACTTCAACCTCATGGACGGCCGGATCAAGTCGAAGGCCGGCTATGCCTTCATCGCCCTGGGCGTGGTCCTGGCCGTCGCCGGCATCTGGATCACGCCGCTGCTCTACCTGGCCGTCGCCTACTTCCTCCTGCTGTGGGGAATGGCGAAGCTGGGCGGGCGGCTGTGGGACAAGAAGGTCGGGCTGTGGATGCTGATCGTCGGCGCCATCGCCTTCACCATCTCGCTGTTCGATCCGAACTTCCTGCTCATCGCCGGCAAGCCGGACAACGTCCCCATCAGCGCGATGATCTTCCTCCTGGGCATCTTCACCTGGATTGCCCTCAGGAAGGCCTACTACAACGACAAGCAGATCGACAACGGCGGGATCCCCTTCGAGAAAACCGAGACCGACGAGAAGCTGTTCACCTGGCCCGATCTGGTCTACACCGAGCTGCTGTGCATGATCGCCCTGACCATCGTCATGATCGTCTGGTCGGTCGGCCTGCGCGCGCCGCTGGAAGAGGCGGCCAACCCGACGTCGTCGCCGAACCCCGCCAAGGCCCCGTGGTACTTCCTCGGCCTCCAGGAGATGCTGGTCTACTTCGATCCCTGGCTGGCCGGCGTGGTCCTGCCGACGCTGATCATCGTCGGCCTGATGGCCATTCCCTACATCGATACCAATCCGAAGGGGAACGGCTACTACTCGTTCAAGGAGAGGAAGTGGGAGATCGGGGTCTTCCTCTACGGCTTCCTCGTCCTCTGGTCGTTCCTCATCATCACCGGTACGTTCCTGCGCGGCCCGAACTGGAACTTCTACGGTCCCTACGAGTTCTGGGATCCAAACAAGCTCGAGCCGCTGGTGAACATCGACCTGTCCGAGCTGATCTGGGTCAAGCTCATGGGCATGCCGCTGCCGCGCCTGTGGGTCATCCGCGAGGCGCCCGGCCTCATCCTGGTCCTGCTCTACCTCGGACTGGCCCCGGCCATGGCCGTCGGCCCCTTCCGCCGCTTCTACCTGAAGATGGGCGCCCCCCGCTACTACGTCGGCGCATTCCTCTTCCTGACCATGCTCTCGCTGCCCATCAAGATGGTGCTGCGATGGCTGTTCAACCTGAAGTACCTGGTGCACATCCAGGAGATCTTCTTCAACATCTGACATGAAGCCTCAAGAGCCCATCCCGCACAACTACTCGATGAGGAAGCTCAACCTCATCTTCGCCCTGACCAGTCTGGGCCTCTTGGCTTCGACCGCGATCATGGTGGGCTACGACTATGTGCGCGGGTGGAAGTGGTTTCAGCTCGAGTTCAACAAGATCCAGACCCAGCGCATCGAGTCGGAGCTGAAGGCGAAGAACGACGCCGAGACGCGAAAGGCACTGGCCGCCCTGGACAAGGAGATGCGCGAGGGGCAGGTGGAGGTCGCCAGGCAGCGCCGCGACTTCGTGCTCGCCCAGAAGAACTTGGAGGACTGGGAAGGGAAGCACTACGCGGCCGACCAGGACTACCGCTTCGCCAAGGCCCTTCTCGACGCCAAGCGCTACGAGCTCGAGGTGGCGATCGTGCAGCACCGCCACAACCGCGCCGAGAAGCAGCGCGAGTACGACGAGCTCAATGACCGCGTTAATCGCCTCAACCTGCGTCTCCAGCAGGTCACCCGCGACCGGGACGCCGCGCGCGGACGCGTGGCAGCCTTCCTGGCCCGGATCACGAAGATCGAGGATCGCAAGAAAGAGATCACCGCGGACATCGAGCTGCTGAACAAGCAGCTCGAGGCCGTGTCGGCGAAGTCGAAGCGGATGGTGCTGAACCTGCCCATGCTCGACTTCATCAACCCGACTCTGAAGATCGACCAGGTCGTCCTCGGCGACCTGTTCATCGACATGAACTACATGTCGGTGCCGCGCGTCGACCGCTGCCAGACCTGCCACCGGGCCATCGACCGGCCCGGCTTCGAGTCGAAGAAGGAAGCCGAGCGCCTGATCGCGCAGCTCCAGCAGCAGCTGGACAAGAACCTCGTCCAGCCCTCGCACCGCGCGGAGACCGAGGAGCGCGTGGCCGAGCTGCAGCGCATGGTCGATGCGAAGACGGAAGTGATGAATCCCTTCCGCACCCATCCCAAGCTCGACGTCTTCGTCGGCTCGTCCTCGCCCCATCCGCTCCTCGAGTACGGCTGCACGGTCTGCCATCGCGGGCAGGATCGGGCCACCGAGTTCGGGCGCGCGGGCCACACGCCGATGTCCAAGCGCATGGAGATGCGCTGGGAGAAGGCGTCCTTCCCGCTGGTCCCCGGACCGTGGGACTACCAGAAGCGCAACTGGGCGTACGCGGTGAACCCGTTCCTCGATACGCCCATGTACCCGCGCCAGTACACCGAGGCCGGATGCCTCAAGTGCCATGCGGGACAGATGGAGGCGCCGAAGGGCGAGCGGATCAACAAGGCCACGCACATGGTGGAGCTGTACGGCTGCCATGCCTGCCACAAGATCAACAACTGGCGCTTCGCCGAGCTGCAGAAGCCCGGTCCTTCGCTCGAAGGCATCGCCGAGAAGACCAATCCCGAGTGGGCCTTCCGCTGGATCGCCAATCCGTCCCGCTTCCGCCCGACTACGCGCATGCCGTCGTTCTTCTACCAGCGGAACATGATCGGCCCGCACGTGTCGCCGGCGGAGAAGGCCCGGAACATCAGGTATCAGGACGCCGAGATCCACTCGATCGTCACGTACCTGTTCGCCAAGTCCACGCATCGCCAGTGGTCCGCCCCGGCGGGCGCGGGCGACCCCGCGCGCGGCAAGCAGCTCGTCGACAGCATCGGCTGCATGGGCTGCCACATCGCCCAGGACACGGTGAAGGATGAGAAGAGCGGCGCGGTGCGCGTGGCCCGGCGCGACGACTTCCCGCTCGAGCGCCACTTCGGCTTCAACCTCACCGGCGTCGGCACCAAGACCAATCCGAACTGGGTCTTCAACTGGGTCAAGAATCCGAAGGCCTACGACCCGTTCGCGCCGATGCCGAGCCTGCGCCTCACCGACCAGGAGGCCGCCGACATCACCGCGTTCCTGATGGCCCTGCAGAAGCCGGCCTTCCTGCGCGACCCCCTCCGCCCGCCCGACCCCAAGGCCGTGCGCGAGCTGGCCAAGGGGTACCTGATCGGCACGCTGACCGACCGCGACGCCGACGCGCGGCTCAATACCATGCCCCTGCGCGACCAGCTGGTCTACCTCGGCCAGCGCAGCATCGAAAAGTACGGCTGCTACTCCTGCCACGACATCCAGGGCTTCGAGGGCCTCAAGCCGATCGGTACCGAGCTGACCACCGAGGGATCGAAGAACGCCCACCTCTTCGACTTCGGCTTCGTCCACGAATACGAGCACGAGGACGGGAAGAAGGAGCACATCCTCCACAACGTGCCGTCGTGGATCTACAACAAGGTCCGCAGCCCGCGCATCTACGACGACGAGCGCACCAAGCCCTACAACGACAAGCTGAAAATGCCGAACTTCCACCTCACCGAGGACGAGGCCCGGCTGGTCACCTCGGTGGTCCTCGGCCTGACCAAGGAGAAGGTCAACGACAACCGCCTGGCCGCGCGCGACCCGCGCATGCGGGCGGCGGAGGAGGGGAGGAAGATCATCTCCCAGCGCAACTGCCGCGCGTGTCACGTGGTGAACCGCAGTGGGCGGGCCATCGCCGCGCTGATCAGCGATCCGAACTTCCTCCCGCCCGACCTCTCTCCGGAGGGCGGCCGGGCCCAGTCGCCGTGGCTCTTCAACTTCCTCAAGGATCCGACGGTGATGAAGGTCCGGCCGTGGATGAGCGTGCGCATGCCCACCTTCCACTTCAGCGACCAGGAGGCGGCCACGCTCGTGGCCGGCTTCGCCGCGGAAGGGCACGAGACCCAGTTCGACACCATGCGCTACGCCATGCCGCCGCAGCAGAACATCGCCATCGGCCGCGAGGTCTACGCCATGCTGCGCTGCCAGCAGTGCCACTCCACCGTGCCCGTCGATCCGGCCAATCCGCCGGTGCCGAACGTGGCCGACACGCAGTCGCTGGCCCCGAACCTGACCTTCTCCAAGATCCGCCTGCGCCACGACTGGATCGCGGACTGGATCCGCCGTCCGGACGAGATGATCCCCGGCACGCGCATGCCCACGAACTTCCCGCGCGATCCGGAGACCGGCGGCTTCCAGTCGCCGCTGGCCAATGCCATCGACACGCCGCAGTTCGCCGGCCACAAGGCCGCGCTCCTGCCGTACTTCCAGAGCGAGGAAGCGCTCCGCAAGACCATGGCCGACGCCGTGGCCCTGACCGACTACCTGCGCGACTACATCTGGAGCGTCGGCATCGACCAGATGCGTCCCGCCGGCGTCGGCGGCCCGGCGCCGGTTCCCCAGCCGCAACCGACCACGCCGCCGCCCACGCCGGCTGTCGCCGAGCGCGTCCCGCGTCCCCCCCAAGTATCCTCAAGGAGATGAATTGATGTCCCTCAAGAAGTTCCTGACCCTGCTCTTCGCCCTCACCCTCGTCCTGGCCGTCGCCTGCGGCGGCGGGAAGGAAGTGGTGGACGAAAAGGACCTCGGCGAAGACGACGGCGCGCCGCAGGCCGCCGACACATCGGGTGACACGGCCGCCGGTACCGCCGCCACTCCGGCCGCGGCCGCGCCGCAGGTCGCCAACGCCGCGACCATCACCGGTCTGGTGAAGTTCGAAGGCGCGCCGGCGAAGATGCCGAACCTGCAGATGGGCGCCGATCCGTTCTGCGCCTCGAAGCATCCGACGCCCCAGCCGGACGAGGAAGTGGTCTTGGGGCCGGGCGGCGAGCTGGCCAACGTCATCGTCTACGTGAAGAACGCCCCGGCCGGCAACTATCCGAAGCCCGCTCCGACCGTGCTCGACCAGAACGGCTGCAAGTACGTCCCGCACGTGAGCACAGTGCAGGTCGGCCAGGGCATCCAGATCAAGAACAGCGACGCCACGCTGCACAACGTGCACGCCATGCCCGAGGTCAATCCGCAGTTCAACGAGGGCCAGCCGGTGCAGGGCATGGTCTCGACCAAGAAGTTCGACAAGGTCGAGATGAAGCCGTTCCGCATCAAGTGCGACGTCCACGGCTGGATGAAGTCGTACATGGCCGTCCTGCCCCACCCGTACCACGCCGTCTCGAAGATGGACGGCACCTACACCATCGGCAACCTCCCGCCGGGCACGTACACCCTCGTCTTCTGGCACGAGAAGTACGGCCAGCAGGAGCAGCCGGTGACCGTCGGCCCGAGCGAGCAGAAGCAGGTTCCCTTTACGTTCAAAGGCTAGTTCGTGGAGCGGCGGGCTCTCAGCCCGCCGTCTTT
>JBIOTX010000017.1:0-15119 GCA_044866315.1 Thermoanaerobaculia bacterium | reverse complement strand
TCTGACATTGCTGCCGGGCAGGATGCCCGGCAGGGGCGAGCGGGACGCTCGCCCTACCGGTCCCGATCCATCACGAAGTCCAGGGCCACCTCCAGCGCCTCCTTGGCCGGGCCGTCCGGGAAGGGCTCGAGGGAGCGGCGGGCGCGGTTGGCGTAGTCGCGGGCGATGGCGCGGGTCTGGTCGAGGGTCTCGTAGCGGTTGACGATGGCCAGGACTTCGGCGGGATCGATCCCGTCGAAGGACTTGTGCGAGGCGACGCGGGTGATGAGGTCGCGCTCGCGGGCCGTGGCGCGGGGGAGGGCCAGGATCAGGGGGAGGGTGACCTTGCCTTCCTTGAGATCGGACAGGGCCGGCTTGCCGAGGACCTCGGTGCTGGAGGTGAAGTCGAGCAGGTCGTCGATGAGCTGGAAGCAGATGCCGAGGTTCAGGCCGTAGTTGAACAGGGAACTGGCGTGGTTCTCGGGGACCTCGGTGAGGTAGGCCGGGATGCGGCAGCAGGCGCCGAAGAGGGCGGCGGTCTTGCGGCTGACGATGTCGAAGTAGTCGTCGACGGAGAGGTCGGCCCGGCCGTTCAGCTCGAGGCCGAGGATCTCGCCCTCGATCATGCGGATGGTCACGTTCGAGAGGAGCCGCAAGACGTCCAGGTTCCCCTCGGCCAGGGCCATGCTCATGGAGTGGGTGTAGAGGTAGTCGCCGACGAGGACGGTCAGGTTGTTGCCCCAGCGGTAGTTGATCGACGTCCGGCCGCGGCGGACGTCGGCCTCGTCGATGATGTCGTCATGGACCAGGGTGGCCGTGTGGATGAACTCCACGACCGCGGCGTAGATGACGTCGCGGTGGCCGTCGTAGCGCAGCATGCGCGAGACCAGGAGGAGCAGGGCAGGGCGGAGGCGCTTCCCGCCGCCGGCGAGGATGTGCTCGCCCACGTCGTGGATCGTGAGGATCTGGGAGCGGAAGTTCCGCCGGAGCTCCTCTTCGACCAGCTCGAGCTTGGGGGCCACGAGGTCGAGAAGCCGCTCCGCGTAGGCCATCTGCCCGTTCAAAGTGCGAGGAGCTGTCACGGGCTGGAAGGATAGTCGAACGGTGAGCGCCACTCAACCGCGGTAGTTGGTGAACTGGAGCGGGATTCCGTAGTCGTTTTCCTTGATCAGACCGATGGCCTTCTGCAGGTCGTCCTTGTTGCGGCCGACCACGCGCACCTGGTCCGACTGGATGGAGGCCTGCACCTTCAGCTTGGCGTCCTTGATCGTCCGGACGATGGCCTTGGCCTTTTCGCTCTCGATGCCCTGGACGATCTTCACGCGCTGGCGGACGGTGCCTGACTGGGCCGGCTCGATCTTCTGGTAGTCGAGGGCCTTGAGGGCCACGTGGCGCTTGACCAGCTTGGACTCCAGGATGTCCTTGACGCTGCGCAGCTTCCCCTCGTCATCGCTGACCAGGACCAGCTCCTCGGCGGACAGCTCGATGGAGCTCTTGCTGCCCTTGAAGTCGAAGCGCTGGGCCAGCTCTTTCTGGGCCTGCTGGACGGCGTTCGCGACTTCCTGCAGGTCGGTCTTGGAGACGACGTCGAATGAGAATTCCTGAGCCATATCAGTCCGCGCGTACGACCTGCACTCCCGCGGGCGGATCGAACCGGAACGTTCCCGCGGAGGCGGCGCGGCGATGATATCCGGAGAAGGAGAACGAAGTGCGGTTCCCCTGGCGGTCGGTGTAGTCGATGCTCCGGATCAGGTGCGTCGACGGGTCGACGCTGACGGTCACGCTGCGGACGACCGCAGCCTTGTCGCGGGGGGTGAGGGTGGTCACGACGGAGCCGCCGCGGTTCTGCTGCTTGACGGCGAAGTGGCGCTCGCGGGCGGCCGGATCGCCGAGGAGGAGGAACGGCATCTCGCGCTTGCGGGCGTCATTCACGCGGCCGAGGGTCACCTGCTTGTCGCCGGGGACATAGAACCAGGAGGTCGTGCCGTCGAAGACGAACAGCTTTTCCTCGGGGCGGCTGTAGCTCCAGCGCATCTTCGGCAGGTCGCCGAAGACGACCGAGCCGCTCTCGACCTGGGCGGTCTTGAATCCCTTGGCGGTGAAGCGGTGGGTGAAGCTCGCCTCCATGCCGGACATGGCGGCCGCGGCGCGGTCGAGCTCGATCTCGGCGGCGGCGACGGAAGAGGCGACGAGCAAAAGCGAAATCAGGGCAAGTCGTTTCATGGCAATGGCCTGAGCAATGTACGGGCCGACGGCGGGCTAAGAGCTCGCCGCTCCACGTCAGAGTTTCTCGACTTCGATCGAGACAATGGCTGAGTTCACAACAAAAACGCGGTCGTTTTTGCTCCGGTCGTCCGGGTAGAGGAAGAAGCCGTTGCGCTCGGGGTTGTAGTGGGCCAGGCCGTGGATGACCTCGCCGTCGTTGAATTCGACGGCGATCTGCATGCCGCTGGCGGGCTCGAGCGGGGCATCGGAGTGATCGCGCGGGAAGAAGACAGCCTTGAGCTCGGCAAAGGACACCTCGCCCTCGCTGCCGTCCTCGCGGCGCACCGTCAGGACCTCCCGTGCCGGATCGATCGGCTCGAGCGTCACCCGCTCGGTCCGGCCGTCGCGATATCGCAGGACCACCCGTTCCATCAGAAGAGCTCGAGACCCCACAGGTCGTGGATGTGAATGATACCTTCGACCCGCCGCGCTTCATCCACGATGAAGAGCGAAGTGATCTTCCGCTCCTCCATGATCTGCAGCGCGGCCGAGGCCAGCTCGGAGGCGGCGATGGTGATGGGGTTGCTCTTCATCGCGTCCGCGGCGGTCTTGCGGAGGATCTCCTCGTCGCGCTGGAGGAGCCGGCGGAGATCGCCGTCGGAGACGACGCCCTGCAGCGCGCCGCCGTCGTTGACCACGGCGGTGATGCCGAAGCCCTTCTTCGACATCTCGTAGATCACGTCGTGCATGCTCGTGGTCTCGCGGACGACCGGCACCTCGTCGCCGCGATGCATGAGGTCGCGCACGCGCAGGAAGCGCTTGCCGAGCTTTCCGCCGGGATGGAGGAAGGCGAAGTCCTCTTCCTTGAAGCCGCGGCGGAGGAGCAGGGCCATGGCCAGGGCGTCGCCGAGGGCCAGCGTCGCGGTGGTCGATGCCGTCGGGGCGAGGCCGAGCGGGCAGGCCTCCTTCGAGATCGCGGCGTTGAGGTGATGGTCCGCGCCACGGGCGAGCGTCGACGAGGGGTTGCCGGTGATGGCCACCATCTCCGCCCCGACCCGCTTGATGCTCGGCAAGAGGCGCACGAGCTCCTCGGTCTCGCCGGAGTTGGAGACCGCCAGGACGACGTCCCCTCGTACGAGCATCCCCAGGTCGCCGTGGAGGGCCTCGGTCGGATGCATGAAGAACGACGGCGTGCCGGTGGAGGCCAGGGTGGCGCTGATCTTCTTGCAGATGATCCCGGACTTGCCGACGCCCATGGTCACCACCCGGCCGTTGCAGGTGGCGATCAGCTCCACGGCGTCGACGAAGGCCTGGTCGAGATGGTCGATCACGCCGAGGATGGCCGCGGCTTCGACCTGTAGAACTCGTTTGGCTTCGGCGATGGCGGGGTGCACGGACGCGGTCATCGTATTACAGACCGCGGGCCCGCCGCTCCTGCGGCAGGAGGCAGTGGTAGAGGATGTCGCTCACGGGCGTGGGGACGCCGTGCTGGCGGCCGAGGCGGACGACGGCGCCGATCTGGGCGTCGAGCTCGGAGGGCTTGCCGTCCATGACGTCGCGCTGCAGCGAGGAGGTGGAAGCCGGGGGCAGGGCGTCGTAGCGCTCCCAGGTGCGAAGGGCCGCGTCGTCGCCGAGATCGATGCCCAGGGCGGCGGCGACGGCCACGACCTCGCGGACCGAGGCGTCGGTGAGCACGCGAATCTCGGGAATGGCCCGCCAGACGCCGATGGGCACGCGCGTGAGCGCGCCGACGGCGCTCATCGGGGCGATGAAGAGGAACTTGGTCCAGAGCGAGCGGTGGATGTCCTTGGGGATCTCGGTCTTGATCCCGGCGGCGAGCAGCGTGTCCCGGAGGCGCTCCGCGCGCGGGATGGCCCGGTTGTCGAGCTCCCCGAGCATGATCAGCGGATCGACCGCGGCGTGGCGGACATGCCCCGGCGCGACCACGAAGCTGACGATGGCGCAGAGGCCGCCGAGGACGTGCTCGCGGCCGACCACGCCGGCGAGGATCTCCGCGGCATCGACGCCGTTCTCCAGCGGCACGACCACGGTGTCCGGCCCGATCATCGGCCCGAGCGCCTTCGCGGCGTCGGCGATCTGCCAGGTCTTGACGGTCATCAGGATGGCGTCGACCGGGCCGACGCTCGACGGGTCATCGGTGGCGCTCACGCGCTCGAGGGCGAAGTCGCCGTGGATACTTTCCACGCGCAGGCCGCGCGTGCGAAGCGCGTCCAGGCTCGCCCCGCGGGCGATGAACGTCGTGTCCACGCCGGCCTGGGCCAGCCGGCCGCCGAAGTAGCCGCCGACTCCGCCGGCGCCGACGACCGCGATCCTCACGCCTGCTTCCAGGCCCCTTCCGCCTTGTGGGACTTGATCCAGACCTCGTGCACGGCGTCGCTCTTCAGCATCTTCGCGATCCAGACGATCTGGCCGGTGTGGTTGGCGAGATGCATCGAGGCGTTGATCAGGTCCTCGATGACCAGGCGGTGCATCGACGGCTCGGGCGAGCGGTCGCCGAGGCCGTCGGTGGTCAGGGCGTCGAACGTGCGCTCGGCCTTCGCCACCATGTCGTTGAAGCCCGCCATGAGCTGGTCCTTCGGCACCGGGCCGCGCTCGGCGAACTCCGCGGGCCGGTCGCGGGTGAACTCGATCCGGCCGAGGTTGCGGTTCAGGAAGTAGTTGAGCGAGCCGGTGAGGTGGAGGACCAGATTGCCGACCGAGTTGGACGCCTCGTTGGGACGCCACCAGATCTGCTCGTCCGTCAGCGACTCGACGGCGCTGCGGACCTGGGCGGGAAAGACGCGGGTGACACGGGTCTGGAGAGCCTCGAGGGTGACCTTCAAAACTTCACTCACGCTGCCAATCCTAACCTGCGCGCGTGCTCCATGGCATCGGCGGAGTCGCGGACGTAGAGCATTTCCACGCCGGAGGAGCGGGCGTCCTCGATGATCCGGGCCACGCCCTGGTCGCGCAGGTCGGGGGTGACGTCGCGGATGAAGGCGGCCAGGACCCGGCCCGGGTGGGCCCGGATCACCTGCAGGTAGATCTCCGGATCGTGCTGCCCGCTGTCGCCGATGAGGACGAAGCGGAGGCCGGGGTAGAACTCGAGGAGGAGGTTGATCTGGGCCAGCTTGTGCTCCTCGTGGCCGCGCATGACCAGGGTGGTCTCGTCGATGCCCCAGTCCTGGAGGAACATCGGCCCGGGCGGGATGCCCTGCAGGTTCATGAAGTCGTGGAGGACGTCGTAGAGGTTCCACGGGCCGCTGGAGACGTAGAAGATCGGGTTGCGGTCGCGGTGGAGGGCGCGATAGAGGTCGGCCACGCCCTCGAAGGGGAGGCGCATGGCGGCGCTCTTGACGACGGAGCGGGCCATGGTCAAAAGGCTGGTCGCGCCGGTCTGGACGATGGTGTCGTCGATGTCGCTGATGATCGCGAATTCCGCAGCCTCGGAGGGGAGGACCACGTTCGCGGTGGCGGTGGCGCCGGTGTGGGGGAGGAGGAGGTCGACCTCGTGCCAGAGGGTATGGCGGGCGAGCTCGCGCGGCTCGAGCCGGACCTGGAAGTGCCCTTCCTCGTTCGAGACGGTCTCGACCACGGCATCGCGGTAGGTGGCGCGCACCTTCGCGCCGGCGACCTCGTCGGTCTGGAAGCGACGGTAGGTGTTGAGCAGGCTGCGCCAGAGCGGCTCGGACTCGGTGGCCCGGGTGATGGCCTTGGCCACGAGGACGCGTCCCTTGATCAGCATCTCGCGGTCCCTGCCGAACCCTCGATACGGGCTGATCATGACGCGCCCGCCGGGGGCGTCGATGACGCGGTCGAGGCCTCGCTCGAGGCGGTGGGTGAGGCGGTGAATGCTTCGGGTCGGCATGTCTTGGCGTTTCATTGTAGAATCGCGCCCTCCCGGCAATACGGCGCGATCCTTGCGTCGATCACGACTCTTGCCAAATATCAGCGAGAAAAGGACCTTGCCCATGAGCGACATGGCGACCGCCACGAACACGGCCCGAGTGCGGACGGCCCCCCACGCATCGCCCAAACGCCCGAAAACGCTTCCCGTTGAGCCCAAGTCGGTGGTCTGGAATCCGACCCCCGAGCAGCTCCGGAAGTTCGCCGAAGAGATGCCGAACGCGCGCATCACCGAATTTGGAAACGTGAACGTGGCCACGCGCGTGGTCTCGCGCTCCAAGCTGTCGACCTTCATCGCCACCGATCACCCCGAGCACCACTCCGACCAGACCATCACCCGCGCCGAGTACGACCGGATCGCCCAGCTGCAGAACGAGTACATCCGCACCCGGGACATGCTCGTGATCGAGGGCTACATCGGCAACGACCCCGAGTTCCGGGTGCCGGCGCGCCTGATCATGGAGAAGGCGAACGCCAACGTCGCCGCGATGCAGCACATCCTCTACTACCCGGCCACGGCCGAGGAGCTGGAGCACTTCGAGCCGACGGTGACGGTCATCTACACCCCGAACCTGCCCATGCCGGGCTATCCGGACGACCGCCTGATCGCGGTCGACCTGGAGAACTACGTCACCCGCGTCTTCCACTCGGACTACTTCGGCGAGTCGAAGAAGGGCGGCCTGCGCATGTGGAACAAGCTGGTCTACGAGCGCGGCGGACTGGCGCTCCACGCCGGCTGCAAGGTCATCCCCGTCGGCGACCAGATGCGCGTCGGCCTGATCGTCGGCCTCTCCGGCACGGGCAAGACCACCACCACGTTCACCAAGCAGAACAACTCCTCACCGGTGCAGGACGACTTCTGCGCGCTCATGCCCGGCGGGAAGGTGTACGCCACCGAGAACGGCTGCTTCGCCAAGACCTTCGGCCTCAACCCGAACGACGAGCCGACGATCTACGACGCCTGCGCCTCCGAGCACGCGTACCTGGAGAACGTCTCCCAGGACGACGCCGGGAAGATCGACTACTTCGACACCTCCTACACGCCGAACGGCCGGGCCGTCATCCGCATGCAGGACATCGCCGGCGCCGCGGACGCGCGCGAGATGACCAAGGTCGACTTCCTCCTGATCCTCAACCGCAACGAGAACATCATCCCCGCCGTGGCTAAGCTCGAAGGCCCCCTCGCCGCCGCGTACTTCATGCTCGGCGAGACCAAGGGCACCAGCGCCGGCGGCGCCGCCGAAGCCGGCAAGTCCCTGCGCGTGCCCGGCACGAATCCGTTCTTCCCGCTGCTCCACGCCTTCCAGGGCAACCGCATGCTCGAGCTCATGAAGCACAGCCCGATGGAGGTCTACCTCATGAACACCGGGCGCATCGGCGGCGACGACAAGGACGAGCGCTCGAAGAAGGTGCGCATCCAGCACTCCTCGGCCATCGTCAAGGCCATCGCCGAGGGCACGATCACCTGGGAGCGCGACCCGGACTTCGGCTATCTCGTCGCCACCCACGTCCCCGACCTCGACGACCACGACTACCTGCAGCCGAAGAAGATGTACGAGCGGCAGGGGAGGCTGGACGAGTACAACGCCCTCGTGGCCAAGTACAACGAGGATCGGCGGGCGTACCTGCGCAAGTGGGAGGGGCTGGCGGAGGAGATCGTGGGGGCGATTTAACCCCTCACGTCTCCACGTGCAGGAACAAATACACCGCCGCCAGCCCGAACAGGATGTTCGCGCTCCACGCCGACAGCAGCGGCGGGAGGTTGCCGACCTCCCCGAACTTCGTGAACACGGCGAAGAGCATCCAGTAGAAGATCCCCAGCACCAGGGCGATGCCGATGCCGTAGAGGGCGCCGCGTTTGCCCATGCGGAAGGCGAAGGGCAGGGCGATGAGGGCCATGACCGTGCAGATGAACGGCCAGGAGGTCTTCTCGTACAGCTTGACCGCCAGGGCCTCGGCGGCGTAGCCGGACCGGCGGATGGTGTCGATGTACCGCCGCAGCTGGGCGAAGGACATCTGCTCCGGGGCCTTGACCTCGGTGGCGAAGTCCTCGGGGGACTCCTGATACGACAGCGCGATCGGCCGGAGGATGGGGGTGAACGAGGAGTTGCCGTCGTCGGTGAAGGAGCGCATCCAGCCGTCCTCGAAGGCCCAGGCCCGCCCGTTCCACCTCGCGCGGCGGGCGTAGACCCGGCGGGTAAGGCGGAACTCGGTCGGGTGGAGCTCGAAGACCTGCACCTGGGAGAGCTGCTTGGACGCGCGGTCGTAGGACAGGAAATTGATGATGTAGCGGCCTTTGCCGAGGTACCAGAGCTTCTGCTGGGAGGTCGCGGTGGCGGCCTCGTTGCCTTCGATCTGGCGCTTGATGGCCGCGACGCGCTTGTTCGAGTACGGGAGCACGAAGTCGAGGATGAAGTAGGCCAGGAGGCTCATCACCCCGGCCACGGCCAGGATCGGCACGGCCACGCGGAAGAGGGACACGCCGCTCGACTTGATGGCGGTGACCTCGTTGTTCTTGGAGAGCATCCCGAACGTCACCAGCGTGGCCACGAGCACGGAAATGGGCAGGGTCCAGTTGAGGACGTAGAAGATCTGGAACCGGTAGTACTCGAGGACGACGTCCGGGCCGATCCGGTTCTGGCGCAGGTCCCGGGCGATCTCGGTGTAGTCGACGATCATGAACAGGGCCACGACCGACAGGATGACCAGCCCCAGGACCTTCAGGAACTCCCGGAGGATGTAGCGGTCGATGATGTTCGGGAAGGTGATGTCGAGGCGGTTCAGGACGGACGGCGCCTCTTCATTCGCGACGGCGGCCCGCGAGCGGCGCCGGAAGATCCGGGCGACGGCCCGGACGCCGCGGCGCAGCAGCCCGGCCTCGCGGTGCTGCGCCCCGAAGTCGCGGTTGGCGCGTCCGAGGAGGAAGATGCCCAGGGCGAGCAGGATCAGGTTCGCGGCCCACATCCCCAGACCGGGAGTGATCTTCCCGCTGGCGGCGAACTGCTCGCCGTTCATGATCATGAAGTAGTAGAAGAGGATGATCAGGATACTTAAAGAAAAACCTGAGCTTTTGCCGCCGCGGCGGTTGGTGATCCCGAGCGGCAGTCCGAGGACGCCGAAGGCGATGCAGGCGAAGGGAATGGCGAACTTCTTGTGGATCTCCACCCGGGCGAGGTTCCGGTTCACCCGGTCGTACTCCTGATTGTTCTTCCGGAGCATCTGCTCCTGCTCGATGAGCTCGCGCAAGTTCATCTCCTTGAGGGACTTGGCGAGCTGGTTGGGATCGAACGAGCCTCCCGAGGACGGGAGCAGGAGGCGCTGGGTCTCGTTCCGAGTGTGGTCGTAGCGGTCGGGGCGCCGCGGGTCCCAGAGGTGGGTCTCGGCGCCGCGGAGGTTCATCCAGATCTCCTTGGACGGCCTGGAGATGGAGAGATTGCCGCTCTCGGCGAGGATCAGCCGCTGTCCGCCGGCCTGCTGCGTGAGCGCGCCGACCTTCGACTCGTCGTTCTGGGGATCGGTCAGGGCGCCGGCCTGCGAGGCGACGGTGACGTCCTGGCCCTCGTCGGCGCGGTTGTCGGCCACGAAGACGCCTTCCCACTGGCCGGTGGCCGGGTCGACGTCGTTCACGTAGATCATCAGGTTTTCGTACTCGTCGTGGAAGACCCGGGGCTTGATCGCTTTCTCGGCCGAGGACGTGGTCAGCTCCGCGCGCAGGGCCACGAACTGGCGGTTGCCCTTGGGCATCACGAAGTTGATGAGGTAGATGTTCAGCAGGAACATGATCACGCTGAAGAAGAAGACCGGCCGGTAGATCGTGCGCGTGGAGATGCCCAGGGCGCGCATGGCCACGATCTCCGAGTCCGAGGAGAGCCGGCCGACGGCGATGAGAATGCCGAACAGCAGCGACATCGGCACGGTCAGGACGATGATGTTCGGCATCGAGTAGAGCAGCAGCCGGCCGACCGCGCCGACGGACAGCGACCGGCGGATGATCATGCCCGCCAGGTCGAAGAGCCGCTGCATGAGGATGATCGAGGTGTAGAAGCAGAAGCCCAGGGCCGTCGGGCCGATCATCTCCTTGAGGATGTAGCGGGTCAGGATCTTCATCGTCGGACGCGGATTATCGCGAGAACCAGGCCGGGTCGCGAAGTTTCCACACGGTCTACTAAGATGGATTATGTTAATTAAGACTTATGCTGCGCACTCCAGGACGTCCGCCAGCACGGCCGCGGCCGTCGGCCCCGATCCGGCCCCCCTCCCGCTCAGCCACACGTCTCCCACCGCCCGCCCGCGGATGACCACGGCATTCTGCTCGTCGACGACGCGCGCCAGCGGGTGCTCCCGCGGCAGCCGCCGCGGCTCGACCACCAGCTCCACGCCTCCCGGCACCCGCCGCGCCTCGGCCACCTGACGGGTCACGAACCGCGGATCGGCGGACACGCCTTCGATCCCCGCGACCGTCGTCCGCCGCACCGGCGCATCGAAGGCCAGCTCGGCCAGGATGCGCAGCTTCTGCGCCGCGTCCTGGCCGCCGATGTCCAGCGACGGGTCGGCCTCGGCGAACCCGCGCTCCTGCGCGCACGCGACGGCGCGCCCGAGGTCCAGCCCCTCTTCCATGCGGCACAGGACGTAGTTCGACGTGCCGTTCAGGATCCCGGTGATCCGCTCGATTGAGTCGCCGGCCAGGCCGCGGCGCAGCGCCCCGACCACCGGCACCCCGCCGCAGACGCTGGCCTCGAAGCCGACGGTGACGCCGCTCCGGGCGGCGGCGTCGAAGAGCTCCCGTCCCGACGCCGCGAGCAGCGCCTTGTTGGCCGTGACGACGTGCCGGCCGCGCGCGATGGCGCGGCGGACGAACGAGCCCGCCGCGTGTACGCCGCCGATGGCCTCGACGACGACGTCGCAGTCGCCGTCGATGACCTCGGTCGCGCAATCCGTGAGCAGCGCCCGGTCGACATCGACCGGGCGCTGCTTGCTCGGGTCGCGCACGAGAATGCGCGTGATCTCCAGGTCGACGCCGAAGCGCGCGCGGATCCGCTCGCGCTCGCGCTGCACCAGCGCCACGAACCCGCCGCCGACCGTGCCGCAGCCGAGGAGTCCGACGCCCAGCCGTCTCATGCGACACGCTCCTCGGCCGCCGGTTTGGCCGTCCGCGCCAGGGCCTGCTCGAGGTCCTCGATCAGGTCGCGCACGTCTTCCAGGCCGACCGACAGCCGGATCAGGCTGTCGCCGATGCCGACGCTGCGGCGCACCTCCGGCTCGACCGATGCGTGGGTCATCGTCGCCGGATGGCAGAACAGGCTCTTCACGCTGCCGAGGCTCTCGGCCAGCGTCCAGAGATGCAGGCGCCGGGTGAAGGCCCGCGTCTCCTCGATCGCGGCGTCGAGCTCGAACGACACCACGGCCCCGAACCGGCTCATCTGCCGCCGGGCGACGGCGTGGCTCGGCTGGTCGACCAGGCCCGGATACCAGACCCGCCGCACGCGGTCGTGGCCGATGAGGTACCGGGCGATGATCTCCGCGTTCGAACAGTGCCGCTCCATGCGCAGGCCGAGGGTCTTGATGCCGCGTTGGATGAGATAGCAGTCCTGGGGGCCGGGAACGGCGCCGATCGCGTTCTGCAGGAACTTCAGCTCGTCGAACAGCGACGGGTCATTCGTGATCACCGCTCCCCCGATCGTGTCGGAGTGGCCGTTGATGTACTTGGTCGTGGAGTGGACGACGACGTCGGCGCCGAGCGCCAGCGGCTGCTGGAGCACCGGCGTGGCGAACGTGTTGTCGACCACGGTGGTGACGCGCCGCGCGCGGGCGATGGCCGCACAGGTCGCGATGTCGGTCACGTGCAGCAGCGGATTCGACGGCGTCTCCAGCCAGAGGAGCTTCGTCTCCGGACGGATGGCCCTCTCCACGTTCTCCGGGAACGTTGTGTCCACGAAGGCGAACTCGACCCCGAAGCGGGCGAAGACCTTGGTGAAGATGCGCCACGCGCCGCCATAGAGGTCCTGCGTGGAGACAACGTGATCGCCGGCCTTCAGCAGAGACAGCACGGCGTGGATGGCCGCCATGCCGCTGGAGAACGCCAGGCCATGGCGCGCGCCCTCGAGCGCGGCCAGGTTCTCTTCCAGCGCGGCGCGCGTCGGGTGGCCGGTGCGGGCGTAGCAGAAACCGTTGTACACGCCCGGCTCGCTCTGCCGGAACGTCGAGGTCTGGTAGATCGGTGTGGTGATGGCGCCGGTGGTCGCGTCATTCGCCTGACCGGCGTGGATTGCACGGGTATCAAAACGATAGGCCATATGGTCCTCCTCGGCCAAAAAGTTCGGTGCGTTACGAGTTGTGAGGGAAAGGTCGCGGAGGGTCCCCGGTCTACAAACGCGTGGCTTACGCGCTCGCGCCGGGGCGACGCATGATCATTCGGCCCAGAGGATAGGTCGTCTGCGTCATGTTGGCGCGGGAGCGTACGCGCGCTGGCCTGCCGCTGTCAACCCGTTTATTCTTCGGCGATGCTCGGACTCATGCAGGACTACCCGCTCACGCTGCATCACATTCTGTGGCGGATGGAGCGGCTCTTCTCGCGCAAGGAGATCGTGACGAAGACCGCCGCGGGGGTGCATCGCTACACGTACGGCGACTTTACGCTGCGCGTCCGCAAGGTCGCCGCGGCCCTGGCCCGCCTCGGCGTCCGCGAAGGCGACCGCGTGGCCACGCTGGCCTGGAACAACTACCGCCATCTCGAGACCTATTACGCCGTGCCGTGCATGGGCGCGGTGCTGCACACGCTCAACCTCCGCCTTTCGCCCGACCAGCTCGCGTTCATCGCCAATGACGCCGGCGACACGGTGTTCGTGGTCGACGACACGCTGCTCCCCCTCTTCGAGAAGTTCGCCGGCCAGCTGAAGACGCTGCGCCACGCCATCATCGTCACCGACAGCGGCGTCACGCGCGAGGGGATGCACGACTACGAGACGCTGCTCGCCGCCGAGAGCGGCGACTTCACCTGGCCGGAGCTCGACGAGCGCACCGCGGCGGGGATCTGCTACACCTCGGGCACGACCGGTCATCCCAAGGGCGTCGTCTACTCCCATCGCTCGAACTTCCTGCACACGATGGCCGTCGTGCAGCCGACGGCGGCCGGGCTCACCGAGAGCGACGTCACGCTGCCCATCGTGCCGATGTTCCACGCCAACGCCTGGGGCATGCCGTACGCGGCGGGCCTGGTCGGCGCCAAGTTCGTCTTCCCCGACCGCTGGATGGGCGATCCGGAGGCGATGCTCGCCCTGGCGGAGTCGGAGCGGGTCACGTGCCTGAGCGGCGTGCCGACGATCTGGGTGGGCATGCTGCAGAAGCTCGCCGAAGGCTCGCTGCCGGACGTGCGACAGATCATCTGCGGCGGCTCGTCCGTGCCGCGCGCGCTGATGGAGGCGTACCAGAAACGCGGGCTCACGCTGCTGCAGGCCTGGGGCATGACCGAGTGCTCCCCTCTCGGCAGCGTCGCCTACCCGCGCAGCTGGCACGACGACCCGATGCCGGCGCGCGCGTCGCAGGGACCGCCGGTTCCGGGCGTCGAGTGGCGCATCGCTGATCTGCAGACCGGCGACGAGCTGCCGTGGGACGGCGTGGCCTTCGGCGAAGTCGAGATCCGCGGGCCGTGGGTCACGTCCGGCTATCTGAACGGCGCCGATCCGACGCGCATCACCGCCGACGGCTGGTTCAAGACCGGCGACGTGGCCACGATCACGCCGGACGGCTACATGAACATCGTCGACCGGGCCAAGGACGTGATCAAGTCCGGCGGCGAGTGGGTGTCGTCGGTGGAGCTGGAGAACGCGATCATGGCCCACCCGAAGGTGCTCGAGGCCGTGGTGATCGGCGTACCCCATCCGAAGTGGCAGGAGCGGCCGGTCGGCTACGTCGTGCCGCGCGGCGAGCATCGCGACTCCATCACCGCCGAGGAGATCCTCGCCCACCTCGAGGCGAAGTTCGTGCGCTGGTGGCTGCCGGACGAGATCCGCTTCGTCTCCGAGGTGCCGAAGACGTCGGTGGGAAAATTCGACAAGAAGACGCTGCGGGCCATGGCCGAGCCCTTGCGCGTCGCAGTAGGAGGATCGGATGTCGACGCGTGAGTTCTATCTCAAGACGTTCAAGCACGAGCGCCGCGGGTTCGCGAAGGTGATTCGGGCCCTGCCGAACGACCGGCTCGACTACAAGCCGCACGAGCGCAACAGCGCCGCCGGCGAGATCGCCTGGTTCCTGGTGCTGGAGCTGCGCGCCCTGGTGCGCATGATCCAAACCGGCGAGATGCGCTGGAAGGGCGAGCCCCGTCCGGGCGACGTCGAGGCGATCGCCAGCGAGTACGAGGCCGCCGCGGACGAGATGGAGAAGACCGTGGCGTCGATCGACGACGCGAAGTGGGAGCAGGACGCGCCGATGTACTTCGGCGAGAAGCTGATCAAGAAGGGGCCGATGGGCGAGACCGTGTGGGACTTTCTCCACGACGCCATCCACCACCGCGGCCAGCTGACGGCGTACCTCAGGCCCATGGGTGGGAAAGTGCCGTCGGTGTACGGGCCGACCGCGGACACGCAGGGCAGCTGACTACGAGTCCGTCTCCAGACGCCGCAGCAGCTCCCGCACCGCCGCGATGACCTCGCTCTTCTCCACGTTCGCCTTCTTGAAGGTGAGGTTGAGCGAGAACGGCAGCGACTTGTCCTTGAGGGCGAAGACGTAGTTCTTCGGCCGCCCGGCCTTCTTCGGCTCCGGCTTGGACGCGGTCTGCTTGCGCAGATCGTCGCGGGACAACTCCCCTGCCGCGAACGCGCGCACGACCTGCTCCATGGCCTCTTCCGATCCCGCGCGCGCGACCTGCACGAGCACGCTCTTGCTCGAGATGCCCGCCTCGCGGCACAGGACCCGGATGCGGTCGGGGATGTCGTTGATGAGCAGGGTCTCGGTGATGGTCGTGCGCGACTTGCCGATGACCTGGGAGATCTTCTCGTGGGTGTAGCCGAACTTCTGCTGGAGGACGTAGAAGC